>NZ_JBSHAQ010000150.1:0-1015 GCF_053611585.1 Streptomyces sp. NPDC054794 | reverse complement strand
CCCACGACCCGCGAACGGCCTGACCCCGGCCCGCACACGCCCTCGTCCGCCGCCGGGACACAGCCCAGCCGCCCGAGCATGCGACGCGCGCCCACTCCTCACCCCTGCCAACGGCAAGCCGCCCCACCCAGCAACAAGCCACCACCCAGCCCCGACGCACCCCGCCATCCCGGCCGCAGGCCGCTAAACCGGCCCGGCGTGCCGCCACCCGGCCCCCGCACCCCCCTTACCGCCCAGCCACCCGCCCACCCTGCGTGGGGGCCAAGCGCGTCCGCGCCACCTCCCACCGGGCGCAAGCCGCCAGACCGGCCCGGCGTGCATGTGAAGTGCGGCTGCGCCACCCACCCACCGACCGGTCGCCGCTAAGCCCACCCGGCGTGCAGGCGAGACGCGGATACGCCCCACCCACCGGCCGTTCACCCGCTAAGCCCACCCGGCGAGCCGCCACCCGGCCCGCGCCCCCACCCACCGGCCGGCCAACCGCCAAGCCCACCCGGCGAACCGCCACCCGGCCCGCGTCCCCCACCGGCCGTTCCCCCACCAAGCTCACCCGGCCTGCCGGCCAGGCGCGTCCGCGCCACCTCCCACCAGGCGCAAGCCGCTAAACCGGTCCGGCGTGCCGGCGAGACGCGGATGCGCCCCACCGCCCACCGGCCGTTCACCCGCCAAGCCGTCCCGGCGTGCCGCCACCCGGCCCGCGCACCCCCACCCACCGCCCGGCCACCCGCCCTGCGTGGGGGCCAACCGCGGCCACGCCACCCGCCCACCGGCCGGCCACCCGCCAAGCCCACCCGGCGTGCAGGCGAGGCGCGACCGCGCCCGTCAACGCCGGACGCGAACGCAGCCAACGCATGCTCGCGAACCCCGCCCAGCCACCCGTCTTTCCGGGCCGCCCGCTCGCTTCTCACCCGTGCTGGAGCGACCCGAGTCAAGGGTGGCCCGCAGGGCCATCGCCGAAGGCGACGCGGAGCGACAGCGCAGCGCCCTTTACTCGGGGCGCGGAAGCACGACACTG
>NZ_JBSHAQ010000149.1:0-1104 GCF_053611585.1 Streptomyces sp. NPDC054794 | reverse complement strand
TCCGCGCCCCGAGTAAAGGGCGCTGCGCTGTCGCTCCGCGTCGCCTTCGGCGATGGCCCTGCGGGCCACCCTTGACTCGGGTCGCTCCAGCCCGGGTGAGAAGCGAGCGGGCGGCCCGGAAGAACGGGTGGCTGGGCGGGGTTCGCGGGCGTCGGTCGGCTGCGTTCGCGTCCGGCGTTGACGGACGCGGCCGCGCCTCGCCTGCACGCCGGGTGGGCTTAGCGGCTTGCGGTCGGTGGGTGGGGGCGCATCCGCGTCTCGCCAGCACGCCGGGCTGGTCTAGCGGCGAGCGCCCGGTGGGCGGGTGCGCGCCAGGGCCGAGTGGCGGCACGCCGGGCCGGTTTAGCGGCCAGCGCCCGGTGGGTGGGTGCCGCAGCCGCACCTCACATGCACGCCGGGCCGGACTAGCGGCCAGCGCCCGGTGGGTGGGTGGCGCAGCCGCACCTCACATGCACGCCGGGCCCGTGTGGCGGCTTGCGGTCGATGGGTGGTTGGCGCGGACGCGCCTGGACAGCACGCAGGGTGGGCTTGGCGGGTGGGAGCGCGCGGGCCGAGTGGCGGCACGCCGGGACGGCTTAGCGGGTGAACGGTCGGCGGGTGGGACGCATCCACGTCTCGCCAGCACGCCGGGTGGGCTTAGCGGCGACCGGTCGGTGGGTGGGTGGCGCAGCCGCACTTCACATACACGCCGGGCCGATCTGGCGGCTTGCCCCCGGTGGGAGGTGGCGCGGACGCGCCTGGACAGCACCAAGGGTGGGCGGGTGGCTGGGCGGTGGGTGGGGGTGCGCGGGCCGGGTGGCGGCATGCCGGGCCGGTTTAGCGGCCTGCGGCGGGGAAGGCGGGGCGCGCCGGGGCTGGGTGGTGGCTTGCTGCTGGGTGGGGCGGCTTGCCGTTGGCAGGGGTGAGGTGTGGGTGCGCGTTGCGTGTTCGGGCATCTGGGCGGTGTCCCGGTGGCGGGCGAGGGTGTGTGCGGGCCGGGGTCAGGCCGTTCGCGGGTCGTGGGGTGCTGGGGCAGGCATGTGGACGGTTTGGGACACCCGATGGCCGCATCGACCCTGGATGTCGGGGCCCCGGCTGTCCGTAAGTGTCCACTTGCCTCCCGGG
>NZ_JBSHAQ010000148.1:0-1284 GCF_053611585.1 Streptomyces sp. NPDC054794 | reverse complement strand
TGAACCTTCCCCTTGATCGTGGACACCTGGAGACTGGGACCTGAGGTTCCAGAGGAAGTAGCACCAGGTGGGAAGCAAGTACACGAAGCGGTACACCGAAGAGTTCAAGCGGGACGCGATCGCGCTCGTCGACTCCTCGGGCAAGACGGTCACGGCGGTCGCCCGGGAACTCGGCATCAGCTCCGAGTCCCTGCGCGGCTGGTACCGCAAGGCGAAGGCGGAGCAGGGCGAGGGCACTCCCGGCGAATTGAGCAGTGCCGAGCGCGAGGAGCTCAAGCGGCTGCGGCGGGAGAACCGCGAGCAGCAGCAGACGATCGAGATCCTGAAAAAAGCGACCGCCTTCTTCGTGAAGGAGAACGACCGGTGAGCGCGTTGTGCCGGTTCATCCATGCGGAGAAGGCGAACTACCCGATCGTTCTGTTGTGCCGGGTGCTGCACGTCGCCCGCTCCTCCTACTACGCGTGGCGCGAGGGCGAGGCCGCCCGCCATGCCCGGCAGGCCGCCGACGACGCGCTCGCGCACGAGATCACGGTGCTGCACGTCGCTTCCCGCCGCACCTACGGTGTCCCGCGCATCCACGCCGAACTGCGGCGTCTGGGGCGGCGGGTGAACCGCAAGCGCATCGCCCGCGTGATGCGCGAGCGCGACATCCGAGGCGTCACCCGGCGCAAGCGCCGCTCGTTGACCCGACCCGACAAGAAGGCGAAGCCGGCCCCTGACCTGATCGGCCGCGACTTCCACGCCGAGCGACCCGGGATCAAGCTGGTCGGCGACATCACCTACCTGCCCACTGCCGAGGGCTGGCTCTACCTCGCCTGCTGGCTGGACCTGGCCACCCGCGAGGTCGTCGGTTATGCCATGGCTGATCACCACCGCGCAGAACTCGTCGTGGACGCCCTCGACATGGCCTACGGCCGAGGGAACCTGGAGCCCGGCTGCGTGATCCACAGTGACCGCGGCAGCGAATACACCTCGACCCAATTCTGCGACCGAATAAGGGAGTTGGGACTGCGGAACAGCTGCGGACGCACCGGATCATGCTTCGACAACGCGGCCGCGGAGAGTTTCTGGGCCCTGCTCAAGGAAGAGATCGGCACCCGCATCTGGCCCGACCGGGCCACCGCCCGCGCCGAGGTCTTCACCTTCATCGAGACCTTCTACAACCGCCGCCGCCTGCGCAAGCACAAGACCCTCGGCTACCTCACCCCGGCCGAGACCAGGCAGCGGCATCAACACGCCCTCGCGGCATAACCGACGAGTGTCCAAGATCACGGGGAAACTTCA
>NZ_JBSHAQ010000147.1:0-1339 GCF_053611585.1 Streptomyces sp. NPDC054794 | reverse complement strand
GCCATGAAGATGCGGGGCATGACGGGGAAGTGGAAGGCCATGTGGCACTCGTCGCCGCCGGACTGGTAGTCGCCGAAGTAGTCGACCACGTCCTCGGGCCACTGGTTCGCCTCCGCCAGCAGCACCTTGTCGGCGTACTGGGCGTCGATCTCCTTGCGCACGCGCTTCAGGAACTCGTGCGTGGCCGGGAGGTTCTCGCAGTTGGTGCCCTCCTGCTGGTACAGGTACGGCACCGCGTCCAGCCGGAAGCCGTCGATGCCCAGGTCCAGCCAGAACTTCAGCGCGGAGATCATCTCCTCCTGGACCGCCGGGTTCTCGTAGTTGAGATCCGGCTGGTGGGAGAAGAACCGGTGCCAGTAGTACTCCTTGCGGATCGGGTCGTACGTCCAGTTGGAGGCCTCGGTGTCGACGAAGATGATCCGCGCGTCCTGGAACTGCTTGTCGTCCTTCGCCCAGACGTAGTAGTCGCCGTAGGGACCGTCGGGGTCTCTTCTCGACTCCTGGAACCACGGGTGCTGGTCGCTGGTGTGGTTCATGACGAAGTCGATGATGACGCGCATGCCGCGCTGGTGGGCGGCGTCGACGAACTCCACGAAGTCGGCCAGGTCACCGAACTCCGGCAGTACGGCGGTGTAGTCAGAGACGTCGTAACCGCCGTCCCTGAGCGGCGACTTGAAGAAGGGCGGCAGCCAGAGGACGTCGACGCCGAGCCACTGCAGGTAGTCGAGTTTGGCGGTCAGACCCTTGAGGTCGCCGATGCCGTCACCATTGCTGTCCTGGAAGGAACGGACCAGGACCTCGTAGAACACGGCGCGTTTGAACCACTCCGGGTCACGGTCCTTCGCGGGAGTGTCCTCGAAGGTATCCGGAACGGGCTCGTTGACGATCATTTTGTGGGTGACCCTCCGATCTGCGGGGTGGACGGTCGCAGAACCGTGAAGACGTGCGCGGGTCGCCGACCCGGTTCGAGGCGCACGTAATTGGTCCTGCCCCAGTGATAGGTCTCGCCGGTGAGTTCGTCACGCACCGGCACCGACTCGTGCCATTCCAGGCCGAGTTGCGGCATGTCCAACGAGACCGTGGCCTCCTGGGTGTGGTGAGGGTCGAGGTTGGCGACCACCAGAACCGTGTTCGATCCGCCGCGCTTGCTGTACGCGATCACCTCCTCCTTGTCCGTGGGGTGGAAGTGGAGGTCGCGCAGCTGCCGCAGCGCCGGGCTCTGCCTGCGGACGGTGTTGAGCTGCGTGATGAGGGGGGCGATGCTGCGTCCCTCGGCCTCGGCGGTGGCCCAGTCGCGGGGTTTGAGCTGGTACTTCTCGGAGTCGAGGTATTCCTCGCC
>NZ_JBSHAQ010000146.1:0-1363 GCF_053611585.1 Streptomyces sp. NPDC054794 | reverse complement strand
GACTCCATCAGGGCGTTGACGCTCCTATAGTTGTCAACTTGCCGCAGAGGCTGTCCGAGGGGCGGGTCGGAGCAGGTGGTAGACCTCGCGGATGACGTAGCGTTTGAGGCAGCGGATGATCTCGCGTTTCGTCTTGCCTTCAGCGGTGCGGCGTGCGACGTAGTCGATCGTGGGCTGGTGGAAGCGCATCCGGACGATGACGGTTCGGTAGATCGCGGCGTTCAGCTGCCGGTGGCCGCCGTGGTTGATGCGGTGTCTGCCGCTGGTCATGCCGGAGCCGGTGGGAACGGGCGCGATCCCCGCGAGCTTGGCGAGGGCTGCTTCGGACTTGATCCTTTCGGGGTTGTCGCCGGCGACGACGAGGATCTCCGCGGCGGTGTCCACTCCGATGCCGAACGGCTCGAGCAGCTGCGGAGCAGCCTGCTGGACCAGGCCGCCGATCATCTTCGTCAGTTCCTTCGCCTCGGCGTCCAAGTACTGCCACCGCTTGGCGAGTGTCCGCAGGGTGTGGCGTAATGCGTCCTCGGGTTGTTCCAGGCGGTGGGGACGTAAGGCTGCCAGGTGTCGCGCCAGGCTGATCTGCGTCTTGCCCGCGGTCTCTTGGCGCAGGGTGTTCGGGGCGTGGACCAGTATTGCCTTCATCGTGACCATGGCCGCGGCGCGCTGTTCAACGGCCTGGTCGTGTGCGATTTTGAGCTGGCGGATCATCTCGGCTTTGCCGTCGGCGGTCTTCGGCGTGGCGGTCGCGAACCCGGCGAGCACGGCGCGGGCGGCGTTCTCGGCGTCCAGGGTGTCGGACTTTCCGTTCATGCGCCGCAGTCGCCGGTCCGGACGTCCGGCCTCGACCACCTTGTGGCCGTTCCTGCGGAGGAACGATGTCAGCGTCGCGCCGTAGGAGCCGGTGCCCTCGATCCCGAAGGCCAGGACTCTGCCGAACGAGGCCGCCCAGTTGGCCAGCTGCTGGAAGCCGCCGGTGTCGGTGGGAATCGTCAGGGTGGCCAGGATCCCGCCGATCGTGTCCATCACCGCTGCGACATGGACGTGCTTGTGCGTGTCGACGCCGATCACAACGTGCCCGGACCTGGGCTGCTCGACGCTCTGCATGATGTTCCTTCCGGCCGGTAGCGTTGGGCACGCTGTCGCCGGCCGGGCGGACAGGACTGTCACGGGGACGCTTTGGCGAGTCGGCTCCAGGCTCTTATCAGGTCACGTCCGTCCGGCGGCAGCGCTTGCTGCGTGCCCGGCCGGGCGGTCGACAGATCAACGCCAGGACACCCACAGGGTCAGTCATAAGCAAGAGTCAGACCGCCTCAGCCGGGGCTACCCGATCCTTGCGGGACCCGGTGCGAAGAGACTGACAGTC
>NZ_JBSHAQ010000145.1:0-1418 GCF_053611585.1 Streptomyces sp. NPDC054794 | reverse complement strand
GATCGTGTCCCGGGTGATGGTGTAGCCGATCAATCGGTCGTCGTGTTGGTGGTGTTGGGTAGTGCGGGGGCGCTGTCGGGGCGCTCGGGGTAGAGCTCGGCCATGCTGCCCTCGGGCATGTAGCGGCGGGGGAAGGCGATCCATTCGTCGTGCAGTTCGAACAGCACGGCGGTGACCAGCCGCAGTAGTGCGTCGTCGTTGGGGAAGACCTGGACGACGTCGGTGCGGCGCTTGATCTCCCGGTTGATCCGTTCCAGTGGGTTCGTCGACTGGATCTTCTTCCAGTGACGCTCCGGGAAGACGGCGAAGGCGGTGAGGTCGTCCTTGGCCTCCAGCAGCATCTGTTTGACCTTGGGGAACTGGCCTCCGAGCATGCCGGCGACGGTATCGACCTGGGCCCTCACCGCGCTCTGGCTGGGCTGGGCGAAGATCGTGCGGATCGTCGCGGCGACCATCTCACCGGCGTCCTTCGGGATCACACCGAAGACGTTGCGCAGGAAGTGGACACGACATCTTTGGTAGGCGGCGCCGATCATCACCTTGCGGATCGCGTTGACCAGGCCGGTGTGGTGGTCGGCGAGGACCAGGCGGACCCCGCTCAGGCCGCGTTCGCGCAGGTGACGCAGGAACTCGGTCCAAAACGCCTCGGTCTCGCTGTCGCCGACCATCACGCCCAGGACCTCGCGGCCGCCGTCCTCGGTGATGCCGGTCGCGATAACCACGGCCCGGGAGGCGATCTGGTGGTTCACCCGGGCCTTGCAGTAGGTGGCATCCAGGTAGATGTAGGGGAAGCGGGTGTGGTCCAGCGGCCTCGTGCGAAACGCGGTCAGCGGCTCGTCCAGGGCAGCGCAGATCCGGGAGACCTCGCTCTTTGATATCCCGGTGTCCGCCCCCAGGGCCTTGACCAGGTCGTCCACGCTCCGGGTGGAGACGCCCTCGACGTACGCCTCCATGATCACCGCGTAGAGGGCCTGGTCGATGCGGCGCCGCCGCTCCAGCAGGCAGGGGAAGAAACTCCCCGCCCGTAGTTTGGGGATGGCCAGTTCCAGGTCGCCGGCCTGCGTGGTGAGTGTCTTGTCCCGGTGCCCGTTGCGGTAGTTGGTGCGGGTGTCGGTGTGCTCGTTCCACTCGGCGCCGATCTTCGCCGCGGCCTCGGCCTCGATCAGTTCCTGCAGCATCCGCTCGGCGACGCTGCGGACGAGTTCGAGTCCCTCGGCCGAACGTAGTGACTCCAGCAGGCGAAGTAGTTCAGACTGGGACAGGGCCACTGTGCGTCTCCTCCTCTCGGTGAACTGGGCGTTTATCAGGGAGAGTTGCACGGTGGCCCGCCTCATGCGCAGGGAGCGGACACCACCAGCCGGAGCACACCGGCGCACTACTCAAGGTTGATCGGCTACACCATCACGCGGGACACCATC
>NZ_JBSHAQ010000144.1:0-1436 GCF_053611585.1 Streptomyces sp. NPDC054794 | reverse complement strand
CCCTCGGCTACCTCACCCCGGCCGAGACCAGGCAGCGGCATCAACACGCCCTCGCGGCATAACCGACGAGTGTCCAAGATCACGGGGAAACTTCAACCTGCCCGCTTGAACGGCTGTGGTCCCGAACACCTGCGTGTTCGGGACCACAGCCGTATGCGTACTGGGCAGGTGGTCCCTCGGTGGACCGAGGCGCGCGACCTGTCAGGATGCTGAAGGTGTGGCCCGGTGCACCCGGGCCACACCTGTGCCCGTCAACTACATGAGACCGGTTTCAGCTAGCGATCCAGATCTGGGCTTTGTAGTACGGGCCGCAGCCGTCACTGTCGTACTGGGGACTGTCGAACACGACCCAGTAGGCCAGCTCGCCCTCCTGTGCCGTGGAGCGCCGAACGGGTGCGGGCGGCTGGAAATCGTTGATCACCCCTTGGAACTCGGCCTGCCACGGGCCTGGCCGGGACGGGTCCTGGACCATGGTGACCCTGGTACCGGGCGTCATCGCGCTCGCTGGCCACGAAATGTCCGGGCGGCCGCTGTCGAGGTTTGTCGACCGTTGCCGGTCCGGCCTTCGTGCAGCAACCACCCATATAGGGCGATGCGCCCGGCCCGAAGCGGCGCACGCGGATAGCAATCCGCATGTGACGCAGCCGCTGGCCTGCGTAAACACGCTAAGTCACCGGCATATTGCCGAACCGGAAGCTCCCCTTGGCCTGGGTCGGTAGGAAGTCCTGGGCGGGGAAGAGCCGGTCGTAGCTGGACAGCGCCATCTGCCCGCGGGCGTCGATCGCCTGGCGCAGCAGCGCCATCCCCAGGGCGCGGGCGGTGGCCGCCGCGACCTGGGCGGTGAAGAACGTCCACACATGCGCGCTCTTCCCGGACCGGGAGATCTCGAGAACGGTGGGGACCTGCGCCTCGTGGCAGGCCGTGACGTACTCGCTCGCGGCGGCGCGCCGGTCGCTGCCGTCCTTGCCGTCGAAGTCGCACGCCAACAGGTGGCAGGTGTCGTCGGCCAGCAGCGGGGACAGCCCGATGTGCAGCTCGCTGCGGCCCTGCCGGGTCGGGTCAAGATGGCGGTAGACGGCCTCGTCCGTCAACGGTCAGAACCCCCGGTCCTCGTCTTTGCTCTTGTTGAACGGGTTGTCCTCGGCCGGGCTCCAGCCGGTCCGGCCGGACTTGGCGCTCACCCACCGCTTGGCGCAAACGTCCTCGCGGCCTGCGAACAGGGCCTTGAACAGGACGATCTTCGCTTCGGCGCTGGAGAAGGCATCTGCATACGGCAGCCCACCGGCTCCGGCTGGTGGCGGCGCTGGGACGGGCTCGGAAACAGGCGGCATGCCGGCAGGCACGGCCTGGACGTTTCGGCCAAGGAGGCTGCACAGCCGGGCGATCTCCTCGCGCAGCTCCGCGTTCTCCTCCAGCGCCACGTCGAGACGGATGCG
>NZ_JBSHAQ010000143.1:0-1437 GCF_053611585.1 Streptomyces sp. NPDC054794 | reverse complement strand
CCGACTTGTATTGGGGTAGCGGTGTTCGTGATCGGGTTGGCCGCCCGTAACGTGCCGCAGGACGCCGGGCAGGCTGACTCGAGTACTTCCTGCCGCCCGCAAGGGCTGGCTCTCTTTGGGTGTGTCGACCTGCCCGGTATCCGTTCGCGGCTTGACTCAACAGAGGCATGAGCACCGGCCACCCCACGTTTCTCGAAGTCGGGATGTCAGCTGCGGATTTCACCGACCCGACGTCCGAGGAAGGGGACCGCCGATGATGCTGATCGGCATCGATCCGCACAAGTCGACCCACACAGCCACGGCCGTCGATCCCGGAACCAACCGTGATCAGGCATCGATCCGCATCGACGGGACTCTCCAGGAATACCAGCGCATGCTGGACTGGGCCCGCCAGTGGCCCCAGCGGCGATGGGCCGTCGAGAACGCCAAGGGCCTGGGACACCACCTGACGTCATGGCTGCTCGCCCGGGGAGAACAGGTCGTCGACGTCCCGCCCAGTGCCACCGCCCGTGTCCGGCAGCTCTCCCGCGGCGCAGGCCGCAAGAACGACCGCATCGATGCCGCGGCGGCGGCCTGCGTCGCCGCTGTCCAAGGCGACGCGCGACCGGTGCAGCCCGAGGGCTCAACGGACGCGCTGGCTCTGCTGGACGAACGACGCAGCAACCTCGCGCAGGCCAGGGTCCGCGCGGTCAACCAGCTCCACGCGCTGCTGCGAGCCCTGCTGCCCGGAGGGGCGCCACGCGATCTGTCCGCGGCCAAGGCCGAGCAGCTGCTGGAGACGGTCGTCCCCGTCGGTCCCGCCGAAACCACCCGCCGCGCCCTCGCCGCCGACCTGATCACCGAGGTCCGCACATGGGACGTGAAGCTGAAAGACAACGCCAAAGCCATGGCCGCACTGGTCGCGGAGTCCGGAAGCCGGCTGACCGACACTCCGGGCATCGCAGCCATAACCGCCGCCCGCCTCCTGGGCCGGACCGGAAACCCCGCCCGCTTCCCAACTGCCAGCGCCTTCGCCCAGTACGCCGGCACCGCCCCCATCGAGATAGCCAGCGCCGGCCGCGCACACCACCGCCTGTCCAGGCGCGGCGACCGCCAGCTCAACGCGGCACTCCACACTGTGGCCATCACGCAGATCCGCATGCCCGGCACCCGGGGTCACGCCTACTTCCAGGCCAAAATCGCAGAAGGCAAGACACCCAGGGAAGCACAGCGCTGCCTGAAGCGCCGCCTGGCTGATCACGTCTGGCGCACGATGGTCGGCGACGAACGCCGTCGCACCCGAACGACGGGCCCAGGAGGACAACCGGGGGCGACTACAGCATCCAGCGCGGTCGGCCCAACCCCGACGGCCGGCTCTTCGGACAAGTCACTTCCCGGACCCGCCAAAACCGAGCCTACGCCACCGCACCAGACACCTTGACAAACACAGAGGCACCC
>NZ_JBSHAQ010000142.1:0-1529 GCF_053611585.1 Streptomyces sp. NPDC054794 | reverse complement strand
CGGGACGGGGGGCGCACCAGGGCTGGGTGGCGGCACGCCGGGCTGGCCTAGCGGCTTGCGGCCGGTGGGTGGGGGCGCGGGGGCCGAGTGGCGGCCCGCCGGGCCGGTTTAGCGGTCTGCGGCCGGGAAGGCGGGCGCACCAGGGCTGGGTGCCGGCACACCGGGCTGGCCTAGCGGCTTGCGGCCGGTGGGTGGGGGCGCGGGGGCCGAGTGGCGGCACGCCGGGCCGGTTTAGCGGTCTGCGGCCGGGAAGGCGGGCGCGCCAGGGCTGGGTGGCGGCACGCCGGGCTGGCCTAGCGGCTTGCGGCCGGTGGGTGGGGGCGCACTCGCGTCTCGCCAGCACGCCGGGAGGGCTGAGGGCCTGTCTGGTGTTTTGATCTCCGTTGTAGGGTCTCGCGGCTGATGTCGTAATCTCACGGGCCGTGTCGTACCGATGTCGTACACGACGTCACCGTGAGACTGAAGCGTGTTGGGTGCTGCTGCTCAGCGCCTCGTCTCGTACCTGGTCAGGACCACGCCGCCGGGAAGCGTCCGCGTCTCCACCAGGTTCAGGTTCACCCAGCTGTCCAGCGCGGTGAAGAACGGCGTGCCGCCGCCCACCAGGACCGGATGGGCGGCGATCACGTACTCGTCGATCAGCCCGGCGCGCATGGCCGCCCCGGCGAGCGTTGCGCCGCCGATGTTCATTGGGCCGCCGTCCTCGGCCTTGAGCCGGGTGATCTCGGCGATCGCGTCGCCGGTGACCAGGCGGGTGTTCCAGTCGACCTTGTCGATCGTCGAGGAGAACACCACCTTCGGCGTGTCCCGCCAGTTCCGCGCGAACTCGATCTCCGCCGGGGTGGCGTTGGGCTGCTGGTCGCCGGTCGGCCAGTAGGAGCTCATCGTCTGCCACAGCTTGCGCCCGTACAGCGACAGGGCACTCGCCTGTTCGTGGTCGAGCCACCACTGGAACAGCTCGTCGCTCGGCGGTCCGCTCCAGCCGATGTCGTCGCCGGCCGCGGCGATGTAGCCGTCCAGGGTCAGGTTCATGCCGTAGATCAGTTTCCGCATGGCCCAGCCTTCCGTCCGTGGGTGTCCGGCGCATAGACCAGCGCGGCGCGGGAAACTCATCGGTGCGCGATCCGGGCTTGCCGGTAATCCTCGTGCTCAGGGCTCAGCGTGGTGCACTCGGCCGACACGGGCAAGCCGCCTGACCTCGCCCTCGCCCTCGCCCTCGCCCTCGCGAAGAAATGCCACGGATTTGTGCCCGGTGGGCGGGTGGCGTGGCCGCGCTTGGCCCCCACGCAGGGTGGGCGGGTGGCTGGGCGGTGGGTGGGGGTGCGCGGGCCGGGTGGCGGCACGCCGGGCCGGTTTAGCGGCCTGCGGCCGGGATGGCGGGGCGCGTCGGGGCTGGGTGGTGGCTTGTTGCTGGGTGGGGCGGCTTGCCGTTGGCAGGGGTGAGGTGTGGGCGCGCGTCGCATGCTCGGGCGGCTGGGCTGTGTCCCGGCGGCGGACGAGGGCGTGTGCGGGCCGGGGTCAGGCCGTTCGCG
>NZ_JBSHAQ010000141.1:0-1536 GCF_053611585.1 Streptomyces sp. NPDC054794 | reverse complement strand
CGGTAGTTCGTTAAATCCGGCGATAGAGGTCAATTCCGTGTCCGGTGGTGACCGCGTCGATCAGGGCCTGGAGCTCGGCGGGTGGGTCTGTGTCCGTCCAGGCTCGCCACCATCGGTTGAGGGTGACGGCGGGGGTGAGCCAGGAACGGATGGCTCGTAAGGCCCTGGGCCAGCAGGGCTGTTGGGGCCGGTGGGGTTCGGTTGATCCCCCTCTCTGGCCCCTCGTTGGGGCACGGGTCCGGCGCGGTGGCATCGAGGGGTCCGGGTGGGGTGAACCATTGGTCCCAGCAGAAGGAGAAGGCGCAGTTGACCAGGGTCTGGTGGCGGCGGATGGCGCGGTCGGAGCGGACTTGGAAGTCGGCCCAGCCGAGTTCGTCCTTGATCTGCTTGTAGCTCTGCTCGATCCAGGGCCGCAGGCCGTAGAGGCGGACGATCTCGATGAGGTCGGCCGGCGGGTGCGGGCCGGTGGTGGCGTGGGGTGCGTCGGGGTGGGGCAGGTTGGTGGCGAGGTACCAGGTGGCCTTCTCCGGCAGTCGGGCCGGGTCGGTGGTGGCCACGATCAGTCGGCAGGGTGAGTCGGGGCCGTAGCCGCCCAGGCGGGCATCGGCGGCCCACCAGGTCTCGGTGTGCCCGTCGCGGAAGTGACGTTCCACGGGTGTCCAGTCGCCGGGACGCTTGGCATCCTTCCAGGTCAGGGCGTGGGCCGCTTCGATGGGAGTGTGCGGCTGGTCGGCCCGGGCCCAGGTGCCGCGGTGCGGCTTGAGCGCGACGACGTAGGCCAGGCCGGCCTCGCACAGTGCGAGGTACCAGTCGTCGCTGACGGAGTAGGCGCAGTCGGCGACCACGGCTCGGCAGCCGAAGCCGGCCTCCTTGCCTCGGGCCGCGAGGGCAGCGGCCAGCTGCGGTTTGGTGCGGAAGGCCGGGTCGGCCCGGCCGCGGGTGAAGTGGTGGGCGGGGGTGTAGGGAGTGGCGTGCAGTGGGTAGTACACGCGGCCGTCGGTCCACACCGTGGTCACCGTGACGATGCCGTTGTCCGTCTTGCCCAACCGGCCCAGCCATTGCCGGCCGACATGTGCGGTGGCCGTGCCGTCCTTGCGGTCCCCGGAGTCGTCGATCACGATGACCCCGCCGTCGTGCGGAGCCGTCGCCCGCTCCTCGCGCAGCAGTTCAAGCCGCCGGTCGTTGACCAGCTCGGCCTCCCAGGGCGACTCGGACAGGAAGAACTGCAGCCGCTGCACCCCCGCCATTCCCGCACCCGCCACCGGCTCTGCCCCTGCCAGGCAGGTGATCGTCTTGTTCCGCTCCCGGGGCGCCAGCAGCCCGGTCAGATACTCACGAAACCCTCGCCGCTGGGCCAGGCTGAAGAAGAGGTCGTCGAACCGGGCCGCGTAGTCCTCCAACGGCCCCGGCGCAGGCGGACACGGACGGCGAGCAGTCATCTTCAGCCCCCAGCAAGGCAGTTGACTCCTACCACCGGCCTACGACCAACCCGACCTGCCGTCAACCCGCACCACGACCGGATTTAACGAACTACCG
>NZ_JBSHAQ010000140.1:0-1538 GCF_053611585.1 Streptomyces sp. NPDC054794 | reverse complement strand
CTAGGGCGTGTATCGAAAGTGAATCTTGCACGTGGGATGATCTTGGTTCGTGACGCGTGGTGATCTGACGGATGTGCAATGGGCGGTGCTGGAACCGCTGTTGCCGAGGGGCAGGAAGCCCGGACGGCCGCCAACGTGGACCAGGCGGCAGCTGATCAACGGCATACGGTTCCGGGTTCGCACCGGCATCCCGTGGCGGGACCTGCCCGTCAAGTACGGGCCGTGGGGCCGGATATACGACCTGTTCCGCCGGTGGCAGCGGGACGGCACCTGGCATCGGATCTTCACCGCGCTCCAGGCCCGGGCCGACACGAAAGAACTGATCACCTGGGACATCAACGTCGACTCCACGGTGTGCCGAGCCCATCAGCACGCCGCCGGAGCGAGGAAAAGGGGGAGCTGCAGAAGGAGCCGCCCGGCGGGGTCGCTGTCGAGCCTGACGACCACGGACTCGGGCGCTCACGCGGCGGCCTGACCACCAAACTGCACCTGGCCGTCGAACAGGGCCAGAAGCCCATGTCCATCGTGATCACGGCCGGCCAGCGGGGCGACTCCCCGCAGTTCGAGCCGGTCCTGAACAAGATCCGCGTCCCGCGTCTTGGCCCGGGAAGGCCGCGCAGTCGGCCCAATCGCGTGCGGGCCGACAAGGCATACGCCTCCCGGAAGAACCGCGCCTACCTGCGGCGGCGCGGGATCCGCTGCACCATCCCGGACAAAGCCGACCAGGCCCGCAACCGCAAGAAACGTGGTTCGCACGGCGGCCGGCCGCCGAAGTTCGACCCGCAGGACTACAAAGCTCGGCACGCAGTCGAATGCGGCATCAACCGCCTCAAAAGGCACCGGGCCGTGGCCACACGGTATGACAAGCTCGCGGTCCGCTACGAGGCGACCGTCCTCGTCGCGGCCATCAACGAGTGGCTATGACCGGCCACGCCATGATGGCGCTGTGTAACAGCGGACGGCGACCGTCTGGTGCGGACTCCACTGCTGCTCGACTGTGGCCATCAGCTCCCAGCCCAGCCGCTCATACAGGGCTACCGCCGCGGTATCGGATGCGACGACGTCGAGCACCGGATGCAGGCCACGACGCCGCGCTTCCTCCACTGCTCGACCGATCAGCAGTGCACCGATCCGATGTCCCCTTGCCTGTGGCGCGACGAACAACCTGCTGACCACGGCGGTCATACCCCGCGTCGCCCCGTTCCGCTCGCTCCACAACATCGGGGCCAGATCGCCTTCGCCGCCTTGCGACAAACTGACATGCCCAACCAGGCCGCCTTCGAGTTCGGCAACCCAGGAGCCCAGCAGGGGACCGCGTGACAGCCACTCGCCCGGCTGATCAGGCCAGTTCACCGGATAGCCGTCGCGCGCATGGACCTCCGCGAGGACCCGCACGCACTCCTCAACGTCACCATCAGCCCTCTGCCGGATCCAGCGGCTCGGCCTCTCATCAGGCACTCCGGAGCTTTCGATGTTCACTCCGGCATAGAAACACAAGCCACAGAGTCACAACCAGCCACTTTCGACACACGCCCTAG
>NZ_JBSHAQ010000138.1:0-1865 GCF_053611585.1 Streptomyces sp. NPDC054794 | reverse complement strand
TGAGAGGGTGGTATGCGAGTTTTTGCCTTGTATCTGACTCTGTTATGGGATTGGCGTGCAGATCAGGGCTGTTAACGAGTGCCGGTTGCATGCCGAGGACGAACAAATCCGACTGGGATTCGGCCTGGTGGGCGTGTTGCCGCGGCCCGGTGCCCTGGCATGGGACCGAGCAAGAGGGCCATCCCGGCCCGGGCTCGGCGACATACTGCGGTCATGAGTGGAGAGGATTCGACACGGCTGGCGAGAGCCCTCATCGAGTTCCGTGAGGCCGAAGGCATCTCGGAGCGTGAACTCGCGCGCCGCACCTGGCTGAGTGAGGCGACCATCAGGACCTTCGAACGCGGCCGTGGGGACCTGCCCACCCCGACCGTTGCCCGAAGCTTCGAGGAACTCCTCGGCTGGACTCCGGGCAGCATCAAGACCGCGCCGTCCGAGGCGATGGGGCGTGAGGCATCGGCCGACTCGGCCAAGGACCTCGAGTAGGCGTGCTGGTCAGGGCTGAATTCCCGATTGCGGTCCTGGCCTGGTGAACAGTCCTGGCTCGGTTTCGGCCAGGATTCCGCGGTCGGCCAGCCGCTTGAGCTTGAGGCGGACGTTGTTGATGTTGTTGGGCGCGATCTCCAGGTCCATCGCCTCGCACACCTGCCGCGCACGCAGCGGATGGTCGGCCGCGGTGAACACCGCCATGATCTGCTGGTAGGCCGGGTGATCCGGCAGTTTCAGTACCGGCGGCGCGGACGGTTGCGGGTCCGGCAGCGCCAACAGCGTCTTGCGGGTGATCCGGACTTCTTCGGCGGCCCGGCCGAGTTCGTCGAGCTGGGCGGTCAGCTGCGTGATCTGTTCCCGCGTCGTCTCGGCCTGCGCGGTGATCTCGCGTTCCCGCTCCTCCAGCCGTGCCAGCACCGCGCCGAGCGTCAGCTCCCCGCCGGTCATGCGGTGCGCCAGGCGGGCACGGTCGCCGCGGTCAGCCGGCGCAGTATCACCGCGGTCATCGCCCAGTACACCCGCGACTCCGAACTGCGGGGCAGGTGCTCGTAGTCGCGCACCAGCCGGCGGTGCAACATCAAGATCCCATAGGCGCGTTCCACGACCCACCGCTTGGCCTGGGGAACGAACCCGGTCTGCGCGGGATTGCGCTCGACGATCTCCACCTCGATGCCCGCCTTCTCCCCGTGCGCGACGACGGCGTTCTTGAAGCCCTGGTCGACCAGGGCCTTCTGCACGGTGTCGGTGTCGGCGGCGACCTTGTCCAGCAGCGCGATCCCGACGGCGTTCTCGTGCGCCGACGCGGCCGCCACGACCACCGCGATCACCAGCCCCAGAATGTCAACGGCCAGGCCGCGCTTGCGGCCCGGTACTTTTTTTGCCGCATCACGCCCCGTCGACTCAGCGGGCACCCCAGCTGCCGCGTGCACGCTCTGGGTGTCGAGCACCACCAGGCTCGGGTCCGCCTTCCGGCGCGCCATTTCCCGCACCTGCCAGCGCAGCAGGTCGTGAATGGTCTGGTCGATGCCGTCGTCACGCCAGGTGTAGAAGTAGTACTTCACCGCGCCGGCCGGCGGAAAATCGTGCGGGAGCAGTTCCCACTGACAGCCGGTGCGGCCCTGGTAGAGCAGCGCGTTGACGATCTCCCGCATCGCGTACCGGCCCTGATGGCCGCTGACCGAGGGATGCGCGGCTTTCCACGCGGCGATCACAGGCTCGACCAGCGCCCACTGCTCGTCACTCACGTCGGTCTTGTAGGGCTTGCGCTCGCTCACAGCAACCAGCCCAACATGCCCATGGCCGCCGACCGGCCGGGATGCCGCACCGTCACACGTTCAGGTGACGACAAAACCCGTATGAAGTCTCATACCGCCCTCTGA
>NZ_JBSHAQ010000137.1:0-2229 GCF_053611585.1 Streptomyces sp. NPDC054794 | reverse complement strand
CCCAAGGAGAATTGGCGAGCTTCTTGGGGAATCTCGACGAGACCGTCGCTGCGGGGGCGTTCGCGCGTGTCAGCGACGATCTTTCCCGGCTCCTCGGTCGGCCGACGACCAGGCTCGTCGACGGACTGAGGGCGCCATGAGGGCAGAGGCGGCGGTCAGCCGAGGCGAGCGCCGCCCCTTCCGCAGATCCGCCGACGTGGTCACCGGGCTCTGGGCGCGGTGTTGCCCGTGTGCCGTTCGCTGCCATGGCTGCCAGCACGTGCTGTTCGATGATGGGTAGTGTCGCGGTGTGACGATCATCAGGCAACGGCTGAATGAGCTACGGCGGCGTGCCTTTGCAGGGCGCACCGGTGAGATCGAGCTGTTCCGGTCGATGCTGGGCGCAGGCGGCGTGCTTTTTCTTCACGGTCCTGGCGGCATCGGCAAGAGCGCATTGCTGGACGTGCTGGCCGATGTCGCCGTGACCGCGGGCGCCGATCCGATCACAATCGACGGCCGCGATGTGCCGCCGGTCCCAGGTTCCCTTCAGGCGCACTCCATCAGCGGCCGGACGGTGCTGCTGCTCGACACCTACGAGCTGCTCGCCCCCATCGACGACTGGGTACGGGAGGAGTTCCTGCCCGCGCTGCCCGCCGACGCGGTCGTGGTCATCGCGGCACGGCGACCGCCCTCGTCGCGGTGGCTGGCCGATCCCGCCTGGCGCGAGCTGGTCCGGGTCGTCGCGCTGCGCAACCTCGCGCCGCATGACGGCCGCGCCTACCTGGCGCGGCAGAACGTCCCCGCCGAGTTCCACGAGCACCTGCTCGACATCAGCCACGGCCACCCACTCACCCTGTCCATGCTCGTCGACGCGGTGCGGCGAGGCGGTGGCGTTCCGCCACGCACACTCGGAGACCTGCCCGACGTGGTACGCGGTTTGCTGACCCGCACCCTGGACGAGGTGCCGGAGCCGCGCCATCGGCTGGCGCTGGAAGTCTGCGCGCACGCCAACGTCATCACCGAGAACGTCCTGCGATCCGTGCTCGGCGACAACGCCGGGGAGCTGTTCACCTGGCTGCGCACGGTGTCGTTCGTCGAGGAGGGTCCGTACGGCCTGTTCCTGCACGACACGGTCCGCGACATCCTTGATGCCGACCTGCGGTGGCGCGACCCGAAGCGTTACGCCGAGGTGCACACCCAAGTGCGGGCCGACTTGGTCGCACGGATCCGCTCGGCGCCGGACCCACGCGAGCAACAACGGCTCCTGGCCGACGCCATCGTCGTGACCTGCCCGCGGACCAGGCTCGCCGCATACGTCGCGGCCGCCCGGCCCGTCGACCACCACATCGATGTACTGCGGCCGCAAGACACGGCCCCGATCGTCGAGATGACGACCCGCGCTCAGGGGGCGGAACAGGCCGAGCTGGTGGCGCACTGGATACGGCGCCGGCCCGGAGCCTTCCGGGTCTTTCGCGGGCCGGACGGGGAGCCACAGGGGTTCGGCGCCTGCCTCGACCTGCGCGCCGAGGACGTCGGGGTGGATCCGGGCGTCGACAGCATGTGGCAGTACACCCAGCAGCACGGCGCGGCACGCCCTGGCGAGCACGTACGGGCCTGGCGGTTCTTCCTCGACCGTGACCGTGGGCAGGCCTCATCGCCGTCACTGACCCTGTTCGCCGTGTGCCAGATCCTCGACATCCTCACGCGTGACCACTCCGCCTGGACGTTGGTGGGGGCGTACGCGGATGCCGGACTGTGGGAGCCGACACTCGGCTATCTGGACTTCTGGCCGGCAGCCGAGGCGGCGTACACGATCGGGGAGACCACCTACCCGGTCTTCGTCCACGACTGGCGACGCTCCGGTCTCACCGAGTGGCTCGAACTCACCGCGGCCCGCGAGGTGGGTGCCCCGGCCCGGCCGGCGCAGGAGCAGTCGGCCGAACTCGTCCTATCCCAAACCGAGTTCGCCGAGTCGATCCGCGCGGCGCTGCGCGATCTGCACGCGCCGCAGGCGCTGCGGCGCAATCCGCTGATGCGATCGCGGGTCGTGCGGTCATCTACGGCGGGACTCCACGAGCTCCTCGCCATGGCCGCCGAGCCGTTGCGGGCCGACCGCCGCGGCCTGTTCGAGGTGCTCGACCGCACCTTTTTGCACCCGGCGGGCCCGCAGGAGCGCGTGGCCCAATCGCTGCACCTGTCCTTCAGCACCTACCGCCGGCACCGGGACCTGGCCGTGGCTCACATCGTGGA
>NZ_JBSHAQ010000136.1:0-2277 GCF_053611585.1 Streptomyces sp. NPDC054794 | reverse complement strand
CCCACGGCGTCCGCAGCCTCCTGCTCACCAGCCGACGCGGCACCCACGCCCCCGGCGCCACCGAACTCACCACCGAGCTGAAGGAGTTGGGCGCCAGGGTCGAGATCGTCGCCTGTGACGTGACCGACCGCTCCGGCCTCGCCGAGCTCCTCGCCGCGCACCCCGACCTCACCGCCGTCATCCACACGGCAGGCGTGGTGCGGGACGGGACGATCGGTTCGCTCACGCCGGAGGCGATCGACGCGCTGCGGGCGCCGAAGGCGGACGCGGCCCGTCATCTGCACGAGTTGACGGCAGAACTCGACCTCGACGTCCAAGCGTTCGTCCTCTACTCCTCCGCCGCCGGTGTGCTGGGCGGCGCGGGGCAGGGCGCGTACGCCGCGGCGAACGCGGCCCTGGACGCCCTCGCCGCCGAGCGGCGCGCGCAGGGGCTGCCCGGCACGTCCCTCGCGTGGGGACTGTGGGCACCGGAGGCCGGCGGCATGGGGGCCGGGATCGAGCAGGCAGACATCGAGCGCATGGCACGTTCCGGCGTACGGCCGCTCGCGGTGTCCGAGGGGCTCGCGCTGCTGGACGCCGCGGTCGCCACGGAACACGCCCTCCTGGTTCCCACCGGGCTCGACCTGCCCACCCTCGCTCGCACAGCGGGTGCGCAAGTTCCGCCGCTGTTCGCCCAGTTGGTGCGGCCGGTCGCCGTGCGCCGGTCCGCCGCCGGTGCCGGTGCCCCGGGCGGCCAGGAGCTCGCGCAGCGGCTGGCGGGGCTCGCGGGCCCCGACCGGCAGCGCCTGGTGCTCGACGTGGTCAACCGGCATGTCGCCGCCGTCCTCGGCGCGGTCGGCGGGCCCGGCAGCGGGGCGCCGGAGATCACCCCGGACAAGCCCTTCAAGGAACTCGGGTTCGACTCGCTCACCGCGGTCGAGCTCCGCAACGGGCTCGGCGCGGAAGCGGGTGTCCGCCTCCCGGCGACGCTCGTCTTCGACTACCCGACCCCGGCCGAACTCGCCGGGTTCCTGCTCCGGCAGCTGGTCCCCGAGGACCCGGCCGAGGGCGGCGACGCGGCGTACGAGGAGACCGTACGGGCGAGCCTGCGGGCGATCCCGCTGGCCCGGCTCCGGGACGCGGGCCTCCTGGACGCGCTGCTCGAACTCGCGGGCCACCGGCCCGCGACCACCGGTTCGCCCCTGACGGCGGACGACCCGGCCGGCGAAGCCGGCGCAATCGTCGACGACATCGACGACATGGATGCCGAGAGCCTCATCTCGATGGCGCTCGAAGGATCGGACTTCTGATGACGCGGCTGACGACGCGCGACGCGGATTGGGTGAGGTAAGAGGTGTCTGGACAGAAGGTGTCTGCACAGAACGAGAAGATCGTCGAGGCTCTCCGGGCGTCTCTGAAGGAGACCGAGCGGCTGCGCGAGCAGAACCGCAGGCTGACCGCCTCGGCCCACGAGCCGATCGCCGTCGTCGGTATGGCCTGCCGCTACCCCGGCGGCGTCAACTCACCGGACGAGCTGTGGCAGTTGCTCGCCTCGGGCGGCGACGCCATCAGCCGCTTCCCCGAGGACCGCGGCTGGGACACGGACGGCCTCTACGACCCCGACCCGGACGCGGTCGGCCGGACCTACTCGGTCGAGGGCGGATTCCTCTCCCAGGCGGCCGAGTTCGACCCGGGGTTCTTCGGGATCAGCCCGCGCGAGGCGCTGGCCATGGACCCGCAGCACAGGCTGCTTCTCGAGACGTCGTGGGAGGCGTTCGAGCGGGCCGGTATCGACCCGGCCACCGTGCGCGGCAGCGCCACCGGCGTCTTCGCCGGCGTCATGTACAGCGACTACAGCGAGGTCCTGGAGCGCGCGACCGACGACCTGGAGGGCTTCCTCGGTGTCGGCGGCAGCATCGCCTCCGGCCGTGTCTCCTACGCCTTCGGGCTCGAAGGCCCCGCCGTCACCGTCGACACGGCGTGCTCGTCGTCGCTCGTCGCCGTCCACCTGGCCGCCCAGGCGCTGCGCGGCGGCGAGTGCTCGCTGGCCCTCGCAGGCGGTGTCACCGTGATGGCGACGCCGGACACCTTCGTCGACTTCAGCCGCCAGCGGGGCCTGGCCCCCGACGGCCGGTGCAAGCCGTTCGCCGAGGCCGCCGACGGCACCGGCTGGGGCGAGGGCGTCGGCATGCTCGTCCTCGAAAAGCTCTCCGACGCCCGCCGCAACGGCCACCGCGTCCTCGCGGTGGTGCGCGGCTCGGCCATCAACCAGGACGGCGCCAGCAACGGCCTCACCGC
>NZ_JBSHAQ010000135.1:0-2349 GCF_053611585.1 Streptomyces sp. NPDC054794 | reverse complement strand
CTCCTGAAGCCCCATCAACCCGGATGCACCGCCGGAACGACGCCGCCCTGCCCGCGTACCCCGTCTGTCACCGTCATCGTGGCGCCGACGGGGTACGCCCGTCGCCCGCGAGCGGAGTGCGACTTCAGCGGATGCGGTGCTTCCGCCAGAAGGGGCCGAGGTCCCTGTGCGTCATCGACTGTGCGGCCTTCTTGAAGTCGACGGTGGTGGAGACGCCGTACCAGTGGTCGTGGGCGTACTTCTTGATGAGGCGCGCCATGGTGCCGGCCCCGAGGACGTGCTCCAGGTCGGCCAGGACGCAGGGGCCGATCCCGTACACGACCTGGAAGTACTCGCCACGGTGTGTAGACCAGTAGGCCATCGAGTTGGTGAGCGCGGCGGTGGCGCTCGGCCAGGAGTCGTCCGGCGAGCACTCGAACCCGTCCCAGCGGTAGTAGCGCGCGTTGGCGTACTGAGCGAAACTCTCGTCCAGCCAGGGTGAGTTGTACTCGTCGTTGCCCACGACGCCGTACCACCACTGGTGGGCGATCTCATGGACGGTGGCGCCGCCCTCCTCCTCGGTGCCGAGGATGACCAGGCCGGGGTACTCCATGCCGCCGGCGAACCCGGGGGTCATCACGAGGTCTATCTCGCCGTACGGATAGCGGCCGAACTCCCTGCCGAACCGGTCGATGGCGGCGACGCCGTCCTTGCGGTTGAGGCGGACACCGGCGGCGGGCGTGTTCGGCGACCAGTACGACTTCACACGCACGCCGTCGGGCGAGGTCTGGGTCGCGGTGCGGAACGGGCCCGCCGCCCATGCGAAGTCCCGCACCCGCTTGGCGACGCTGTGGGTGACCGTACGCCCGGTACCGCCGGGGCGGGTCCATGTGCTGCCGGTCGCCGGGACCTTGAGGGCGGACGGGTGGTCGAGGCGCACCCGGAAGTCGCTCGCCAGGGTGTAGAAGCTCTCGCCGTACGACACATACGGATCGAGGTGCCACCCCCTCGCGTCGTGCACGGCGAGGACCGGCAGCGCGTTGCCCAGGAAGCGGAACGCGCCTTCGCGGCCGAAGCGGTTGTTGCGTGCGGGCACGGTGAGGGCCACGTCGAAGGAGACGGCCGTCCGCTCACCGCGTGCGAGCGGCCTCGGAAGAGCGATGCGCAGCGCCGTGCACTTCACGCCGGGGCGGCCCGGAGTGCCGCCGCGCACGTGGGAGACGCGGACGGGGGACGGTCTTCCGGATGTCCCGCAGCCGTCCTCGCCATTGCCCCACAGACGTATGTACACCTCACGCAGGGGCCGGCTGGAGGCGTTGCGGAAGGACACCGTCTGCCGGCCCGCCCAGTGGGAGCCGTCGGCGTCGGCGCGCAGCTTCACATCGTAGCTGGGGCGGTCAGGCGTCGCGGGTTCGGCCGCTCTCACCGCGGCGCCGGGCGCCGGGCCGGACGGCGTGCCGGCCTCGGCCACGGTGGAGCCTGCTGTCGCGAGCAGCGCGAGCAGGGCGACCAGCAGACGGCGACCGGTTCTTGAGGGGCGCGTGGGCGACGAAGGCAACGAAGGCATGGCAGACGACATGACAGATGACATGCCAGCGGATCTTGTCACAGGGTTCCCCACGGCCGACACAGGCCCGCGCGAAGAGGGGAGGTCGGCTCCGCTTGGGCGGCGAAAATGCCAGGGTACGCAGGGGATGTTCGCTGTACGTTGGCGCACAGTAAAGATCCCGGTTCAACCCATCCGCAGTTCATCCCCTTCCATGAGGCCTGGCCACGTGTTCCTGACCATCACCACCACCGGCACCCCCGAACGCCCCGCGACCGACCTCGGCTACCTGCTGCACAAGCATCCCGACAACGCGCAGACGTTCTCCACCTCCTACGGCACTCCGTAGATACGTAGGTTGAAACTGCTCTCCGCTCTGCCTATGGCAGAGACACAGAGGGCGCTACTTGCCGCGCGGATCAGCGTGGGACACCGACGAATCAACGTCCATCCCAAGGCAGTTGGAACACCTCCAGACGTGGGCACAGGTCGTTCGGTGTCCGGCTCTGTAGACCTCCCTGAGCGCCCCTCTATGGGCCCCTGGCTTACCGAGGAAGGACGGGAGAAGTGGGACGTCTTGGCAGTCACCACACAGGACCGTCTGAGCCGTGACGATCTCCATTTCATGGCGTTCGTCAAGAACGTTCTTGACTGGGGGAAGACCCTCGTTGTCCTGAATGACCCATCCTTCGATATCTCCACAGAGACAGGACGGCTCATTGCCTACGCCAAGGCGACTCAGGCAGCAGCAGAGCTGAGAAAGATCCGGCAGCGCAGGGCGGCGTCGTTCCGGCGGTGCATCCGGGTTGATGGGGCTTCAGGAA
>NZ_JBSHAQ010000134.1:1305-2485 GCF_053611585.1 Streptomyces sp. NPDC054794 | reverse complement strand
TAGTAGCGCGCTCAAGACCCGAAGCGGAGTGATCTAGCCATGGGCAGGTTGAAGCGGAGGTAAGACTTCGTGGAGGACCGAACCCACCAGGGTTGAAAACCTGGGGGATGACCTGTGGTTAGGGGTGAAAGGCCAATCAAACTCCGTGATAGCTGGTTCTCCCCGAAATGCATTTAGGTGCAGCGTCGTGTGTTTCTTGCCGGAGGTAGAGCACTGGATAGGCGATGGGCCCTACCGGGTTACTGACCTTAGCCAAACTCCGAATGCCGGTAAGTGAGAGCGCGGCAGTGAGACTGTGGGGGATAAGCTCCATGGTCGAGAGGGAAACAGCCCAGAGCATCGACTAAGGCCCCTAAGCGTACGCTAAGTGGGAAAGGATGTGGAGTCGCACAGACAACCAGGAGGTTGGCTTAGAAGCAGCCACCCTTGAAAGAGTGCGTAATAGCTCACTGGTCTAGTGATTCCGCGCCGACAATGTAGCGGGGCTCAAGCGTACCGCCGAAGTCGTGTCATTCGTACATACAGGGCCAACGCCTGTACGGATGGGTAGGGGAGCGTCGTCTGCCGGGTGAAGCGGCACCGGAAGGTAGTCGTGGACGGTTGACGAGTGAGAATGCAGGCATGAGTAGCGATACAAACGTGAGAAACGTTTGCGCCGATTGACTAAGGGTTCCTGGGTCAAGCTGATCTGCCCAGGGTAAGTCGGGACCTAAGGCGAGGCCGACAGGCGTAGTCGATGGATAACCGGTTGATATTCCGGTACCCGCTGTGAAGCGTCAAACATTGAATCAGGCGATGCTAAGTCCGTGAAGCCGCCCCGGAGCCTTCGGGCAAAGGGGAGTGGTGGAGCCGACGGACCAGACTTGTAGTAGGTGAGTGATGGGGTGACGCAGGAAGGTAGTCCATCCCGGGCGGTGGTTGTCCCGGGGTAAGGGTGTAGGCCGCAAGGTAGGCAAATCCGCCTTGCATACGGCTGAGACCTGATGCCGAGCCGATTGTGGTGAAGTGGATGATCCTATGCTGTCGAGAAAAGCCTCTAGCGAGTTTCATGGCGGCCCGTACCCTAAACCGACTCAGGTGGTCAGGTAGAGAATACCGAGGCGTTCGGGTGAACTATGGTTAAGGAACTCGGCAAAATGCCCCCGTAACTTCGGGAGAAGGGGGGCCACACCTGGTGAGA
>NZ_JBSHAQ010000134.1:0-1206 GCF_053611585.1 Streptomyces sp. NPDC054794 | reverse complement strand
GCACTTGCTGTTCGAGCTGGGGGTGGCCGCAGAGACCAGCGAGAAGCGACTGTTTACTAAAAACACAGGTCCGTGCGAAGCCGTAAGGCGATGTATACGGACTGACGCCTGCCCGGTGCTGGAACGTTAAGGGGACCGGTTAGCTCCATTTCGGTGGGGCGAAGCTGAGAACTTAAGCGCCAGTAAACGGCGGTGGTAACTATAACCATCCTAAGGTAGCGAAATTCCTTGTCGGGTAAGTTCCGACCTGCACGAATGGCGTAACGACTTCTCGACTGTCTCAACCATAGGCCCGGTGAAATTGCACTACGAGTAAAGATGCTCGTTTCGCGCAGCAGGACGGAAAGACCCCGGGACCTTTACTACAGTTTGATATTGGTGTTCGGTTCGGCTTGTGTAGGATAGCTGGGAGACTTTGAAACGCGGACGCCAGTTCGCGGTGAGTCGTCGTTGAAATACCAGTCTGGTCGTGCTGGATGTCTAACCTGGGTCCGTGATCCGGATCAGGGACAGTGTCTGATGGGTAGTTTAACTGGGGCGGTTGCCTCCTAAAGAGTAACGGAGGCGCCCAAAGGTTCCCTCAGCCTGGTTGGCAATCAGGTGTTGAGTGTAAGTGCACAAGGGAGCTTGACTGTGAGACCGACGGGTCGAGCAGGGACGAAAGTCGGGACTAGTGATCCGGCGGTGGCTTGTGGAAGCGCCGTCGCTCAACGGATAAAAGGTACCCCGGGGATAACAGGCTGATCTTCCCCAAGAGTCCATATCGACGGGATGGTTTGGCACCTCGATGTCGGCTCGTCGCATCCTGGGGCTGGAGTCGGTCCCAAGGGTTGGGCTGTTCGCCCATTAAAGCGGTACGCGAGCTGGGTTTAGAACGTCGTGAGACAGTTCGGTCCCTATCCGCTGTGCGCGTAGGAATATTGAGAAGGGCTGTCCCTAGTACGAGAGGACCGGGACGGACGAACCTCTGGTGTGCCAGTTGTTCTGCCAAGGGCATGGCTGGTTGGCTACGTTCGGGAGGGATAACCGCTGAAAGCATCTAAGCGGGAAGCCTGCTTCGAGATGAGTATTCCCACCTCCTTGAGAGGGTAAGGCTCCCAGTAGACGACTGGGTTGATAGGCCAGATATGGAAGCCCGGTAACGGGTGGAGTTGACTGGTACTAATAGGCCGAGGGCTTGTCCTCAGTTGCTCGCGTCCACTGTGT
>NZ_JBSHAQ010000133.1:0-2947 GCF_053611585.1 Streptomyces sp. NPDC054794 | reverse complement strand
CTACGACTCCCAATGAAGTTGTCAAGCCGCCTCGCTCACGGGTGGTGTGAGTTGGTAGCACCGTCCGTCGCGCAACAGGGCCCACAAGACGTTGACGCGTCGGCGGGCCAGGGCGAGCACAGCCTGGACGTGCCGTTTGCCCTCAGCGCGTTTGCGATCGTAGAAGCGGCGGGACTCCTCGCAGCAGCGGATGCTGATCAGCGCGGATGTGTAGAAGACCCGTTGCAGTCCGCGGTGGTAGCGGGCTGGGCGGTGCAGGTTGCCGCTGATGCGTCCGGAATCACGGGGTGCTGGGGCCAGGCCGGCGAAGCCCGCGAGTCGGTCCGGGGTGCCGAAGCGGGTCATGTCTGCGCTCGTGGCGGCCAGGAACTCGGCGCCGAGCAGGGGACCGATTCCGGGCAGGCTGGCGATCACTTCGGCCTGGTCGTGGCTGCGAAACCGTCCCTCGATGAGTTTGTCGATCTCGTTGATCTTCTCGTTGAGGGCCATCACCTCCTTCGCCAGGCCGTGCACCATCAGGGCGGTCATCGTCTCGCCGGGCAGGGCGGTGTGCTGGCGTTCGGCGGCCTCGACGGCGGCAGCCGCGAGGTCGGCCGCGCTTCGGACCTTGCGGTTGCGCAGCCAGGTCTCCAGCCGCTTGGCGCCGATGCGGCGCAGGGCGGCCGGGGTCTGGTAGCCGGTCAGCAGGACCAGCGGTCCGCGGTTGGTCATATCGAGCGCGCGTTCCAAGCCGGGAAAGATGCCCAGGAGTTGCTCGCGCAGCCGGTTGACGGCGCGGGTGCGGTCGGCGACCAGGTCGGCCCGCCGGGCGGTGAGGATCTTCAGCTCCGCGATGGCTTCCGCGTCGGGCCGGACCGGTTCCAGGTCGCGGCGCATCCGGGCCTGGTCGGCGATGATCGCCGCGTCCCGTGCGTCGGTCTTCCCTTGGCCTCGGTAGCCGGCTGTTGCCCGGTTGACGGCCAGTCCTGGCAGGTAGAACACAGGCTGGCCATGGTTGGCCAGGAGCCCCAGCAGCAGGACGGCACCACCGTGAGTGACGTCCACGGCCCAGGTCGTCTCGTGGCCGAGGTCCAGGACGTCAGCTATCAGGACGAGCAGCTCGGGTTCGTCGTTGGCCACCCGGCGGGACAGCAGGTGTCTGCCGTCTGTATCGATCACCACGCAGTGGTGATGCGTCTTGCCGATGTCCACCCCGGCCCATATGCGGCCCATTGCCCCTCCGGCGCTCGTGCTCGTCGTGTCCGCAGACGACCTCGCCGGCAGGTCCTTACACAGCGATCTGTTCGCAAATCCCAATCAGGAAGCCGGAGGTCCTGCGGTCCTCGCCCCGAGTGGGGGAAAATCGGGGCATGTCCGGCCGACGTCGTGGCCACTTGGCGTGTCCGAGCCCGTCAATCAGCAGGACGCTGGGGACCTGCTTGTCAGGCGCTCGGAAGTGTTGCCTCGAGCACGCGTATCAGCTTCTTTCGCCGTTCGGGTCCCCGCCGGACGCCCAGATCGGGTGGCGAGTGGAAGGAGCCGGCCGTGGACGTGGTCTATGAACGCTGCGCCGGGATCGACATCAGCAAGGCGGACGTGAAGGTGTGTATCCGGGTGCCGGGCCGGGGCAAGGGGACCCGGCGCCGCGGCGAGGTCCGTACGTTCCCGGCTCTGACGTCGGGGCTGCTGGAGATGCGGGACTGGCTGCTGGCCGAGGGGGTCACGGTGGTGGGGATGGAGGCCACCGGCTCGTACTGGAAGCCGGTGTTCTACCTGCTGGAGAACGACATGGACTGCTGGCTGCTCAATGCCCGTCATATGAAGGCCGTCCCGGGCCGCAAGACCGACGTGAAGGACTCCGAGTGGATCGCCAAGCTGGTCGAACACGGCCTGGTCCGCCCCTCGTTCGTGCCGCCGCGGCCGATCAGGCAGCTGCGTGACCTGACGCGGTATCGCACCGATGTGGTGCGCGAACGCGCCCGCGAGGCCCAGCGGTTGCAGAACCTGCTGGAGGACTGCGGGATCAAACTCACCTCGGTGGTGTCCGACTTCCTCGGTGTCTCCGGACGCCGGATGCTTGAGGCGCTGATCGGCGGCACGCGTGATCCGAAGATGCTGGCCGAACTGGCCGCCCCGAACCTCAGGACCCGGCGTGAGGTCCTGGTTGAGGCGCTGACCGGCTACTTCACCGACCACCACGCGTTCTTAGCACGGACCATGCTGGACCGGATCGACGAGGCCACCGCGATGGAACGACGTCTCAACGCCCGGATCGCCGAGCACGTCCGCCCGTTCCAGCGGCAGGTCGAGCTGCTGGCCACCGTCCCTGGGGTGAGCGCGCACACCGCCGAAGTGATCCTCGCCGAGATCGGTGCGGACATCACCCGCTTCCCCTCGGCCGGCCATCTCGCCTCGTGGGCGGGGCTGTGTCCGGGCAACTACGAGTCCGCGGGCAAGAGTCCTTCCGGCAGGACCCGGCCCGGGGACGCGTGGCTGAAGGGGGTGCTCGGCCAGGCCGCGATCTCGGCCTGCCGCACCAAGGACACCTATCTCGCCGCCCGCTACCGGCGCTTGGTCGGCCGCCGTGGCCGCCGCCGGGCCCTGGTCGCCCTGCAGCACTCGATCATCGTCTCGATCTGGCACATGTTCACCCACGACAAGGAGTACGCCGACCTCGGCGGTGACTACTTCCTCGAACGCACCGGCAAGACCCGAGCTACCCGCCGCCTCGTCAGCCAGCTCAACCACCTCGGCTACCAGGTCACCCTCCAACCCGTACAGGCCACATGAACTGCTGTGACCAGCACCGATGGGGGATTTTCGTATCAGCGGCCGAGTCGTCGCGGGGCGCGAGGCGGCCAGTCATAGGAAGCCACGGTCGGCAGACCACTGAAAGCCACACCTCACGCCCCTCGGATGCCCCAACCCTACGAATGGCTGGACCAAACCGATGACCAAGGTAAGGACC
>NZ_JBSHAQ010000132.1:0-2962 GCF_053611585.1 Streptomyces sp. NPDC054794 | reverse complement strand
GTGGCCACGATGCTCAGGCCGAGGTCCGCGGTCTGGGAGACGTGCAGCGGCCGGCCGTCGAGGTGGGCGCCCGCGCCGGTGAGCGCGGTGTAGGTCTCGCCGGTCAACGGCAGGTGGACCACGGTGAGCACCGGCTGGTTCTCCCGCACGAGGGTGGCGGTCACCGCCCACTCCGGCAGGGCGTGCAGGTGGTTGACGTTGCCTTCGGCCGGATCCACGACCCACCATTCGCCGGACGGCAGCGCCCCGCCGTCCAGCTCGTCCTCCACCCAGCCGGCATCCGGGCGCAGTTCCGTCAGGGCGGGGCGAAGGATGTCCAGGGCCGTGTCGTCGTTGGCGGCCAGCGCGCGCATCAGCTCTTCGCGGGTCTGGTAGCGGACCACCTCGCCGAAGCGCTCGCGCAGCGCCGAACCCGCCTCACGCACGGCGATCGCGGTCCGGGCGAGCAAGTCGGTGTCGAAAGCGGCGACGTCAGTCGTCTGAAGCGTTTCGGACATGGGTGAACTCCTTTATGAGAAAGGGGTGATGAGGCCGGTTGGGCCGAACTGTGCAGTCCGTCCTGCGTGTTCGTCTCAACGGTAGGCAGCCCGGACATTAACTTCAAGTGCATGCAAAGCACGGCTAGGATTACTCACATGCAATTGGATTTGAACCTGCTGGCCGCGCTCGACGCGCTGCTGGAGGAGGGCAGTGTGGCCGGGGCAGCCGCACGCCTGCACGTCACCGCCCCCGCGATGAGCCGGAGCCTGGGCCGGATCCGGCGCACGACTGGGGATCAGATCCTGGTGCGCACCGGCCGCACCATGACCCCGACGCCGTACGCGATCGCCGTCCGGGAACAGGTGCACGAACTGCTGCACCAGGTCCAAGGGGTGCTGGCACCGAGCCGTGAACTCGATCTGGCAACGCTGGAGCGGGCGCTCATCGCCGCCGCCACGGCTGCCGCGGTATCGGGACCGATATCCGCCGAGGTCATTGGCCGGCGCACCCAGTAAGGCCCGGGCCGAGATGGAACAAGGTCGCGGCCGGCTGGCCGGTCATGCGGGCGCAGCCGTCGGCGGCCCCGGTCGCTACTCCTTCGAAGAGGCACAGCACACCGCGCATGGCCGGGTGGCGGTCGAGCGCCGCGACGAACTGCGTCTCCGACGTACCCGGATTGGCAAAGCAGACGTCCACACCGTTGTTGAGCAGGGTGCGCAAAAGAGTCTCGGCACCATTCATAGAAGCTGATCGCCTTCCAGTGATCCTTTTTGAGCCATGGTGTTCTCGCTGTTAGAGGCCGGTCACTCACACCGCTGGCACATCAGCTGGGACGCGGACGTCGACTGAGAGCCAAGGTGCGATGCCGTCCCTCTCCACGATGTGCCACGATTGACGAGTTGACGGAGTGGATACGGGTGCGGACCAGGCCGACGGCGTCCGGGAGATGGCGCGGTGACGGCCGGGGTTCGCGTTACGGACGTCTGCCGGATCGGCGCCGAGCGTGATCACTCGCAGGCATGCTCCCGAGGACGGCAGGCGTGATGGCCCCCTGAGTTCGGCGACGGCCTGCGGCGAGTGCTCCCCGTCGAGCTTTTCCCGCACTCATGCTGCCCGGAGCAACGCTCGCCCGAGCACAGCCGGCCGCAACAGCTTCGAAGGCGGATCGAGTAGCGCCAGGACCCGGATGAGCTGGGCCGCGACCGTTGGGTCGGTAGCCGCGGCGGCCATCAGCCGGCTCATCATGGCGCCCTGCATCTTCTGCGTCAGGTTCGCCGGTTGTCCCGGCTCGCCGGCCATCCCCCAGGGCGCGGTCAGCATGCCCGTCGCCCGGGCCAGGAAGTTGGCGGTGACGTCGCGCCGGCCGGCTGAGAGCGTGTCGCGGAGCGCGCGGGCCTCCAGCGTTGCCGCCGTCAGGCCCTGCGCGTTGACCGGGCTCAACGAGCACAGTGCGTCCCCGACCACGACCAGCCCGTCCGGGAAACCTGCGAGTTGGTCGTACCGGCGCCAGCGGGTCGCGGGAAAGCGGTACGCGACGATGTCGCTGAGCGCCTCGGCGGTCCTCAGCGCCGGGAGCACGTCGTCCGGGGCCGCCGCGGCGACGAACTCCGCGAATCCGGCCTCGTCGGTCGGTGGAGGCGCGGCAGGGCCCGTCCCGGTGACGGTCAGTACGTGCCGGCCGTCCTCGACCGCCAGCAACAACAGCCCGCGGCCGTTGGCCCTGACATCGCCGCCGATGAGCAGCGCCCGGTCGTGCTGGGGCGGGAGCCGGACAAGCCGGCTGGCGTAGGCGACGTCGACGTTGACACGTTGCTCGGCGGGACGTTCGTATCCGAGTTGCTCGAGCCAGACCGGCGTACGGCTGCCGCGGCCCATCGCATCGACCACCAGGTCGGCACTCAACGTCTCTTCGCTGCTGCTGGGCTCCTGCCGCAGGATGCGTACGCCGGTAATCCGCCGGTCATCGCCGATCAGCCCCACCACGTCAGCGCCGAGCACCATCCGCAGGCCGTCCTGTTCGACCAGCCGCCGGCGCAAGTGGCGCTCGTAGAACGGCACTGTCGCGTGGAGGGAGTGCGCACCGACCGGCACCCGCGGCAATTCCTTCCCGCCGAGGTAGAAGCGGTAGTCCGACAGCACATCCGCCACAATCGCGCCGTCGGCGCTCATCTCGTCCACCAGACCGGGAAAGACCTCGTCGACGACTCGCGCGCCGGCCGGAAGGAGGTTGTGGGCATGCCGGCCATGAGGGACGCCCCGGCGGTACTGGCCGGAGGCGGGGTCGCGGTCGACGACCGTGACCTGCCGATAGAACTTGGTGAGCACTGCGGCGGTGAGGAGACCGGCGAAGCCGGCGCCGAGGACGACTGCGGTTTCGATGTTTTCGTTTGGCACGAGACGAATGCTCGGCGCTTCCTCGTGCCCAGAAACAGGTCAAGCGGTGTCCATCTGGTGTCCGTAGACCTCGCGTTCCCACATCCAG
>NZ_JBSHAQ010000131.1:0-3090 GCF_053611585.1 Streptomyces sp. NPDC054794 | reverse complement strand
TGCCAGATAAAGGAATTGGCCGTTGCCGATCGGGAGATAGGTGATGTCTCCCACGTACTTGGTGTTCGGCTCCTGGGCAGCAAAGTCCCGCTGGAACAGGTCCGGAACCGGTGAGGCTGCCGGGTCCGGGACGGTGGTGCGCACGCGTCTGCGCAGGCGGATGCCGGTGATGGAGAACGTCCGCATGACCCGGGCGACCCGCTTCTCGTTGACCCGCCGCCCCTTCTCGCGGAGCTCGGCCGTTATGCGCGGGGAGCCGTAGGCGCCGCCGGACTCGCCGTGGACCGCACGGATCTCCTCGGCCAGGACCCGGTCCTGGCGCTGCCGGGTGGCCCGGGCCTCGGCGCCGGCGAGCCACTTGTAGTAGCTGGACCAGTTCACGTCCAGGACCTGGCAGAGCCGCTTCACCTCGTAGGTGTCCCGGTGGTCGTCAACGAACTGGAAGCGGCTCCTCACCAGTTCGTCTCCCCGAAATACTTGGCCGCCTTGCGGAGGATGTCCCGCTCGGTGGCGAGCTTGCGCTCACTCGCCTCGAGTTCTGCCACCCGGGCCTCCAACTGCCGGACCCGCTCGTCCGGATCAGCGGACGGAACGGCCACACGAGGTCGGGCGGCCGGCTTCGTAGCTGCGGTGGTGACGCCGCGGCGTTCACGGTCCCGCAGCACCCACTCCCGCAGAGTCGCCCGGTTGATGCCCAGGTCGGCGGCGATGCTCTTGTACGTCGCCCCGGGCGTGGACTCGTACAGGGCCACGGCATCGGCCTTGAACTCGTCCGAGTAGTCCTTCATCGCCATCGGCGGTCTTCTCGCTTCCTCCGGATCAAGCAGATCCAGTATCAGCGTGTCCACCACTCAGGGGGAGGCCCCCTCACCCGGCAGCGATGGCACACGCTCATACCCCAACTCCCCTACAACCCACCGTGCGCTCGGAGGTAGGAATGGATCCGGAGATCGTGGCCCGGCCGGTACGGCCGGTAGGGTGGCGCTCATGGTGACGGACGGGTGGCAGCAGGCCCGGGACGGAATCATGCAATGGTGGCGGCGCTACTCTCCCGACAGCGCCGAAGATGTTGCCGGTGCGCTTGAATCTTCCCGGTCCGCCGCACTCACCGCCCACGGGACGGGCGGGTCGCTCGAGGAAACCCTGGGCCGCGACTGGGCAGGCCGAGTGGCCGAGTTGCTCGCCTCGCATCGGGACGCCGAGCGGGAACTCCGTACGCCCTGGATGGCTGGGACGCGGCAGGCGACGCACAGACCGTGCAGGGAGGCGTTCACATGGAAGCCCACGCGACGGGAAGCAGTCGTGTGTACCAGGCGGGCCGCGATCAGCACATCACCGAGCGGTGACAGCGCGCCAGGCGCTGAGCGAGAGTCGTCACCAAGCTGAGGTTCCGGTAGGAACGGCCGCGGACACAACGGCGATGCAGGTCACAGGGTTGACCTGATCCTCACGTTCCGAAGCATGACAGGGTCGCTGACCTGCGTATCCATTTTGAATTCCGCCGATACTGGTGGACCTCGTGCTGACGACGCCGGAGCGTCCTGGCCGATGTGACGGCGAAAGAGGGCTGAGCTCCTCGCTCTGATCACCCGCTTCCGCCCCCCCCCCCCTGCTGAGTCAGTCAGCCTGGTCTACCTGAGCACCGTTCGTGCTCCAAAACCCCCATCCGCGGGACTGAGGGCAGGCGCAGGAGGACCGACCCTCTCATGGGGATCGTGTCGCGGGTGGCTTTCCTGGGTTCGACTTCTCCATGCCCAGCGAGTCCCGCGCCCGGATGATTGAGCTCCGCCTGGAGGAGCTGGTTCTCAACCGGCTGATCGCCACCGGACTCAGCCTGCATCGCCTGAACACCTGGTGGGTAGGGGCCCCGATAGGCCACCACCCGCACTTCGCCCGCCTCGGACTGGAATCAGCTGCCTGACCACACCGAATCCACCAACAAAGTCCTGAAGGCCGGGGCCTTCTGCAAGATGAGCTGTAGCCCGTCCGGGTGCCCGTCGGCGGTAGTTGCCTCCGACGGGCACCCTCGGGAGAGGGCCTTACCGGCCGGCGTCCATGACGCCACCTCGTGCCCTGCCGCTGCGCCGGGTCGGCCCTGGCTTGCTGGGGGCCGCGGCCGGGTGGGAGTCAGTCCCACTGGATGTCGGCCAGGCTCTCCAGTGGGGCTCGCTCGGCCAGCACTTCGGGCACCTGCACATCGTCACCGTTGTGGAGGGCGGCGGGGAAGCGCAGGCGGGTGCGGTCTTCGAGTTCGCCGAGGGTGACTTGGAAGACGCGGAACTCGTCCAGTTCCAGGGCCTCGAGCTGGTCGAGGTTCTGGGTGAGCAGGAACGCCCTGGCTTTCAGCTCGCCCTGCTCGGTGAAGACGATGATCTTCCAGAACTCGCGGGGGATCTTCACGCCGCGGAAGGTGCGGTCGTCGTCCTGGAAGACGGGCCCGCCGAACACGCTGACCTTGAGGTCGTCGACGTCGACGTCGGCGAAGACGGCGTCCTCCAGTTCGCCCCACAGCCCGTTCTTGGCGCTCTGGTTGAAGTCGTCCATCTGTGGGGTGATGTTGGTGTAGAAGAACGAGTCGGTGTTGGCCCTCTCGGCCTCCGGCAGGCTGCCCCACAGCAGGTCGGCGCGGCGGGCGATGTGCCCGCGGTCGAGCCGGTTGTTCTCATACAGTTCGTTGCCCACCTGGGCGGTGGCGGGCAGTCGGGGGTCCTTGACGAACGGGATGCCGCTGCGGCTGAGCTTCTTCAGGGAGCCGCCGTCGATGTTCCAGCCCACCCACAGGGGGAAGCGGCGCTTCTTGCTCAGCGTGAGGGAGAAGTGGGTGTAGGGGATGACCTCGGAGCCGTCGAGAAGGACCGCGTCACGGGCAAGGTCGGCGTCCAGCTGCGGGGCGTCGATGCGCTCGTCTAGGAAGTCGGCATCGTAGCCGGTGACGGCCTCGATCTGTTCGGGCGTCGGCGGGGTAAGGGAGATCTCGAGTTTTTCGAATACCGAGGGGCGCTGTCACGTTGGCTGACCGGGTGGGATGATCTTCTGGTTGATCATGCTGGGAGGGGGTCGTCCGTGGGGAGCGCGTCACCGTCGTACAGG
>NZ_JBSHAQ010000130.1:0-3257 GCF_053611585.1 Streptomyces sp. NPDC054794 | reverse complement strand
GGCCCACCACGGCCTGAACACAGGCCCTGACCGTGGGCCCACCGCGCCCCGACGCACCATCAGTCAGTCACGCACTCAACAACGTGACAACGCCCGCGTGACGCATCGCGGTCGGATGCCGAGGTGAGGCCCCCGCCCGATCCCGCCGTCACCGCCGATGACCTGCCAGAAGACCACAGCCGCGCCCTGCACACCAAATTTTTTGCCTATCAGGAAAGTTTAATCACGAACTAATCACTTTAGGTATCTGCGAGGCAACCACACAGGTCCTTCACCGGTCACCCACGCGCAAACACAGCAGAAACCCGTGAGGAGCACCATGAGCCAGCAGTACCCGCCCCAGCCCCAGCAGCCCGGCTACGGCGAGCCCCAGCAGCCCGGCAGCAACGGCCTGGCCACCACCGCACTCGTCCTCGGCATCATCGCCGTCGTAGTCAGCTTCATCCCTGTCCTCAACGTTGTCGTCTGGCCGCTCGCGATCCTTGGCATCATCTTCGGCGCCATCGGCCTCTCCAAGGCGGGCAAGGTCCGCAAGGGCAAGGGCGCCGGCATCACCGGCCTCGTCACGTCGGCCGTAGCGATCATCATGTTCTTCGCCATGAACGCCCTGTTCTTCTCCGCCGTCGACAAGGCCAGTAAGGAGCTGGACAAGTCGTACGACTCCACCACCGTCGGCGACGGTAAGTCCAAGACCGGCGGCGCCAAGGAGTCCAAGGTCATGAAGGACTTCAAGGTCACTAAGTGCGACGTGGTCACCGGAGACTTCGGCATCAAGGAGATGACCATCCACGTCGACTACGCCAACAGCGGCGACCGCCGGTACTCGTACTTCGTTGAGGGCGAGGTCCTGGCCGACGGCAAGAAGGTCGACGACTTCATGTCAACCGCCGAGAACCTCGCCCCGGGCCAGAAGTTCACTGACAAGAACGCTGGTGCGTTGGTGACCGCGGACGAGATCAAGGGCGCCAAGAAGGTCGAGTGCAAGACCATCAAAGCGTCGCGAACTGACTTCTGATCGCTGACGTCGCGCGACGCCGACCACCATCTGCAGGCCTCGCCGCGCACCCCGCAGCGGCGGGGCTCGCTGCATCAAGGACACCATGGAGTCGCAGCGCGGCACGGGCGCCGGCCGGGCTGGAGCGGGCCGGAGACATGAGCGCAGGCCCGGCCGGGGGCCGGGCCTGCGGTCAAGCTCGGCCGGCTGGGTGAAGCGGTCGCCCCGTTCCAGGCATCGGCGTCCGGAGTTACCGTAGCCCGACCGCTCGAAGCGCCCGCGCGTCGGCCCGGTACGGGTAGTAGTGGCCGTGGTCAAGGCTCGTCTGAAGCAGCACCCCCTGCTCCTTGTCTGCATGGAACAGAGACAGCGTGGCGCATTGCTCACACTTCTCGCAGGTGAGGAACGGGCTCAGGGGGTGGAGCCCATGGTCGCGGTCAGCCAGGTACAGGATCGGAGCGATCCGGTTTGACCCGGTATGGCGCAGCGTCTCAGTGGGAACGACCGGATGGTCTCCCATCAGGCGCCTGAAGGTGACGGTGTCCGACTGGTCGTGGCGATCCCACACCACGTTGGTCACATCGAGCAGTTGCAGGTCAGCGAGGAATCGTGCTCGATCAAGGAGGAAGCGCAGGCCGTCGTGAGCCTCCTGCAACTTGGAGGCCGAGACGGCGGGCAGGTCTTCACGCCCGTGTGCCTTGCTGTTGCGTTTGGTGCCCAGGCTTTGGCACGCAACCTCGGCCTCGTCGTCTTCGAGGAGGACTGCAAGCTCGTGTAGGGGGTGCTCGGGGGGAAGGTCGGACATACCCTCCGCCGCTGAGATCTGCTGAAGGATGCGCTGCCAGTCCCCGAAGCCGGGGCCGCCGCCGAGCCCGGTCGTCGCAATCTTCCCCTTGAACGCTCTGATGGCCTTGCAGGTGATACCGGCCTCGTGCGCCAGAGCGGTCGCGAGAAGCGCGCTGTAGCCGAGCAGGGTTTCGGCGGCCTTGAGCACGGCCGCGTATTCCTTCGTCTGGCCATCGTCCTGGCCATCGGCGCTCCTCTGCGCCTCGACGTTCCGCCAACGCAGCGCGATCGGATAGGGGTATCGCGTACGGATGATGAAGTCCGGATCGTCGAGTTGAGAAGCGGCAGTAGACCGGAGCCGGGTGAGCTGCCCGGCACCGATGATGAGCCGCCTGGCCTCCTCCGGGCTCCCGCTCCTGTCGAAGACCGACTCCGCCAGCGTGCTAGCTTCGGCCGCCATTTCACCCAACCGCTGCCCCGCAGCCGCGAGATCAGCCAGGGCCGCTGACAACGCCTGGTCCTCCTTAGGCAGCTCCAGCGCCTTGAGCTGAGAAAGCCTAAGGTGCTGTTGACCGAAACTCCCGGCTGCGAGCGCTCCGACGGTATCGGAGCGCAAGAACGCGAGGATCAGACGGACGTGCTCCACTGACAAGGGTTGCGTCGGACGGAGAACAAAGAGGCTGCGCACAGCAACGGCCGGTAGATCGACTTCCTGTACCACAGCGGCCTTGGGCCGACCAGAAATGACCGAAGAGAGCAAGATGTCACCGGCACGGAGATGAAACCGCTCAGGCGCATCGCAGCGCCACTCATCGACTTCCGGATCCGGAGCCGCGATCACTCCATCCCGCCCAATGTTTCTCAGCCAGATGAGACGCACAGCGCCCGAGTCGGCAGGACCGCAGGCGCCCTCAGTGGCCGCACGGTCAAAAGCCCATCCGCTCAGGACGGTACTGAAGACCGATTCGAACGGCAGTCGGTCCGACGATGGCTCTTCGTGCTGTTCAGAGCTGGACAAGGCCCCCCCCAGATCGTGATGTCGCGATCCTACGACGTTGGATGAACGTGCGTCAGACGTGTGGCGGGGCCTAACCACTGCTACTCGATCGTAGAAACGGCAGCACCCCGACCGGATCAGTGGTTGCGACGGGGACCCTACGGACACCCCGAAGCACTCGCGAACATCGCCCGCTTCCGATATAAATCCCGCAACGTCGAAGAGGCAGCCCGCATCGCCCGCGAGGCACTCGACCAGGGAGACGCCGCCTACCCCTACCACGACACCGATGCCGTATGGAGGAAACTATGGCCGCACGGCATCGAACCCAACGGCACCCCCACCCCCTACGCCGACGAGGACGCTTGGGCAGACACCTGGTGACTAAGACGTCGTCTCATTTGGCGTGTTCGATAGTCTGGCGTCGTGGGGATCGTTGAGCGTCTCGTGCCAGATGAGTTGTGGGAACTGTTCGAGCGG
>NZ_JBSHAQ010000129.1:0-3470 GCF_053611585.1 Streptomyces sp. NPDC054794 | reverse complement strand
CCCGGCTCCACCTGGACGCCCTCGGCGTCAAGCTCACGACGCTGCGCCCGGAGCAGGCCGCGTACATCGGCGTGGAGGTCGACGGCCCGTACAAGTCGGACCACTACCGCTACTGAGTCCGGCGACCCGCCCACCGGGGGAGCGACGTCCGTGCACTGACGCGCTCCCCTCGGCGGCAGGTCCCCCCCGGTCCCCGAGGCAGGCCCCCGCGCCCCCGTGCCGGGGGCCTGCCCCTTTGCCCGGACCAGCCCGTCCGAAGGCCGGACCGACTCGTCCGACCGGACCAGCCCGTCAGAACCCAGGACCCCCATGCCCCGCGGCCGCTATTCGCTCCATGATCCGCACGATCACACCCCCCTCGCAGAAGAGCACTTCCACTGCGCCCCCGGCCCGTCCGGCTGGCGTTACGTCTCCCAGCTGACCACCCCCTCGGGCGACCACTACGGCTCCGTCGACCTCGCCCTCGACGACCTCGGCCGCCCCATCCGCCTCGAACTCCACGCGGGCGGCTGGCAGGTGCGCGGCGCCGCCCTCGACGGCGTCACCTGGGTCCGAACCGACCCCACCGGCACTCATGCCACCGAAGGCAATGTGCGCGCCCACGCCTTCACCGGCACGTCCCCCGCGTTCCTCGTCGCCACCGCCCGTCTCCTGCGCCTCACCCCTTCCGCCGCCGCGACCCGCGTCCGCCTCGTGGCCTTCACGGATCCGGTGCTCGCCCCACGCACCGTCGATCAGTCCTGGGCCCTGGTGAAAAGCGAAACACACGCCACTGACAACGCCCCCCTGACCGTGGACGAATACCAGGTCACAGCCCTGGACACGGGCGAGCAGCACACCGTGCACATCGCCGGGGACGTGGTCCTCGCCGCGCCGGGAATCGAGCTGGAGGATCTTGAGACACCGCCGTCGGTGTTCGGCTGACACCGACGGCGGCTCGCGTCACGCCGGAGGAGCGAACCCGGTGGCCGACCGGTCGGCCGCGGGCCCTTCCTGCCGGGGCGCGGGTGCAGGCGCAGGCGCGGCTGCGGGCCGATCGACGGGCGCCCCGGTCCCAGGCCGACCTCCGACGCCGTACTCCGACGGAGGCTGCGGCTGATACACGGCCGACTGATACGCGGACGGAGGGGCCGCCTGCGGGGGTGACTGAGGCGCTGCCGGAGGGGCATAGCCGACAGCGGCACCGCCGACGGGCGGGAAGCCCGGACCCATGCCTCCCACGACAGGCCTCCCACCCGCCGCGGGGCCGCCCCCGAAGGCCCGACGGGCCTCGCGTGCCTGCCGCTCCTGCACCACCGCCGCCAGATACGCCGCCGGCGGGACACCCTGCGGCGCCGGAGTTCCCGTCCGAGCCGCCACGTCGGCCGCGAGCCGCTCCGCCATGCCGTTCGCGACCTGCGGATCCAGCTGCTGCATGCGCGTCAGGTACTGCCGAACGGCAAGCCACAGACCATCCGGAACGGCGGAGAGGTCGAGCTCGGAAAAGCGCCCCGCGAGCCAGGGCGGCGGCGGAGGAACGAAACGGGCCTGCCCGACAGGCACCCGCTCCCGTACGACCAGGGTGCCCGCGAACACGTCGCCGAGCCGCCGCCCGCGCGCCGACACGAGCGACGCGATACAGGCGATCACCCCGAACGTCAGCAGGATCTCGACGACACCGATCGCACCGCGCACCAGCGCGTGCCGGAACCGGATCGGTCCGCCGTCGTCCCGCACCACGCGCAGCCCGCACGCCATCTTCCCCAGCGAACGGCCGTGACTGAGCGTCTCCACGGCAATTGGGGCGCCCACCAGCACCAGCAGGAACGTAGTGATGGTGAGTGCGATCTGCGCCGCCTCGTCCAACGACGCCGTCGCCGCCACCAGCGCCGTGGTCACGGCGATATAGGCGACCATGGCCACGACCAGGTCGAGCAACACCGCCAGCGCCCTGCTGGGCAGCCTCGCAGGGCGCAGTTCCAGCGCCACCGCCTCGCCCGTCACCAGCTCACTCACACCCGTCGTCCTTCCCCTGGCCTGCCCCGAGAACCGCAAGTCTGCCAAGCTGAGGGCGCATCGCGCGCCAGTACGACAACCTGACAGCCGCCACGGCCGTCGATGAGCAGCCGAGGAGCAGGCAGACCCGATGGACCTCGACGTCTTCGTCTCCGCCCACCGAGCCGAGTGGGACCGCCTCGACGCCCTGCTGCGTCGCCAGCGCCGGCTCAACGGGGCGGAGGCGGACGAACTCGTCGCCCTCTATCAGCGCACCGCCACCCACCTGTCCCTGATCCAGTCCAGCGCCCCCGATCCTCAACTCACGGGCCGGCTCAGCCAACTCGTGGCACGCGCGCGCAGCGCGGTGACCGGCACCCGCCGCGCCACGTGGCGCGACGTCACACGTTTCCTGGGACAGGGCTTCCCCGCCGCGGTCTACCGCTCGCGCCACTGGTGGGTGCCCACAGCGCTCATCTCCACCGCGATCGCGATCCTCCTGGGCTGGTGGATCGGTACGCACCCCGACGTGCAGTCCTCCATCGCAGCCCCGAACCAACTGCGCGAGCTCACCCGCCCCGGTGGTGAGTACGAGACGTACTACTCCAGCCACCCGGCGGCCTCCTTCGCGGCCCAGGTGTGGACGAACAACGCCCAGGCCGCCGCGGTCTGCCTCGTCCTCGGCGCCTTCCTGGGCCTGCCTGTCCTCTGGATCCTCTTCGAGAACATGCTCAACCTGGGCGTCGGCTTCGGCCTGATGTCGTCGGCAGGCCGACTCGATACCTTCCTCGGCCTGGTCCTCCCGCACGGCCTGCTCGAACTGACCGCAGTCTTCGTCGCGGCCGGCACGGGCCTGCGTCTCGGCTGGACCGTCATCGACCCGGGTCCCCGCACCCGCCGCACGGCCCTCGCCGAGGAGGGCAGGGCCGCGGTGGGCATGGCGATCGGCCTTGCCCTGGTCCTTTTCGTCTCCGGTGCCATCGAAGGCTTCGTCACCCCTTCGGGCCTGCCCACCTGGGCACGCATAGGCATCGGCGTCGTCGCCGAGCTGGCCTTTCTCGCGTACGTCTTTGTCCTGGGCGGCCGTGCCGCACGCGCCGGCGAGACGGGCGATCTTGAGGAAGCCGAGCGAAGCTCCGCCGTGCCGATGGCCGCCTGATGTGCGGACAGGCCTCTTGAGCTGCTAGTCTCCTCTTCGCCCCACAAGAACCGTTGACACGGAGCGAGTGGGGAGGTAGATTCAAACAGTTGCCTAGAACTGGACAGTTCAGTGGGCAGCCGCATAGAATCTATCCGCTTCTTGTGGAGTCAACATTCCGAGAAGCATCTTCCGATTATTCAGGAATGAGCGCCGGTCAGACCGGCCAAGAACTTCTGATAAAGTCGGAGTCGCCGGAAAGAGAAACGCGGAAGCGGAAACCTGGAAAGCACCGAGGAAATCGGATCGAGAAAAGATCTGATAGAGTCGGAAACGCAAGACCGAAGGGAAGCGCCCG
>NZ_JBSHAQ010000128.1:0-3979 GCF_053611585.1 Streptomyces sp. NPDC054794 | reverse complement strand
CGCGGGTCGTGGTCGGTGACTGTCGACTGACCAGCGCAACATCACGGCGCCCCGCCCCACTCTTATGCGGGGACGGGGCGTTGTACGTGTCGGCCGGCGGATCGCATCAGCATGCTGCGCTCTGCGGTGAAGCGGGTGGCATGGCTATGAGGGAGATGTCTGCTCTCCACGCGCGGGGGACAGTCTTGTCGTCATGCTCTGGTAGTCCGAGGTGCCTCGTTGGTGCGCGGCGCATCGGCTGCGCAGCGTTCTGACCTGTTGTGGTGGGGCTTTCGGCGTTCGTGGTCGGGTCTGCGCAAGCCGGTACGTACCCCATTTGTGCAGGGGGAGGAGCGGGAACGGCGGCGTGCAGTGGTGGGGTTCGTGGCTGTGGTCACGCTCATGGTCGGCCGGTGCGCACCGCTGCACGAGGAGACGGTGTGCGATGCGCAGCCGTCACCCGTTGCGTGGTGCGCAGCGATTGCGCAGGTTGTCTACGGGTGCCGGGCCTGGCTCCAGGGGACCGTGTGTTCGGGGTCTTGGACGGGGCGCCACACGGGTGCTGACGGGCCGCCCTGGAGCAGGTCGGTCATGGGCGCTGCGAGGACAGGGACGGTGCGCAGGAAGCCGGCCAGTGCCGGCTCCGAGGCGGTTGCGTGGAGGGCGCGGATTCGCGTCTGGACGCCTGTGGGGCCAGTGCCGTCTAGGACGAACAGCAGCCGCGGGAACAGGGGGTAGCGGCGCCGCCAGTCCTCTTCCAGGAGCCGCTGCCCAACGGCGGTGCGTGGGCGTCCGGGTGGGGGTGCGGGGATGTAGTCGTGGAGGCGGGCGTAGGCGGTGAGTTTCGCGGCCAGGCGCTCGGGTCCCATGGTGGCCCGGTCGACCTCGACGAAGGCCCGCAGCATCGATCCGCCGTTGCTGGAGGTGCGGTAGTACAGGAGGGCGTCGGGGATGACGGCCTCGCCGCTGCCGAGGGGGTGGTAGACCTCGGGGATCCAGTCCAGGGGCCGGCAGACGTCGCCGCGGCGGCGGGCGTCCTGCAGGAAGGCCAGCCCGGTCTCCGTCACCACCAGCGAGTGGCCCACCCGTAGCCGTGCGGCTGTGGGGTCGGCGATCAGCTTCGGCGGCCGCCAGTCCCGCAGTTCGGGCCACTCGGAGGCGACGTCCACGCCGTACCGGGTGGCGAACCAGACCCGGGTGCGGCCGGCCTGCGGCAGGGTGATGCGGTCGATGAGCCCCTCGTCGTGGAGTTTAGCCAGGCGGCGCCGGGTCTGTTCGATCCGTACCCCGGGTGCGATCACGACATGTATCTGCTCGGTCGTCGCCATCCGGTACTGGGCCAGTACGGCCAGTGCCATCCGGTCTCCTGTGCCTGCGTCGGCCTTCAGCATTGCCACCGTCGTCCCTTCCATGCGGTGTGGCGCCGGTCTTCTCCGGCGCCGCGCTCAGGACCCAGGCCAGCAGTCGGCCCCGACCAGAGGGCCGACCGCGAAGGCCCGACCAGTGTCACGATGCGATAACCCCGCCCCCGACCATGCCGGGAACCCCGCCGGGGACCTCTTCGACAACCCCGCCGACAACTGTCTGTCCCTTCCCGCCGCCTGACGGCGTATCCGCAGGTCACCATGCCTTTGGGGCGTGGTCGGGGAGCCAGACATCCCCCTCTGCACCCCCACAACGCCCCCGCCCAGAAAGAAGAAAAGGGAAAAGGGGAGGGCGGGCGTGGTGTGGCGGAGCCTCGGGGGATAGGGCGGACCTCAAGGGTGTTGCGCGTCGGCGGGGCCTCCGCGCTCCGCGCCGGACAAGTCGGCGCACCAGGAGGGCCAGGGCGCTGGCCGGGCGCAGCTGCGGACGGACGTCAGGGCGACGGCTGCGGGGCCGGCCCCGCGTCGTCCGTGTCCTGCCCGTGCTCGTACAGGGCGCGGGCCTCGGTCACGGCGCGCTGCCAGCTGCGCTCATGGCCGCCGTGCTCGCGGGCCAGCTGGGCGGCGATGCCACGCCGGTAGCCACCGGCCTGCCGGAGTTCTGCGAGGGCAGTGGCCACGGCCTGGTCCCGCTGGGCGCGGCTGGCGCCGCCTCCCTGATTGCCCCGGCCGTCCCCCGGGCGCCGCCCAGCAGCCTTAAGACGGCCGGTTCCGACGTCCTCCTGCCAGGCCGTCCAGAACGCCTCCACGGCCTCCTGGTCGTAGTAGTGGGTGCGCCCCAGCGTGCACTCCACCTCCGGGAACCGGAGCTCCGGCGGGTGCTGCTCGCGCTGGGCGCACCAGCGGGCCACGGTGGCCATCGACGCCCCGGTGTGCTGCATGACCCATGCGCGGCTCACCACCCACCGGTCACCCGCGATCCGACGCGACGCGCCGTCCTCGCTCATCACCGACACTCCCTCACGCTGTGCGCAGCGCAACATCACGACCACCGACCCCCGTTACACTAGACCAGTCTCGCCTAGAGATACGCTGGCGGGGAATTTCCGAGAGGGTTTACCGGCCCATTGAATCCGAAATTTCCCGCCAGCATTCAATTCGCCACCTCCCCGATAATAAGGCCGGCCGCTTTCGAGAAAGCAGCCCTGTAAGGCAGGGCGTGGCGCAGCATTTCGGTTTATTTCTCTTCCCCCCGCGGAGCGGGTGTCCCAGGGCGCTGCGCGCCTCGGGAAGTGAGGGCGGGCGGCTGCGCCGTCCGCACGGCTGGGGCGGTCCGCTGCGCTCCCCTCCCAGCGGGCCACGGTCCGCTGCGCTCCCCTCCCGTGCCGGTGGGCGGAGGGAGGGGAACTGTGTGCGGAGAGGTGCCGGGTCGCCATCCGCAGCACCCCTCCGCGCCCCGTGCGGGCCAACCGGGGCAGAAAGGGGCCGGGGCGCACCCCGGGCCCACTTGGTCCTCTACAGGACGGTGTAGGCGACCGGCGGGTAGACGGCCTCGTACCCGTCGTCGCCGTCGTCGGCGGAGTGCACGCCGAAGGCGTCCACGTAGGCGCCGGGTTCACGGTCACCGAGCAGCTCGGCCGCCTCAGCAGCGGGGCACTCGTTCAGCGCCCCCCAGCACAGGTGCCAGGCCCGCACCGTGGCGCCCCCGTCAGCACCGGAAGCGGGGGAGCGCAGGTACATCACGCCCGAGCACAGGGTCTGCGCCAGCCCGCACGTCAACAGGAAGACGAAGTTGTCCAGGTACTTGGGCTCCGCACCCACCAGGTCATCAGCGCCGCCGTCACCCTGCACGGTGATCGGCAGAGTGGCACTCAGCGGGTGCTCCTGCCCCTCCATGTCGACCCCGAGCCGCAGGACGTGCTCACCCGGCGCCAGCCGCGCCATGAGCGTCATCAGGACCGCGTGTGCTTCCTCGCGGGCCTCTGCGATGACGTCTAAAGAAACCGGCTTGAGCTGCATTCTTTTCCCCTTCGTTTCGCCTAGAGATGCTGTCGGGATGAGTTACCGCCCATCCCGACACTTCTTATTCTATCCATGAAGGCAGTCGATAAACGGGACTCCGGACGAATTATTTATTGTGCGGCGCCTCGACATGGCATTTCCAGCGCGCCGGGCAGTGGCAAGGCAGCCCTGATCCAGAAACGATCCGGATACCACTTTGAAGCACAGCTGTGAGTGCCCGCCCGGATCTTCACGGTACCGGAGGGAGCCCAACCCCGGCCCCTTCACAGGCACGCCCCACCCGAAGACCCATTTCTGACCCACCCTCACATCCCCTCACACCCAGACCAGATGAGCGACCCATCCGGCCCCTCCAGCTGCTGCACGGGCCGAAGGCCCGTCACCCGCGCGGCAGCGCGGGGTGGCTGGAGCGCAGCGGAAGCCACCACCCGGGCAGAGCCCGGGCGCCGGCCCGAGGGTCGGCCACTCCCGGAGCAAAGCGGAGGGAGTGTCAATCCACAGGCGTAGCCGGTGGATTGAGCGGTGAGCGCAGCGAACCGCCAGCGCTCCCGCGGAGCGGGAGCGCAACTCGGGCGCGCAGCGCCCGAGTTCGCTTGCATCGCGCGCAGCGCGAT
>NZ_JBSHAQ010000127.1:0-4348 GCF_053611585.1 Streptomyces sp. NPDC054794 | reverse complement strand
AGGACACCCACAGGGTCAGTCATAAGCAAGAGTCAGACCGCCTCAGCCGGGGCTACCCGATCCTTGCGGGACCCGGTGCGAAGAGACTGACAGTCGTAGGCGTCGCCGACCGATCCGATCGATGCGGCGATGCCTGCCCGGTCGAGGTGCTCGGCGAGCGCGAACGATGTCTCCTTGGGATGCTGGGGATCCAGTTGCCCTTGGGCAGGGTCGCGAGGTCATGCGGCTCGCCGCACAGGGCCGTGCCCGGGCGCCCGGCACGGTGGCCGTTGTTCAACGGCGTTGCTTCCCCTGCACCCTCACGCGATACGGCAACGGTTCCTGGTCGAGACGGCGTGCTTGATCGCCGTTCCATCCCTGATCTTGCAGGGTATCCCCGGCTTTGGCCGCGGAAGGAATGCCTCATCGGCCCGGAGGCGCGCAGCGAGCTGACGCGCTTGAGGGAGTTGATCAGCTTGGACAGGGCGATTTTCGGGGGGTCGGCACAACCCGAGCGATACCGGCAGATGCGCGACGAACACAGCGCGCGTGAGCACCGCTTGGGGCAGTTCAGTGCCGAGCGGGTCCCGGTCAGGCTGCCGGGGCGGTCAGGACGGCCTTGGCCGCCAGCCGGAGACTCCTGATCATCGGATTCGGGTCGCTCTTGCGGCTGGCCAGGACGACCTGGCTCGGGGGAGCGCCCTCGACCGGGACGGTGACGAGGTCGGGGCGCAGTGAGCTACGCCGATCGCCGACCGGTAGCACGGCGATCGCCCTGCCGCTCGCGACGAGTTCGAGCTTGTCCTCGTAGCTCTCGATCGGCGGCACGCCGGCCCCGAGGATCCGGTAGGAAGTCCAGTCCGCGGTCTCGAACGCGCACGGCGCCGCTTCCTCGCCGGCCAGTTCTTCCGCGGTCACCGACGTGCGGTCGGCCAAGGAATGGCCGCGCGGGACCACGAGCATCCGGGGCTCCTCGTACAGCGGGGTGGTGAACACGTCGTCGGCGGCGAGCGGCAGCGGGGCCCGCGCGATCAGGGCGTCGACGCGCTTGTCGGACAGCGCCCCGACGTCGCGGCAGCTCAGGTACCGGGTGGTGATCTCGGCGTCCGGGTAACGTCGCCTCAGTTCCCGTACGGCGGCGGTGATCACCAGGTCTTCGACGTAGCCGATGGCGATTCGTTCGGTCTCGGCTTGTTCACGCACGGCCAACTCGGCCTGGCGGGCGGCCTGCAGCAGGGCTTGGGCCTGGGGGAGGAACCTCTGGCCGGCCGGAGTGAGCCGGGTGCCCTTGGGTTCGCGGTCCAGTAGTCGTGCGCCGAGATACTTCTCGAGTCGTTGGATCTGGCGGCTCAGCGCCGGCTGGGCCACGTGCAAGTCGGCGGCGGCGCGGCCGAAGTGCTGGTGCGCCGCCACCACGGTGAAGTAGCGCACCAGCCGCAGTTCCAGGTCCTGTCCGAGATCGTTCACCCTTGCAGCGTACGCGTCATGCCGTTTCGGAATGACCAGGTTGCCGAACCGGTCTTGGACGGCCATGCCGTCCTGGGCCTTGACTGAAGGAGCAACGTTTCCCCAGGAAAGCGACAGGCGCGATGAAGGCGATCCAGTTCCACGAAGCGGGCGGGCCGGAAGTTCTGCAGTATGACGAGGTGCCGGTTCCCGAGATCGGCCCGGGGGAGGTGCTCGTCCGGGTGCACGCGGCGGGCATCAACCCGCCGGACTGGTACCTGCGTGAGGGGATGAAGGTCATGCCGGCCGAGATGAGGCCGGCGCTGGAGTTCCCCCTGATCCCCGGAACGGACATGTCGGGCGTGGTCCAGGCGGTCGCTCCGGACGTGCTGGGGTTCGCCGTCGGTGACGAGGTCTTCGGCATGCTGCGGTTCCCGGGATTCGACGGCCGGACGTACGCCGAGTATGTGGCCGCGCCGGCTTCGGACCTGGCGCACAAGCCGGCCGGTATCGACCACGTGCAGGCGGCTGGGGCGCCGATGGCCGTGCTTACGGCCTGGCAGTACCTGGTTGATCTCGGCCACGACGTGCCGTCAGTTTTCACCGGCCAGGTGCACCAGCCGGTGCCGATCACGCCCGGGATGACCGTGCTGGTCAACGGGGCCGCCGGTGGAGTGGGCCACTTCGCGGTGCAGTTGGCGAAATGGAAGGGGGCACACGTCATCGCGGTGGCCTCGGGCCGGCATGAGCAGTTCCTGCGCAAGCTCGGCGCCGATGAGTTCATCGACTACACCAGGACGCAGGCCGCGGACGTGGTCAGCGGTGTCGACCTGGTGATCGACACCGTCGGTGGCCCGGACAGCTCACGCTTCCTGACCGTGCTCAAGCGCGGCGGCATCATGCTTCCGGTGTTCTTCGCCCAGTACGACCCGGAAGAGACGGCGCGTCTGGGCATCACGGTCTCGAACATTCAGGTGCGTTCCAACGGCCCCCAGCTCGCCGAGATCGGGCGCCTGTTCGACGAGGGCAGGCTCCAGGTCGGGGTGGACAGCACCTACCCGCTGCCCGAGGCGGGCAGCGCACACACGCGAGCCGCGCAGGGCCACATCCAAGGCAAGATCGTGCTGACGGTGGTCTCGTGACCGCCGAACTCCAGCAGGCGGTGGCGCGCTACGCCCACGCCCTGGACGAGCTGAATGTGCCCGAGCTGGAAGCGGTCCTGACCGAAGACACCACCTGGACCTTCACGATGCCCGGACAAAGAGTGCTGGGCCCGGTCGCCGGACGCGCGGTGGTGCTCGACTTCATCCGTGACGGGCACACGGCCCAGACCGGAAGGGTGCGGCACCACCTGGGCAATGTCGTGGTCACGACGACGGACGCCGTCACCGCTGAGGTGCGGGCCTATCTGGTGCAGACGAGGAACACCGGCGAAAGCATCCAGATGATCTCGACCGGGGTCTACACGTTCGGCCTGCGCCGGTCCGACGGTGGGTGGCGGATCGCCGAGCTCACCCTGACGCTGGACAACGCCATTTAGGGCGGGGCCAGGTGTATTGACTCGCAGCGGCGCGGTCGCTCGGCACGTCGCCGAGCGCGGGGGTGATCTGCTTCAACGTCAGGCCAGGAGACCGTCAAGACGTTCGTGTCCTGCATGCTCGGCAAACTCGGGCTTCGCGACCGCGTTCAGTTGGTCGTGTACGCCTGCCGCCGGGGGGCTGGTGATCTGATGGGGGTCCGCACAGCGGCCGGCCGTGCGGCATCGAGGTGGTCGCGTGGACGTGTGGGGGAAGCGGCCGGACGGCGTCGGCTACGACGGCGCCCCGCCCATGGCCAGCGCGGTTCGCGCCAGATCGCGCAGCCAGGCGTGGGCGTGGTCGGTGTCGTAGCGCTGATGCCATGACAGGTATATGGGTGCCGGGGGCAGTTCGAGTGGGAGGGGGAGCACGGCCAGGCCGAGGTCGGCGGCCGCTGAGCGTGTGGTGGCTTCGGGGACGCTGATCAGGAGATCGGAGTCGCGCGCGAATTCCAGCGCGGCTGCTTCGGTGGGCGCGGTCGCCACCACGCGGCGGGTGAGGCCGAGCCGCGCGAGGGCGTCGTCGAGGGCGTTGCTGAGGTTTCCGCGTCGCGAGACGGTGACGTGCTCAGCGGCGGCGTACTGCTGTGCGGTGACGGTCCTGAGGCGGGTGAGGGGGTGTCCCTGCCTGACGACGATGACGAGGCGGGTCTCGCCCACGTTCTCGGCTCGGATGTCCGGTGCGCTCGGGCGGTTGGCGTTCGCCTCCAGGTCGACCTCGCCGCGCCGCAACTCGGGGGTGTCGGTGCTCGATTCCGCGACGAAGCGCAATCGCACGCCCGGCGCCTGTCCGCGCACGGCCGCGAGCAGTGTGGGGCCGCTCAAGGCGACCAGGGAATCGTGCCAGCGGAGTGTGAAGGTGCGCTCCAGCGTTGCCAGATCGAGTTCACGGCTCGGTGCCAGCACTCCTTGGACCTGGTGCAGCAGTTCGTGCACCTGTTCCCGGACGGCGATCGCGTACGGCGTCGGGGTCATGGTGCGGCCGGTGCGCACCAGGATCTGGTCCCCGGTCGTGCGCCGGATTCGGCCCAGGCTCCGGCTCATCGCGGGGGCGGTGACGTGCAGGCGTGCGGCTGCCCCGGCCACACTGCCCTCCTCCAGCAGCGCGTCGAGCGCGGCGAGCAGATTCAAATCCAATTGCATGTGAGTAATCCTAGCCGTGCTTGACATGCATTTGAAGTTAATTAAAGGGCCTTATACCTTCGAGGCGAGAGCGCAAGACGGAACGCACAGCTTGGCCCGACCCGCCTCAATCACCCCTCCTCAGACGGGAGTACCACCATGTCCGAAACGCTTCAGACCACCGCAGTGGCCGGCTCCGACGCCGACTTGCTCGCCCGGACCGCG
>NZ_JBSHAQ010000126.1:0-4561 GCF_053611585.1 Streptomyces sp. NPDC054794 | reverse complement strand
GCCACCTCGTCACCACCCACGGCGTCCGCAGCCTCCTGCTCACCAGCCGACGCGGCACCCACGCCCCCGGCGCCACCGAACTCACCACCGAGCTGGCGGAGTTGGGCGCCAGGGTCGAGATCGTCGCCTGTGACGTGACCGACCGCTCCGCCCTCGCCGAGCTCCTCGCCGCGCACCCCGATCTCACCGCCGTCATCCACACGGCAGGCGTGCTCGACGACACGACCATCGAGCACCTCACCCCGGAGCGCCTGGCCGGGGTCTGGGCGCCGAAGGCGGACGCGGCCCGTCATCTGGACGAGCTGACGGCCGAACTCGGGCTCGACCTCGAAGCGTTCGTGCTGTTCTCTTCCGCGGCGGGGAGCTTCGACGGCATCGGTCAGGCCAACTACGCGGCGGCGAACGCGTACCTGGACGCGCTGGCCGCTCGCCGGCAGGCCCAGGGGCTGCCGGGGGTCTCGCTCGGTTGGGGCCTGTGGGCGCCGGAGGTCGGCGGCATGGGCGCCGGGCTCACCGGCACCGACCTTGAACGCATGGCACGTGCGGGGGTCGAGGCGATCGGAGCGCAGGACGGCACGGCGCTCCTGGACGTGGCCCTCGCGGCGGCGGAGAACCGGGCCCACGTCCTGCCCATCAGGCTCAACCTCGACGCATGGGACGCGGACGCCCCGGCGCTCCTGCGCGATCTCGTACGGCCCCGGGCACGCCGCGCCGCACGCGCGTCCCTCGCGCCGAGCGCCGACCGCCGCCCCGCCGGGAACTCCCTGAAGGAGCGCCTGGTGGCTCTGCCCGACAGGGCGGCGCGCCGCGACCTGCTGCTGGAACTGACCCGCAAGCACGTGGCGGCGGTGCTCGGCTTCGCCGGAACGCACGCCGTGTCCGCCGACGCGGCCTTCACCGAGCTGGGCTTCGACTCGCTCACGGGAGTCGAGTTCCGCAACGCGCTCGGCGCGGACACCCGGCTCCGGCTGCCCGCGACACTCGTCTTCGACTACCCGAGTCCCACGGCGGTCGCCGACTACCTGCTGACCGAACTGCTCGGCTCCGAGGCCGACGCGGCCACCGGCCAGGGCACGACCGTCACCACGATCTCCGCCGTGGACGAGCCGATCGCGATCGTCGGCATGGCCTGCCGCTACCCGGGCGACGTCAACTCGCCCGAGGAGCTGTGGCAGTTGTTGGCCGCCGGCGGCGACGCCATCACTCCACTGCCCACGGACCGTGGCTGGGACGTGGCGGGCCTGTACGACCCGGACCCGGAGGCCATCGGCAAGACGTACGCCCGCCACGGCGGATTCCTCGGCCAGGCGGCCGAGTTCGACCCGGCGTTCTTCGGCATCAGCCCCCGCGAGGCCCTGGCCACCGACCCGCAGCACCGCCTGCTGCTGGAGACCTCGTGGGAGGCGTTCGAACGGGCGGGCATCGACCCGGCCACCGTGCGCGGCAGCGCCACCGGCGTCTTCGCCGGCGTCATGTACAACGACTACGGCATCCGCCTCAACGGCTACCCGGCCGACCTGGAGGGCTACCTCGGCACCGGCAGCTCGGGCAGTGTGGCCTCCGGCCGCGTCGCCTACGTCTTCGGGCTCGAAGGCCCCGCCGTCACCGTCGACACCGCCTGCTCCTCCTCCCTGGTCACCGTCCACATGGCGGCGCAGGCGCTGCGCGGCGGCGAGTGCTCGCTGGCCCTCGCAGGCGGTGTCACCGTGATGGCGACGCCCGAGACGTTCGTCGGCTTCAGCCGGCAGCGGGGGCTTTCCGCGGACGGCCGGTGCAAGCCGTTCGCCGAGGCCGCGGACGGCACCGGCTGGGGCGAAGGCGTCGGCATGCTCCTGCTGGAGAAGCTCTCCGACGCCCGCCGCAACGGCCACCGCGTCCTCGCGGTGGTGCGCGGCTCGGCCATCAACCAGGACGGCGCCAGCAACGGCCTCACCGCCCCCAACGGCCCCTCCCAGCAGCGCGTCATCCGCCAGGCCCTCGCCGCCGCCCGGCTCTCGCCCGACCAGGTCGACGTGGTCGAGGCGCACGGCACCGGCACCCGCCTCGGCGACCCCATCGAGGCCCAGGCCCTGCTCGCCACCTACGGCCAGGACCGTGCCGAGGACGCTCCGCTGTGGCTGGGCTCGATCAAGTCCAACCTCGGCCACACGCAGGCCGCCGCGGGCGTCGCCGGGATCATCAAGATGATCCTCGCCCTGCGCAACGAGGAACTGCCGCGGACGCTGCACGTGGACGCGCCGTCGTCGCACGTGGACTGGTCCGCGGGCGCGGTGGAACTGCTGACCGAGGCACAGCCCTGGAAGGCCGGGGACCGTACCCGGCGTGCCGGTGTCTCCTCCTTCGGCATCAGCGGCACCAACGCCCACGTCATCATCGAAGAGGCCCCTGCCGAGACCTCCGCCGAACTCGGCACCTCCGCCCGCAGGTTGCCCGTCCTGCCGTGGCTCGTCTCCGGCAAGACCGCGGACGCCGTCCGCGCCCAGGCGGCCCGCCTCCTCGACTACGTCACGGCGCACCCGGAGCTCGACTCCACGAACATCGCCGCCTCACTGACGGCCGAACGCGCGGCGTTCCCCTACCGAGCGGGCGCCGTGGCGGGGGGCCGAGCGGGGCTGCTGGCGGGGCTCGAAGCCATTGCCGGCGGAGCTGTGACGCCGTCGGCGAAGGCCGGACCGACCGCCTTCCTCTTCACGGGGCAGGGGAGCCAGCGGGCCGGGATGGGGCGGGAGCTGTACGAGGCCTTCCCCGTCTTCGCCGCCGCGCTGGACGAAGTGTGCGCGGCCCTCGACGAGCATCTCGAACGCCCCTTGAAGGACGTCATGTTCGGCGGGGAGGGACTGGACGAGACGGGCTACACGCAGCCCGCCCTGTTCGCCCTGGAAGTCGCCCTGTTCCGGCTGCTGGAGGCCTGGGGTGTACGGCCGGACGCGCTCGCCGGGCACTCGATCGGTGAGCTGGCCGCCGCACATGTCGCCGGCCTGTGGTCCCTCGAAGACGCCGCGCTGATCGTGTCGGCGCGCGGCCGGCTGATGCAGCAGCTGCCCGCCGGGGGCGCCATGGCCGCCATCCAGGGCACCGAGGACGAGGTCCTGCCCGTCCTTCCCGAGGGCACGGGTATCGCCGCTGTCAACGGCCCGACCTCCGTGGTCGTCTCCGGACCGGTGGACGGTGTCGAGCAGGTCGTGGCGCACTTCTCCGAGACGGGCCGCAAGACCAAGCGGCTCACCGTCAGCCACGCCTTCCACTCCCCGCTGATGGAACCGATGCTCGCCGATTTCGAGCAGATCGCCGCCCAACTCACCTACACCGACATCAGGTTCCCGATCGTGTCGACGCTGACGGGTGACCAGGTGTCGTACGAGGATCTGGCCGACCCCTCCTACTGGGTGCGGCACGTCCGCGAAGCCGTCCGCTTCGCCGACGCCGTCGCCACCCTCGACGCCCAGGGCATCGGTACGTTCCTGGAGCTCGGCCCCGACGCGGTACTGACCGCCATGGTCGCCGACCCGCGTGCCATCCCCACCCTGCGCCGCGACCGCACCGAACCCCAGGCCCTCGTCGAAGCCCTCACCCGGCTCGACACGACCGACTGGACGGCCTTCTTCGCGGGGACCGGCAGCCTGGCCGTGGACCTGCCCACGTACGCCTTCCAGCACGGCACGTACTGGCTGGCGGACACGGGCGCCGGCACGGCCACGGGATTCGGGCAGTCGGACGCCGAGCACCCCCTGCTGAGTGCGGCCGTGGAACTGCCTGACGCGGAGGGCGTGCTGTTCACCGGTCGGCTGTCCCTGGCCACGCATCCGTGGCTGGCGGAGCACGCGGTGAACGGCACGGTCATCGTGCCCGGTGCCGCCCTGGTCGAGATCGCCGTACGGGCCGGTGACCAGGTCGGCACGGTGACCGTCCGCGATCTGACCCTGCACGCCCCGTTGGTCCTGTCCGAGACCGGCGCCGTCGCCCTGCGCGTCCGTGTCGGCGAGGGCGAGGAGCCCGCCGTCACCGTCCACTCCCGCCCCGACGGCGAGGACGGGGCCTGGACCCTGCACGCCGAAGGCGCCCTGTCGACAGACAGCGTCGAGCCCGCCGCCGACCTGACCGCGTGGCCCCCGGCCGGCGCCGAACCGGTCGACACCAGCGCCCTCTACTGCGACCTGGCCGCGATGGGACTGGAATACGGTCCCCTCTTCCAGGGCGTCTCGGCCGCCTGGCGCGACGGTGACGACACCGTCTACGCCGAGGTCGCCCTGCCCGAGGGCACCGACACGGACGGCTACGGCATCCACCCGGCCCTCCTCGACGCCTCCCTGCACGCCATCAGCCTGCTGGACAGCGACGACGACACCGCCCAACTGCCGTTCTCCTGGACCGATTTCGTCCTGCACGCCACGGGGGCCTCGGCGCTCCGGATCCGTATCGGCCGTACAGGGTCGGGCTTCCGTATCGACGCCGCCGACTTCGCCGGAACTCCGGTGGCGACGGTCGGTGCGCTGGCCCTGCGTCCACTGGTGGTGGAGGCGAGTGCCGTGCGTGACCTGTACCGGGTCGACTGGACTCCGGT
>NZ_JBSHAQ010000125.1:0-5199 GCF_053611585.1 Streptomyces sp. NPDC054794 | reverse complement strand
GGCCGGGCCTGCGCTCCTGTCTCCGCCCCGCTCCAGCCCGGCCGGCGCCCGTGCCGCGCGCACAGGGATCAGCCGCTTGCCGTCAGAGAAGGGGGACGTCGTGGCTGGGGCGGTCGGCTCCGCGATTTTAGGCAGCCACTTTGGCGCGAGCCTCGAAGATCATGGCCCCACGTCGTGCTTTACCGGGCAGGTCCACTACCTGCCCGACGCGCCGCAAGCTTACGGGGCCATGATCACTCGCGCCAAAGCAGCTCCAGCCCAAAATCGCTCCACCGACCTACAGAAAGCGTTAGGCCGTCTAGCATGGCATGGTGACGGAGAGTCATTTGACCGCAGAGGCTGATCTACTGATACCGAGAGGTCGCCAGGCGACCCGAACAGGAAGAATTGAGCGAACCATGCTCGCTCGACTCACTCTGGAATTCTGCAACCGGGAAGGCACTAGCGAATTCCAGAAGATCTGGCTGGAGCGAATTCTCGCTGAGGCATACCGTCGACGCGCATGGGAGAAGCGCAACCGTCGCCTGTTCCTAATTACTCAAAGCGCCATATTGAGCGGGGCGGTACTTTTGCCTGCGCTGGTTACTGCGAGCGCGGAAATCCGGTGGGTTCGCTACGCTTCCATAATCGTTAGCCTATTGGTCGCCATTGCGACCATCGCCGACCGTCTTTTGCGACCTGGGCCACGGTGGCGACTATATCGCTGGGGAGCCGACATGCTCTCAGGTGAGGCGTTCCGTTTCTTTTCGGAGCTAGACCCATACAAGGGACTCACGTCCTCTGATCGATTTTCACTTTTCCTTGGGCGCTTTGAAGAACTCGCAATCGACTTCCATAACCGTTACCGCGAAGACATCGACGAGACCTTGCCCAAGGAAAAGAAACCGGACTCCGACGAGGAATCAACCGCTTATGGAAAGGGTAGGGTAGAAACAGATCGGGACTGATCTAATTCGTATCGCCGTCTAGTCGCGAGACGCCTCTGCCCTTGGGGAGCTTGCGAGGTGTCGACCGATCACTGTGGTTCGAGCCACCCGAGCGTACTGGAATCCTGAGACATAGTAGAGGATGAGGCCTAGCACAGCGAGAACGATTGCAACGGTACTGATTGTCTGCGCCTGAGGCACGGATGTTTGTCTAGCTATGAGAGCCGGAACTCCGATTAGCAGGAAAGCCGTCGCAGTCTTGCCCGTTTTGGTAGCCGAAACCGGCATTGGCCCTCGGAAAGCGTAGGTGACCACGGCGAACAGCGCAACATCTCTTCCGATGATTAGCCCGGCGAGCCACCATGGAATTATGTTTGCCACGCCTAGCATGCAACTCAATGTCAAGATACAAAGCCGATCGGCGACCCGGTCAGCTACAGCGCCGATCCTGGTAACCTGGTCGAACCTGCGGGCTACATATCCGTCCAAGCCATCGCTAACTGCAACCATCAGCATAAGTAGCCACGCGCAAGTCCACGCATCGACAATCATAAAATAAATAAATACTGGCAAAGATAGGAACCTGAAGAGGGTTATCAAATTCGCCACTGTGTGCAACTTCTCGTGAGTGGCACGGATGTCACCCTTCATTTGGACCATTGTGAATTACCGCCGCCCGCATCAATACTTCCCGTTACTCTGGTTGAGCTGGAATAGGATGCCCGGATTCGGTTCATATCATTCAAAAGCTCAGTGGAGTTACGCTCATTGTCGGAGACCTGAGCGTGCTCCGATATGAGAACGGTCAGCCACCTCGCACGAGCGAGCCTCCTTCGTGGCGTGCGTCAGGTGTTCAGGGGATCCCGTGACGATTGACGAACTCGGCCCGTATGCGGCCACGGTCCCTCCCAACTCGTGCCAGACCCGTGCCAGATAGTGCGGGGAATCACGGGGAACACCGGGGAGCCAACGGCCCGCTCGCCAGGCGCCGACACCCTTACGCCGCAGGTCAGCCCCCCCAGCGAGCCCTAGATCACCTTAGCTTCCCAAGCTGAGAGTGTGTGCCATTCAGTCCCGCCAAGTGGCAGGTTGACTCAACGCAAGGTGCCATGGAAGACATGGCGCGGACCACGGACTCTGCAAGGCTCCGCCGGCCCGCACAGCGGCGCACCGCGCGGCGGCTTCAGCGTCACCGTGACCGTCGAGAGCCGGCCCCCAGCCCACCAGGTCACAGCCGCGCTCCTTGGGGCGGACTGATGGTGGCAAGCCTCCCAGGGCTCGCTGCCTTGCTCGCGCTGCTCTTCACCTGGATGCAGGTCACTCAGGCCAGCAAGGAACTGGCGATCAGCGAGCAGGGGCAGATCACCAACCGGTTCAACGCCGCCATTAGCAACCTGGGGTCAGCATCCCTGGACGTACGGCTCGGAGGAATCTACGCACTGGCGCGGATCATGCACGATTCCGATCGCGATCACCCCACCGTCGTCTCCGTCCTGTCCGCCTATCTGCGTACTCACTCCGCCGTTCAGGTTGGAGTCAAGAAGCCAGCTTCCGAACCCGGTGAATTGCCCCTTCCCAAAGCAGACGTTCAGGCGGTAATGACCGTACTAGCCAATCGCGGTGCCGATCTCGACAAAGGCCCCATTGATCTTAGGCGCACCAGTCTGCGTGGCGTGCAACTTGACGGGCACCCAAACATAATCCCCTTCCGCGAGGCGGACCTATCAGATGCGGATCTCAGCGGCTCTTCCCTGTTCAACCTGGACCTTCAGGGAGCAACGCTGTTCAAGGCAAACCTGTCAGAGGCAAAGCTGAGAGGATCACGGCTCGACGAGGCCTTTTTGGACGGAGCGGACCTCTCTTACGCAGATCTGTCGGGGTCACATTTGGACGGAGCGAGGCTACTTGGAGCACACCTCTCAGGGGCACACTTCTGTGGTGATCTGTTTATAGAGCCCGCGCAGGGAAGCCAAGCGGCTGTGGCAGCGCTTCTAGGCCGTGCACCATCGATGAGCCAATCCAAGCAAGACAGCAAGTCCTCCGCGGGCCAATGCGCAGACCTGCTCAACGCGGATTTCACCGACGCAGATCTAAGCGGCGCAATCCTCTCCGGCATGAATCTCGCAAGCACGATCTTCTGCCCAGGCCGGAACTCCTTTGGAGGCGGCTGCGCAAACCTGACTGGTGCAGTACTCAGCAACTCGAACCTCAAAGGCGCATACCTGTCAGGGGCAAGCCTCGAAGGTGCTGACCTTACTCACGCCGACCTCACAAACTCCGACCTCACAAATGCCAACCTCACCGGAGCGAAGGTCTCCGGTGCAAAGTTCGAGGGAGCCAAGCTGAAAGGCATCCGTGGGCTGCCGCCGCCACAGTGACAGGTGCTACGCGCCCGATGACGCCGCGTGCCACAGTCGTGCCAGATGCAGGGGTCAGCCACGGTCAACAAGGGTGGCTGAAGGGCGGGTTAGTCCATCCCAGTTCGAACCAAGAATGCCGTAGGTCGCCGACACGATGCCCCACCCTCTCTCCTTAGACGCCATCCGCTTACCGTTCGGCAGGCTTGATCAGTCGAACACGGTTCCTGTTCGGGTGATCTCTCGGCAGCCGGGGCATGACGGCAGGGCCTCCTGGTAGCTCGGGGTTGCGATCCCAACCGAGCAGCACCAGGAGGCCCTGTGTCGCAGTCTTTCGTGCCCGCGTCCGAGGAGTCCAACGCGCCGTCACTGGAGTGTGACTGCCTCGCGCACAGGTTCGGCAACGCGGCGGACGGTCCGGAACGTGTCCGGTGTTACGGCTCGGACCTGACGGAGGCGGAGTGGCAGGTCGTCCGGCCGTTGTTGCCGGTGCCTGCGTGGCTTCAGGGACGGGGCGGCCGGCCGGAGGGCTTCTGCCACCGCGTGATGCTGGACGCGGTGCGGTATGTGGTCGACAACGGCGTAAAGTGGGCCAACCTGCCCGCGGACTTCCCGCCGTACCGGCGTGTGCACGCCTTCGCCCGCCGCTGGCAGGCCACGGGCCTGCTTGCCGAGCTTCCACGACCGGCTGCGCGACAGGGTGCGCCAGAAGGAGGGCCGCTCGCCAGACCCGACGGCCGCGATCGTGGACTCGCAGTCGGTGCGGGCGGCAGCGAACATCCCGCGCTCCACGTCCGGCTGGGACGGCGGAAAGAAGGTGGGCGGCCGCAAGCGGCACCTGGTGGTGGACTGCCTGGGCCTGGTTCTGGCCGTCGTGGTGACCGCGGCGAACGTGCAGGACCGGGACGCGGCAGTACCGCTGCTTGAGCGGCTGCGCACGCTGTATTTCTCCATCCGCCTCGTCTGGGCGGACGGCGGCTATGCGGGCCGGCTGGTGGACTGGGCGGCCGAGAAGTGTCAGCTCACCCTTCAGATCGTCAAACGCTCCGATGACACGGCGGGGTTCGTGGTGCTGCCGCGCAGGTGGGTGGTGGAGAGAACGCTGAGCTGGCTGATGCGTTCGCGTCGTCTGGTGCGTGACTACGAGACGCTGCCCGCCATGCATGAGGCCATGGTGCTGTGGTCCATGACCATGCTCATGAGCGGCCGCCTGGCCGGACGCCGCCCCAGTGCTTTCAGCCGGCGGCCGGCACCACGAGCGCGGTGAACACCCCCGGCCGCACCTGCAGGATCCAACCCCGTTCCACCAGGCGTTTCGCCTTCGACCGCAGCCCCTCGACCTTCGCCGGAACTACTTCCAGGCCGAGGGACACGGCCAGTTGCTGACACCGCAGACCTGCACGGCCTGCGTCCGACTCCAGTACCTCCACGATGTGTTGGTAATCCGGTGCCAGGACGGACGCCGCCATGCCCTCGGTCCGGTGCGGCACCACCGACCCCGCCACCGCCCTCGGCTCCGCTGCCGCGGAGGGCGACTCGGTCAGCACCTCGGTCACCGTGACCCGGGCATCCACCAGACGCTGAAGTGCGCGCTCCGCCTCACCGAGCGCGGCCTGCACCCGTTCGGCCTCCTCCCGCAGCCCCGCGACCTCTTCCCGGATCTTCTTCTCCCGGGCCTCCAGCAGACCAAGCACCGACGCCACCAGCCACCTCCACGAGACAGATGAACGCACGAACCACGCCCATCTCTGCCGCCATCGGCCGGAGTTCATGCCCGCCCACCCCGGACTAAACGATCACGTTCGGTTCGCGGATGGCGTCTTAGACGTCGTCTCATTTGGCGAGTCGGCGGTAGCAGATGAGGGTGCAGGCGATGCTGGTGAAGGCCAGGAAGTGCTCGGCTTTGCGTTCGTAGC
>NZ_JBSHAQ010000124.1:0-5207 GCF_053611585.1 Streptomyces sp. NPDC054794 | reverse complement strand
CACGGTCGGCAGACCACTGAAAGCCACACCTCACGCCCCTCGGATGCCCCAACCCTACGAATGGCTGGACCAAACCGATGACCAAGGTAAGGACCACTGATCACATCGGAATGACTCGTCTAGCTCACGACCTCTGCTGCTGACTCACATCTGCGGCGTAACGGGCCAGTCTCCGGCGCGGGTGCGGTCCCCGGCCACGGAGTACGACAGCCACGCCGGTACTCCCAGCCCGCGCACCGCCCGTAACAGGGCGGCAGCCTCGTCGGTGGACCGTCTCCAAGGCTAGGACGTCGGGGGCCGCAGCGGTCAGCACCTCCAAACGAGGCCGGTGGAATCGTTCCAGCTCGGCGACGCTCAGCCCGTACCGTCCCCGGTACTCGGAGCCGTCAGCGAGCATCGCACCGTAGGGTCCGCAGAGGCCGGCCACAGCGGGCGGGTGACGCCCTTTGCCTGGGTGCGCCAGGGAGCCTCGCGCGCCGGCTCCACGCTCCGCCGATGAGTCCGGCCGCCTTCTCGAAGGTGTCCGGGTAGCTGGACGTGATGGCCACGTTCGCGCCTGCCCCGAGGTAGGCGAGGTGCGTCTCGTTGATCGCCTCGGGCGCGCCCGGTCCGAGACCGTGATCCGCTGGGCGATGATCGGCATCATGGTCCGCCGACTCACCCGCGGCCGACCGGCGACGCGGCCGGGCCCGCACCCGCTCGTACGCACAGCAGCCGGACAAGCTATTTGACTCAGCTGAGCGATTCGAGGTCGTCGGGCGTGCCGTCAAGGGCAGGACCACAGCCTGGGGGGAGGTGCGAGGCTACGAGTTCCACGGCCTCATCGGCAGTAACAGCGCCACCGATCTGTTCCCGCCCCGAACCGCGCGGCTCGTGCAGCCGAAGAACACGGAAGTGCCGTTCACCGTTGGGGAAGATCGAGGGCAGGTCTTGCGACCAAGGGAAGCTGGTGCACCGGCTGAACTGCAGCGATCCGTGGCTGACCAGCGGAAACAGAGCCCGGAGGGCAGGGTTTGCGTATGCCGCCTCTACAAGGGCTGTGTCAATGAGGTTCGCGTCCATGTCCCGCACTACCTGCCACTTGGCTGCCACAGGGTCGTCTGGTGCTGTCCCGAGTATGTTCTTCTCTGCCATGCTCGAACGTTAGCTGCCTCTGCAACGGCTGGTTCGTACGCCGCCGTTCGCCTTCCTCGCTGATGAGGCACTCCTTCACCGGCACCGCATCAGCCACCTCCGTCAGGTAGCTCCCCTCCACAGCACCGGCCACTCCGGCGGCACCTCAGCCACAAGACAGAGCAGATCTCGAACGCGGTGCTCAGGCCGTGGTCTTCGGCCCACGTCACCACGTGGTCGCGAATCGGGATGCCGGGCGGGCCCGGGGCTTGATGGCCTGTGTGTACGGGGATTCGCCGCGGATGACGAACCAGACCGCGGAGGGCGTCGGGGCTATTGGGACTCCAAGAGGCCGGGGCACGCTACTGCCGGCAGGCGGCAACGCGAGTGGACGGGGACGCTCCTGGGCGGATGAGACCACCAGCGAAGCGCGGTCGACTCGGGTTGTGTTGCTCGTGCTGTGCGTGACCTTGCGGTCGGGCTGGCGTTGAGTCGGTGACGCGTGCACTGGCTGGGACCCCCGCGGCGGGCTGGTGCCGTCCGCGGCCCCCGACTCCTGCCCGGCGTCTGGGGCCGCGTCCACCAATGGCTGTGGAGTGGCGGGGCTGGTGGCCCGGTACACCGTGGTTGGGCCCACCGGGTCGGTAGTCCGGATCCAGAGCGAGGCGTCGTCTTCGGTGACGACGGTCGGCGTACGGGCCGACACGCGGTTGAGCCGCCCCGAGTGCCTCACCATGGCCGGAGCGGCCCTGCGCGGCGCCGTCTCTCGCGAGAAATTGAACGGAACTCCACGAAAGCTCCTCCGTGTCCTGGCTGTGGGCGGGGGAAGTAACGGCAGCCCACCGGCTCGGCGAAACACAAATGGGCCTATAATACGCATTTGGAGTATGCATGACCGGGCCCGGGTGATGTCAGTGGCACCTGTCAGGATGACGCGCATGACGATCGAGGAAGTAGCCCGGCATGACGTGAGTGAGCAGCGGATCGTGCAGGCGCTGGAGGACATCCGACGGCGGGCCGGTCGTCGTTGGCACACCATGCAGTACGACTGCTACTCCGATGAAGAGCTGACGGCGATGCGTGACGACCTCCTCGACCACGTCGCCGCCAGAACGGTGACGGACCCTCAGCTCAGCGCCGCTCAGTCACGCCTAGTCCTGCGCACTGCGGCGGAGTGCTCCATGGGATTCTTGGAGCTCGGCCTTTACCCCAATGGCGATCAAGAGATCTCCTTTCCTCTCATTGACGAGAGCATCAGCAGCGAGGACAAAGACTTCGAGGCCGCGGTGGAGCACGCATCCACCGCGGGGGACTGGCTGGACACGTTCGCTCTGTGTCTGATCAGCGGCATGATCTGGGAACGGGACCGCGTGATCGGGCTGATGCTGCTGTGTGACCACGCGCCCGCGATCCACAATGGGGCGCCTCACTCGAAGCTGGAATCAAAGTCGGATCCGGCCGAACTGGCGGAGATGGACACCCTGTCCTGCTACCTGACCAAGGACCGTGGGCATCTGCCCCGGGACTGGCCCTCGGTGACGTTGCGCATGCCGGAGGTCGACGAGCGTCTCGATGCCGCACTGCGCTTCAGTGCCCTCGGCTCCTTGACGCCGGATCAGCAGCTATTGCGCGTGCTGCTGGAAGATAACCAGGCGGCCTTCGAACAGGCCCTGGTGCATCGTCTTGTCCAGCACCGCGACAGCGCACCCACCGATGCGGCGCCCCGTAGCCTCCTGCCGCAGAAGACGATCGCACTGGCCGCTTTGGCAGTCCAGGTACACGGCTGGGACCTGCGAGTCCGATCTGCCTACCTGCCGCTGGCCCTGATAAGTGCTCCGGAAGGCGCGCCGTCGGTCAGCCGCTGAGCAGCCTATGGGCCCGGCTCCCAGGAGTTGCCGAGATGAGCGAACGGGGGCACGCCCCACGCAAGGCCATGTGCCCCGCTGACCTGACTCCTGAGGATTGCGAACACGCACTGACGAGCCGAGCCTGCGCGGCCCCACGAAAATCCTCTGGGGGCGGCCGAGGCCGGCTCTCTAACCTCGCCTCCGTGGAACGAGGACAGCGGCACGGTCAGCCGGGCGTTCGATGGCTGAAAGTGGAGGTGATCCCGGCGCTGGCAGGCTCCCTGACTTCAGGCAGCCGACCGGAGAAGACGACCCTCCTCCGTGTGCCACCGCACCGTTTTCCGCCTCGTTTCAGGGCTTGCTGCTGGTCGGGGGCGAAGTCTTCGTAGGGGCCGATCCGAGTGTCGAGGCGTTGGCCTCCTCCTTGATGGCGTCGGCGGTAGTCATCGAACATCGGGCAGCCGCAGGGTCAGGAGGCTACCGGTGAGAGTCGTGTCGAAGTCGATGCCGCTGTCGATGACGGTGAGCACATCGAGGTGGGCGTCGGCCGGTACCCGGGCGAGGGTATGCGAGCCGTTGTCGATGGTGAGGGGGGCGGTGTGGAGTCCGGAGGGTGACCGTAGCTGGACCGGGGTTCGGGCAGAGGACGCTGCACCGGTGAGGTCCACGTCCAGGGAGACACGGCCGGTGTCCAGGAGTGCACCGATCATGCTGGGGCGGCTCTTGCGGACGTACTCAAGCAGATCGTTGAGCTCGTACTCGGTGGCATCGAACTGGCTGCGCCATCCGTCGAGGTGCAGGCCGGTTAGCCAGGTTCGCAGGCCCTCGGCTGCGATGCCCTGGACAGTGGCAGTGCGTCCGATCCGGTGGGCGAGACGGCGAGAGGTGACGCCGGCGTTGAGGAGCGCGAGGGCTTGCGGGGTGTCGACTCCGTGGCGCAGGTGCCAGCCAGTGGTGGCGGGCAGGCGGATCTCGGCGTGGGCTTCCTCGAGCCGAATGTTGACCAGGTTCACGAGCGCGCCGACGGTCCAGGCAAGGTAGTGCTCGAAGGTCTCGCTGATCTTGCTGACGGTCTGCTCCAAAGCCCATTCGCTGTCCAGTCCGGGCAGCCACGTGGTGGCGAGGCGGGGGATGGGCTCGCCGGAGATCCATCCGGTGATCGCAGCGGCGATATCGACGTTCAGCTGGACGCTGGTCTTGGACGGCTTTTCGGTGAAGTGCCACGGGCTTTCGGCCTCGGGCTGCTCCAGAAGCTTGTCGTAGACCTGGTGCTGGGCGAAGAAGTCCAGGGTGCGTTGCAGGGGCCATTCGCCGGGGAGGAGGCCAGCGAGCATGTCGGCCCAGATGCCGCCGTAGACCGGGGTGGTGGCAGCGGGGTCTTGGAGCAGGAGTTCAGTGAGGAATTTAGCGAGGTTGTCGAGTTCCCGGGCGGTGCCGATGCTGGTGCCCGGGGTGGTCCAGCGGCGCCGGGCGGCGGGCTCGGTGGCGTCGTATTGCTCGGTGGTTTTTGCTGCCAGCGCCAGCCAGCGGGCCTGTAGGTCCGGTGGCAATTGCCGCAGCGCAAGGAGGTTATCCACGGCCGCGAGAGGCGGTCGGGCGGTGAGGGTCGGGATGCGGGAGAGTGCGTCGAGGGTGAACCAGACGTACGAAGCGAAGTCGGCCGCGTGGTCCTCTGCGAGCTGGAAGATCGCGTCCGAGGTCTGGGCGATCAGGACTTCGGCGGCTTCCAGGGCGGCCAGCGCATCGGCGGTTCCGAGTGCGGATAGGACTTGCAGGCGGTCCTCGCCTGGCTCCAACAGGTCGAAGTCGGAGGTTCGCGGGGGCGGTGGCGAGTGAGCAGGATCCATCCCTCGCTCTCCCGGCCGGCTCGGCCGGCCCTGCCGACGGCGTTCAGTAGCTGGGCGGGGCCCATCTGCCGCTGCCCGGACCATGTGCGCGGCTGGCCGTCGTCGACCTCGTCGTTGATGATGACGGAGCGCACCGGCAGTTTGACGCCGTCGGTGAGGGTGCTAGGGCCTGTGTGATGTTGTGATCAGTCAGGTGCCTTCAGGAGGTCGCTGATCCAGATCATCGAGGCGCGGAGGTGGAGGCCGGCGAGGTAGCTCTCGGGCGTCTTGTCGCATCGAGTCGCGAGGCCCCGCCAGGCCTTCAACTTGTTGATCAGCCGCTCGACGGTGTTCCGCTCCTTGTAGAGGTCGGCGTCGTGGCGTGTAGGGCGGCCGCCCCGGCTGCCTTTCTTCTTCCGGT
>NZ_JBSHAQ010000123.1:0-5474 GCF_053611585.1 Streptomyces sp. NPDC054794 | reverse complement strand
CTCAAACGCCGGACGGGCTGGATAGGGCTGGGCGGGATGCAGAGCGGCCGTTCCCGTCAGTCCCTGGCCAGGCCGAAGCGGGAGCGGAAGCCCGGGCGTTCGTCCGTGGCCACCGCGGCCGCGCCGGCCGTCACCGTCTCGTACACCGACAGGATGTCCGCGCCGACGGTGGACCAGTCGAAGCGGCGCACATGGGCGCTGCCGTGGTCCCGCAGCTGCGCGCGGCGATCCGGGTCGGCCAGGAGGCGTACGGCCGCGTCGGCCAGGGCGTCCGCGTCCTCGTTGGCGAACAGCTCCCCCGCCGCCCCCTGGTCGAGGACCTGGGCGAAGGCGTCCAGGTCGGAGGCGAGCACGGGGGCGCCGGCCGACATCGCCTCGACCAGGATGATGCCGAAGCTCTCGCCGCCGGTGTTGGGGGCCACGTACAGGTCGATGCTGCGCAGGAAGCGTGCCTTGTCCTCGTCGCTGACCATGCCGAGGAACTCGACGCGGGATCGGAGCTCGGCGGGCAGCGTCTCCACCGCCTCCTCCTCGTCGCCCCGGCCGGCCACCAGCAGCCGGGTCTGCGGACGGGCGGCGAGGATCTTCGGCAGGGCCTTCATGAGCACCGGCAGGCCCTTGCGCGGCTCGTCGATGCGGCCGATGAAGCCGATCGTGTCGCCCTGCCACTCGGGGTTCGGCTCGGCCTTGGCGAAGAAGTCCACGTCGACGCCGTTCGGGATCACGACGGCGTCGCCGCCCAGGTGCTCGACGAGCGTGCGGCGGGCGTACTCGCTCACGGCGATCCGGGCGCTGATCTTCTCCAGCGCCGCCTGCAGGATCGAGTACGCGGCGATCATCGCGCGCGAGCGCGGGTTCGAGGTGTGGAAGGTCGCGACGATGGGTCCCTCGGCGGCCCAGCAGGTCAGCAGACCCAGCGACGGCGAGGTGGGCTCGTGGATGTGGACCACGTCGAACGCGCCGTCGTGCAGCCAGCGCCGGACCCGGGCCGCCGAGAGGAAGCCGAAGTTCAGGCGGGCCACCGAGCCGTTGTACGGCACCGGGACCGCGCGGCCGGCGGAGACGACGTACGGCGGCAGGGGCGTGTCGTCGTCCGCGGGGGCCAGCACGGACACCTCGTGGCCCAGGCGGATGAAGTATTCGGCCAGGTCCCGGATGTGGAACTGGACCCCGCCCGGTACGTCCCAGGAGTACGGGCAGACGATGCCGATCCTCACGCGCGCTCCCCGTCGACGGGCCGCGGTTCCAGGTCCGCGAGCCACAAACGCTGCAGCATGTGCCAGTCCTCCGGATGGTCGGCGATCCCCGTGGCGAAGGCGTCGGCCAGCGCCTGTGTCATGACGGACGTCTTCTCGGCGCGCGTACCTGTCTCGGGTACCTCGACCGGGGGGTGGATCCGGCCGCGCATGACGGGCGAGTCGTCGTACCAGAGGGTGACGGGCAGCAGGAGCGCGCCCGTCTGCTGGGCGAGGAGGGACGGGCCCGCGGGCATCCGTGCCGTCTCGCCGAAGAACTTGACCTCCACGCCGGAGGCGGACAGGTCACGGTCGGCGACCAGGCAGACCAGGCCGCCGTCGCGCAGCCGCCGGGCCAGGGTGCCGAACGCGGAGCCGCCGCTGTGCGGCAGGACCTCCATGCCGAGGCCCTCGCGGTAGGCCACGAAGCGGTCGTAGAGGGTCTCGGGCTTGAGGCGCTCCGCGACGGTGGTGAAGGGGGTTTCGAGCTTGGTGGTGACCCAGGCGCCGGCGAGGTCCCAGTTGGCCAGGTGCGGCAGCGCGAGGATCACGCCCCGGTCGGAGGCCAGGCCGTCGGTCAGGTAGTGGGCGTCCTGGACGTCGAAGCCGGTCCTGACCCGCTCGGGGCTCCAGGCGGGCAGCCGGAAGGACTCCATCCAGTAGCGCAGGTACGAGCGCATGCCCGCGCGCGACAGCTCGGCGAGCCGCTCGGGGCTCGCGTCGGGCACCACGCGCGCGTAGTTGCTCTCCAGGCGCAGGACGCCCTTGCCGCGCCGCTTCCAGGCGAGGTCCGCGATGGTGCGGCCCAGGCCCGTGGCCACCGGCTCGGGGAGTTTCTTGACGGTGCTCCAACCGAGTCCGTAGAGGGAGTCGGTCAGCCGGTCGGCGATGCTCACTTCGCCGCCTCGCTCCCCTGGGACGCGTTGCTCCCCCGGGACGTGTTCGCGCCGTTCTCGGCGGCGGCCGCCGCCTCGGCCTCGGCGGACTCCCGGCGAACCGTGACGACGCGCTGGATCAGGGTGACCAGGCTGCCGACGGCGACGATCCACAGAGCGACCGGCAGCAGGTACTGGATGCCGGGCACGCCGAATTTGTGCAGGCCCGCGAGACCGGCGGCGACCAGCGAGATCACCAGTCGCTCGGCGCGCTCCACGAGCCCGTTGACGGCGACCGGCAGTCCGATCGACTCGCCACGGGCCTTGGTGTACGACACCACCTGGCCGCTGGCCAGGCAGAAGATCGAGACGGCGCACAGGACGTTGTCGTCGCCGTTGCCCGCGTACCAGAGCGCGAAGCCGCCGAAGATGGCGCCGTCGGCGACCCGGTCCAGGGTGGAGTCCAGGAAGGCGCCCCAGCGGCTGGTGCGGCCCAGCTGGCGGGCCATGTTCCCGTCGACCAGGTCGGAGAAGACGAACAGCGTGATCACGACCGTGCCCCAGAAGAACTCGCCCCGGGGGTAGAAGATCAGTGCGCCCGCGACCACACCGGCGGTGCCGAGCAGCGTCACCGTGTCGGGGCTGACGCCCCTGCGGATGAGAAACGCGGCGAACGGCGTGAGGACACGCGTGAAGAATGCACGCGCGTACTTGTTCAGCATGGCCTTCCCGACGGTCGGTGTCGCCGCGCGGCCCCTGCTGGCCACCGGCTGGCCCATCGTAGCCACGCGCGCGTGTCGGCGACCGCCGGGCACCCGGACCAGGCTCCTTCGGACGCGGCGGACGGCCCGCCACCCACGGCCCACGGCGGGATCGGGTCCGTCGTATGGACGCAACGTGACGGGAGTGGAAAGCTCGAAGGACCGCGGGCGTCGCCGGAGCCGCCAGTGCACGCGGTCCCGCGTGTCCGCGCCCCCAGTGACCTCACCGTGTACGGGAGGCAGGAACATGGGCGACAAGGCACAGACACACCCTGGAGCCGCCGGCAGGGCTACGGCGGCCGACCACCCCGCGTCCGTACGGAATGTGGTGCTGGTCGGCCACTCCGGATCGGGCAAGACGACTCTGGTGGAGGCTCTCGCGCTGACCGCGGGGGCCGTGAACCGGGCGGGCCGCGTGGAGGACGGCGGCACCCTCTCCGACTACGACGAGATCGAGCACCGGCAGCAGCGCTCCGTGCAGCTGTCCCTGGTGCCCGTCGAATGGAACGGCATCAAGATCAACCTTCTCGACACCCCCGGATACGCCGACTTCGTCGGAGAGCTGAGGGCCGGTCTGCGAGCCGCGGACGCGGCTCTCTTCGTCGTCTCGGCCTCGGACGGGGTGGACGGCTCGACCCGGATGGTGTGGGAGGAGTGCGCGGCCGTCGGCATGCCGCGGGCCATCGTGGTCACACACCTGGAGGCCGCCCGCGCGGACTTCGACGAGATGACCCGGGTGTGCGCGCAGGCGTTCGGCGGCGACGACCCCGACGCCGTGATCCCGCTGTACCTGCCGCTGTACGGCGCGCAGGGCCCCGACGGGCACGCGCCCGTGACCGGGCTGACCGGGCTGCTCTCGCAGAAGCTGTTCGACTACGCGAGCGGGGAACGCAAGGAGTCCGAGCCGGACGCGGACCAGCTGCCGGGGATCGAGGAGGCGCGCAACCGGCTCATCGAGGGGATCATCTCGGAGAGCGAGGACGAGACCCTCATGGACCGCTACCTCGGCGGCGAGCAGGTCGACGTCAAGACGCTGATCGAGGACCTGGAGCGGGCCGTCGCCCGCGGGGTCTTCTTCCCCGTCCTGGCCGCCGCCCCCGCGGCCGAGGGCGCCAAGCAGGGACTCGGCACCGTCGAGCTGCTGGAGCTGATCACGGGCGGCTTCCCGACCCCGCTGGAGCGGCGGGCCCCGGACGTCACCACGGTCGACGGCAAGCCGCGTGAGCTGAAGACCTGCGATCCCGGCGGGCCGCTGGTCGCCGAGGTCGTCAAGACCTCCTCCGACCCGTACGTGGGCCGGGTCTCCCTGGTCCGGGTCTTCTCCGGCACGCTGCGGCCCGACGAGACGGTGCACGTCTCCGGGCACGGGCTGGCCGACCGCGGGCACGAGGACCACGACGTCGACGAGCGGATCGGCGCCGTGTCCACGCCGTTCGGCAAGCAGCAGCGGCCGGTGTCGCACGCCGTCGCGGGCGATCTGGCGTGCGTGGCGAAGCTGGGCCGGGCCGAGACCGGGGACACCCTGTCGGCCAAGGACGATCCGCTGCTCATGGCGCCGTGGGAGATGCCCGACCCGCTGCTCCCGCTGGCCATCCAGGCGCACAGCAAACCGGACGAGGACAAGCTCTCGCAGGGCCTGAGCAGGCTGGTCGCCGAGGACCCGACGATGCGTCTGGAGCAGAACCAGAACACGCATCAGGTCGTGCTGTGGTGCCTGGGCGAGGCCCACGCGGACGTCGCTCTGGAGCGGCTGCGCAGCCGCTACGGCGTCCAGGTCGACGTCGTGCCCCACCGGGTGTCGCTGCGGGAGACGTTCGCGAACAAGGCCGCCGGGCGCGGGCGCCATGTGAAGCAGTCCGGCGGGCACGGCCAGTACGCCATCTGCGAGGTCGAGGTCGAGCCGCTGCCCGGCGGTTCGGGCATCGAGTTCGTGGACAAGGTGGTCGGCGGCGCGGTGCCGCGGCAGTTCATCCCGTCCGTGGAGAAGGGCGTACGCGCCCAGGCGGCCAAGGGAGTCGCGGCCGGCTATCCGCTGGTCGACGTGCGCATCACGCTGCTCGACGGCAAGGCGCACTCCGTCGACTCCTCCGACGCCGCGTTCCAGACGGCGGGCGCGCTGGCGCTGCGGGAGGCCGCGGCGGACGCGAAGATCCATCTGCTGGAGCCGGTGGCCGAGGTGACCGTCCTGGTCGGCGACGACTACGTCGGCGCCGTGATGAGCGATCTGTCCGGGCGGCGCGGCCGGGTGCTCGGCACTGAACAGGTGGGCTCCGGACGGACGCTCGTACGGGCCGAGGTGCCGGAGTTCGAGATCGGCCGGTACGCGGTGGACCTGCGGTCGCTGTCGCACGGCACCGCCCGTTTCAGCCGTGCGTACGCGCGGCACGAGCCGATGCCGCCGCAGATCGCCGAGAAGATCCGCGAACAGGCCAAGGAAGCCTCCTAGTCGGCTTCCTCGGGACACTCCGCCGAGCTGTGCGGAACGCTCCCCTCCGAGTCGGGGGGGGGGGGGGGGGGGGCGCCCCCCCCCGAGGGGGGCCGGGGGGTTCGCGAAACACACAAAGACAAACACACCCCAGAGAGACAAAAGGGGGCACAAACAG
>NZ_JBSHAQ010000122.1:0-6062 GCF_053611585.1 Streptomyces sp. NPDC054794 | reverse complement strand
AGGACACCCACAGGGTCAGTCATAAGCAAGAGTCAGACCGCCTCAGCCGGGGCTACCCGATCCTTGCGGGACCCGGTGCGAAGAGACTGACAGTCATAGCTCGAGCCGACCCGGCCCATGCTCCTGCGGATCCCGAAACCGTCGCAGACCTGCGCGAACGCGGCCGATGTGTACTGCGAGCCCCTGTCGCGCGTGAAAGATCACCCCGTCCACGTGGCCGCCGCGGGTCGCCACGGCCATCTTCAGGGCGTCGATGACCAGTTCGGCCCGCATGTGGGAGGCCATCGACCAGCCGAGGACTCGGCGGGAGCAGATGTCGATGACGCAGGCGGGATACAGCCACGTCCCGCCGACCTGGACGTATGTGATGTCGCCGCACCACTTCTCGTCCAGGTGGGCGGCGGAGAAGTCGCGGTGGACCAGGTCCGGGGCGGACGGCGCGAGCCGGTCCGCAACGGTGGTCCGCTTGCGGCGTCGCAGGTGCCGGCCCTCGAACCCGTGCCGGCGCATCAGCCGCTCGACGCGTTTGTCGGTTGACGGTGTGCCCGAAGCTCCGCAGCTCGGCATGGACACGGCGGACCCCGTACGTTCCCTTGTGGGCGGTGTGGACCTCGCGGCTCTCCGCGACCAGGGCGTCGGCGGCGGCCCGCCGGACCTCGCGGGCCTTCGCACCGGCGAGCCACCGATAAAAGCCCCCGGACAGCGATTTTCTGATCAGCTTCAGAGTCTCCCAATGGTAAGCACGTAGCCGACCCTGCGCTCTTCCAGCACGGACCGGAACTTCGGGTTGCCGCCGCAGACCTCGTCCCCCGCGACCCAGCCCACGCGGTGTCCGACGTCCAGGAACCGGCCGATCATGCGGGCGGCCAGTTGAGGCTTGGTCGCAAAGACGGTGTCCTCACCCAGGCCCGCGGCCCTGCAGCGGTCCGGGTCGAACGTCCGCGAGTGCGGGATGTGCAGGTGTACCAGGACAGAACCGCGGCTGCGGTGCCCTCATACGTGGTTGCCCCTGCGGACAGTTCGAGCTGCTTCATGACCGCAATCCGGCCGGACCCGATGCGGCCGTGCTGCCCGGGGCCGGGGTTGAGGCATGGGAAGGCCGGTGCCTGGTGCGGGATGTGCTCATCGCAGCCGCGCTCAGGAGGCCGAACGCGACCACAGCAGCGGCCGTGCGTACGGCATGGGCGATCTGCCAGCGGTCGCGCACGCATGCCCAGTCCGTGGGCGGTGCCTGCACATTCCAGTGCATCTGATGGGAGTTGATGGGGAGGTTGAAGACGACCGTGGTAACGAGAACGCTCAGCAGCAGGGCGAACGCTGCCAGCGTGAGCCAGAAGACGCGGTCTCTCGCCTTGACGGCCGTGACAGCCAGGACCGCCGTCAACAACAACGCTGGTAGGAGAGTGGCGGAGGCAAGGTCGTCCAGTCGCAGGAGCTCGACCTGCCGCACCTGGGTGTAGACCGAGGCGTCGAAGCGCCGCAGCGAGAGTTCGAAGACGAGGACCGCGACCAGGAATCCGGTAAACAAGCCTGTACATACGAGACCCACGAAGCGCAGAGACATGACCACCCGTTCCTTTCTCATGACCGCCTCAGCTCTGAAAGGCGGCCGCGTTTTCGGCGGCCCAGGTGGCGAAGGAGAGGGCGGGGCGGTCCAGGAGCCGCGCGACCGTGTCGGTCGTCGGCCCCGGTTCCGCCAGGCATGCGGCCGCGTAACCGATCACCCGGTCGGGAATGTCTTCGGGTAGTCCCTGGACGAGCATGGTCCAGCGCAGCTCCTCGGGAGAAACCTCCTCGAACGACAGCTCCCTGCCGATGGCCTTGCCGATGAGCCGGGCCTTGTCATGCTGGGTGAGCGACTGTGGCCCGGTGATCGCGTACGTCCGGCCGGCGTGGGCGGGGTCCAGCAGGGCCCGCAGCGCGAGTTCGGCGATGTCCCGCTGATGGATCGGGGAGGTGGCCGCATCGCCGAACACGCCCCGCACGACGCCCGTTGCGCGGATCTGCGGCGCCCAGGCAAGGGTGTTGGCAGCGAAGTCGGCGCACCGCAGGAACGTCCACTGCATCCCTGAGGCCCTGGTTGCAGCCTCGACCCGCTCGAACTCCTCGGCGAAGCGCCGGAACCCGCCGCCGTACTCGACGGTGACCGCCGACAACACCACCACATGCCGCACACGGTGCTCAGCTGCCAGCGCCAGCAGCTCGGCACTCGCGCCGCCGACGGCGCGCGGACTGAGCAGGAGAGCCTCCACATCGTCCAGCGCCGACGCCAGCGAACGCGGCTTGGAGGGATCGCCGACGACCCCCCGAACACCGTCGGCGAACATGGTGGCGGATGGTTCGCGGGTGACCGCCGCCACCTCGACTCCTTCGGCCGCCAACAACTTCACTACTTCGCGGCCGACAGTTCCGGTCGCGCCGGTAACCATGATCATGTGCACGCTCCCTTATAGGGCGCCGTCGATATCTCCGGCCGCCCGTGCCCCGTAGACGGTCGTACCTGAGATCCGCGGCAGATCCCGGAGTGTGACGTCCGGCCGGGCGAATATGACCCACGTCTCAGGACGAGCCCGAGACGTCTGCGCTCCCGCCACCGGATTCCTCATCGTGTGCCCGCGGGCAGGCCGCGGGCGGCGAGCTCTCGGGGAGACACGGCGGTGAAGCAATGGCTCGGCAGCAGGCTCCGTCTGTGTCCGTTCTCCACGCGGGCACTGGCTCTGACCAACGTGATGGCCGGCGCCTCCGCTGGACGCACCAGCTGCTGGACCCACTCCCGGAGCAACGGAGCCCGGCGCCCGCACCGGGTGCACCGCAACGCCGTTTCCGTGCACCTGACCGGCCAAGGGGCGCCACCGAGGCTGTTTCGCCCCACACGGCATGCGTCACCCGTCTCCCCTTGAAGACCTTGCCGATCGCATACAAGGCCGGCCGTGACATGGCCAGTTCCTCGCCCGCGCAGTCCCGCCCCTCACCCGTGATCCGTCCCTGCGGAACACGAGGCCGAGGCATGACAGGCAGGAGGTGAGGCATGAGTCACATTGCTTGGTGCGGATGTCACACTCCGGGCACCCTCGCTGCTCTCAGGAGGCAGACACGGCAGGAGGTCCCACGATGTCCGACACCTCGTCGGCCGGCAGGGCCCGGGAAAACGCGCTGGACAGCGCCACTCGGGTCTTCGTCGAGCACCGAGAACTCTTGTTCTCCATCGTCTACAACATGCTCGGCAGCGTTGCCGACACCGAGGATGTGCTGCAGGAGACGTGGCTGTCATGGGCGTCCAGCGGCGGGGCACCAGGCGCGGAGCGGATTGAAAGCCCACGCGCCTATATGGTGCGGATCGCGATGAACAAGGCCCTCGCCCGCCGTGCAGCCATCAGCCGCCGTCGCGAGACCTATGTCGGCCCGTGGCTGCCCGAACCGCTCGTCACCTCCTTCGCCGACGATGGCGCTGACAGTGATGCCGCGGACGCCGCCCAGGCGGCCGAGCGAACCGAGTCGGTGTCGATGGCACTGCTGGTCGTCCTGGAATCCCTCACGCCGTTGGAACGCGCGGTGTTCGTCCTGCACGAGGTGTTCGGCTACGCCCATACCGAGACCGCTGACATCCTGGGCCGCAGTCCCGCAGCAGTACGCCAGCTCGCCCACCGCGCACGCGAGCATGTCCACGCCCGGCGCCCCCGCTACCGGACCGACCCGCATCTGCGGCAACAGGTCACCGAGCGGTTCACTGCCGCGGTGTCCGGCGGCGACCTGCAGATGCTGCTGCGGCTCCTGGCACCGGACGTGACCTTGTGGGCCGATGGCGGGGGCAAGGCCACCGCCGCGGGCCCGCGGCCGGTCCACGGCCGGGACAAGGTCGCCCGGCTGCTGGCCAACGGGGCCACCCGCGCCCCCGGCGGCCTGGACGTCCGCTACCGGCGGGTCAACGGCGACCCTTCAGCGGTGCTGCTCAGCGGTGGTTCGCCCTTCGCCGTGCTGGTCCTCGACCTGGCCCCGGACGGTCAGCACATCTGCGGCGTCTACTTCGTCACCAATCCCGAAAAACTGGCTGGTCTCACCTGAGACCGCGCTGCCAGGAGAACTTGCCGCGGCGGCCGAACGGCCGGATACGCGACTACCCGACCGGCGAGCACAGGCGGCTCCCATCAGCCCAGGGACGAAGCAGCTTCTCAGCCGGCCCGTTCACCCCACACCGACGCGGCGTGGGCCAGCGACCGCGCCATCGCCATCGCCATCGCCATCCGTGCACAACGACCAGAGCGGAACAGCAGATGAAGCCCACCATCATGACAATGACCGGCGGTATCGGCCGGCAGTTCCCCGGCCCAGCCCTCGCCACAGATCGCGACGCGCTCCCCGGGCCGCCCGCCGGCACGGCCGGCAGCGCTGGAGCGCATCCCGTACGGATGACGGGCCGTCACCGCACCCCAGCAACACGGGTGCACGTGCTGGCCGCCGCGTCCGGGCCGTCCTCCCTGTACCGGCACGCACTCGACCAGGTGTGCGCAGGCCATCGCGAGCCCGTCTCCGCCGATGTGGCGCGTTGAGGCGGACGGGAATGAAAGAGATCGAACTGTCGGCCGGGACCATCGCATACGAGGACACCGGCGGCGATGGCCCTACAGTCGTGCTGTTGCACGGGCTCATGATGGATGCCTCGCTGTGGGCCGAAACGATCAGTGAACTGTCCACCGATCACCGGTGCGTGGCACCGACGCTGCCCCTCGGCGCGCATCGGGACGCGATGCGCGCCGACGCGGACCTGTCGCTGCCTGGGGTGACCCAGCTGGTCGCGGAGTTCCTCGACCGGCTCGATGTGCAGGACGTCACCCTTGTCGGCAATGACACCGGCGGGGCGATCGTCCAGCTGCTCATGTGCGAAGGTGCCGCACGCGTGGGCCGGGTCGTGCTCGCCTCGTGTGATGCGTTCGACAACTTCCCGCCAGGACTGACGGGCAAGACGCTGGTGCTCACCGGCAAGCTCCCACCTCGGCTGTTCGGCTTGTTCATGCAGCAAATGCGGCTTCGGATGATCCGCCGGCTCCCGATCGCATTCGGATGGCTGACCCTACGAGGGGACGGTGCCACCGCCCGGTGGATGCAGCCGGTCATGAAGCTGCCCGAGATCCGTCGCGACGCCGTGCGACTGCTGCGAGCGGCCGCGGCGGACACCGACCTCCTGGTGGCTGCGGCCGAGCGCCTGCCGAGCTTCGAACGCCCCGCCCTGGTGGTGTGGGCGAGCCGTGACCGCGTCATGCCGCCTGAACACGGCCGACGGCTGGCCGAACTCCTCCCGTACGGACGGCTGGTCGAGATGGACGACAGCTACACCCTCATCCCGCTGGACCAGCCGGCCGGACTTGCTCAGGCGATCCGCGAGTTCTCGCACACCTGACAGACACCACAACTCTTGACAGCCACTCGAGCCCCGCTTTGCTGTCTCGGTAGCCAAGAAATCGATGGTGCTCGGTGGTTAGCCACGTTTCAGGTGACGCAGAAGCCGTGCCCGTTCGGCTGTGGCAGGGGCAGCCGGCTTGGGAGCTGGCTCCTGTTCGGGGCGAGGTTGAGGCTTCCCTGGCGTCTCACCGGCATTGATGCGCAGCGCCTCTTCGATCCTCTCACTGGTGCGGAGAACCACGGACGCCGCCTGTTCCTGGGGCCAGATGGTGATGAGATAGTCCTCGACCGGCTCTTGGCTGACACCGTCCGGGTTGACTGAACGGCCCCGAGCGTGGACACGCATCCGGTACCAGCCTGGCCCGCGGGGATTGAGGACCGGAAGATTATCGGGTGTGATCTCGTAGCCGGAGTGGATGCGCAGATCTCCACGGACGGACTGCACGCTGATCTCGACGATCTCGTCCCAGGAGGCTGTATGCACAGACGGTGCGGCGTCGAGGACATCGGCGCGCACGCGGACGTTTCCGGTGTTGATGCCGGTGAGGATCCATGCTCCATACTCCATAGCGGTAGTTCGTTAAATCCGGCGATAGAGGTCAATTCCGTGTCCGGTGGTGACCGCGTCGATCAGGGCCTGGAGCTCGGCGGGTGGGTCTGTGTCC
>NZ_JBSHAQ010000121.1:0-6075 GCF_053611585.1 Streptomyces sp. NPDC054794 | reverse complement strand
TTGGAGGGTGCGGGCGCGACGTACAACGTGCCGGTGGTGACGCGGGTGCGGGGTGGGTTGGACCGTACGGCGCTTGAGGCGGCGCTGGGTGATGTCGTCGCGCGGCACGAGTCCCTGCGGACAGTGTTCGTCGAGGCCGACGGGGAGCCGGCCCAGCGGGTCCTTCCGCTCGACGCGACCCGGGTGGACCTGACCGTCACGACCTGCCGGGCCGAGGAGCGGGACGCCCAAGTGGCCCGGGTATGCGGGCACTTGTTCCACCTGGAGAGGGATCTCCCGTTCCACGCGGAGCTGATCGAGCACGACGGCGACGGGAACGGCGACGAGGTCACGCTGGTGCTGGTGATGCACCACATCGCCACGGACGGCTGGTCGATGGCCCCGCTGCTGGCGGATCTGTCCACGGCGTACGGGGCGAGGGCACGGGGTGCGGTACCGGAGTTCGCTCCGCTGCCCGTCCAGTACGCCGACTTCGCGCTGTGGCAGCGGGACCAGGCGGAGTCGGAGCGGGCCGGGCTCGGGTTCTGGCGTTCGGCGCTGGCCGGGCTGCCTGAGGAACTGGCCCTGCCCATCGACCGCCCGCGTCCCGCTCAGCCCAGTCACCGGGGCGGACAGGTGCGGCTGTCGATCGACGCGGCGCTGTCGCGGGGCGTCCGTGAGCTGGCGCGGGCGCACAACGCGTCGCCGTTCATGGTGGCGCACGCGGCCACGGCCGCGCTGCTGAGCGCACTGGGCGCGGGCACGGACGTGGCGCTCGGCACGGTCGTCTCCGGCCGCCCCGACCAGGCGCTGACCGATGTGGTCGGCTTCTTCATCAACTCCGTTGTGCTGCGTACGGATACGAGCGGGAATCCGACGTTCGGCGAACTGCTGGAGCGGGTGCGGTTGGCGGACCTGGCGGCGTTCGAGCATCAGGACGTGCCGTTCGACCTGTTGGTGGAGGAGCTCCAGCCGGCCCGCTCCCTGTCCCGGCACCCACTCTTCCAAGTGGCCCTGACCTGGGAGGAGGACGCCCCTGCTCTTCGCCTCGCCGCCCTGGAGACGGAGGCGGTACCGCCCGAGGACAGCGCCAAGTTCGACCTCTCCCTCGCCTTCCGGGACGACGAACTGCTGCTCACCTATGCGCACGACCTCTTCGACAGGGTGTCGGCGGAGGAACTGGGTGACCGCCTGCTGCGGTTGCTCGACCAGGTCGTCGCCGATCCCGAGTCACGGCTGAGCGGGCTGGCGGTGCTGTCGGCGGCGGAGACCGCGAAGGCGCTGCACAGGGGCCGCGGACCGGTGACGGTTTCGCCCGCGTCGAGCGTGGTGGGGGTGTTGCGGGAGCGGGCTGCCGCATGTCCCGAGGCGGTGGCCCTGGAGTGGGACGGCGGTGAGCTGTCCTATGGCGAGTTGTTGGCGCGTGCGGAGTCGGTCGCGTCCGGTCTGCTGGCGCGTGGCCTCGGACGGGAGCAGGTTGTTCCGGTCCTGATGGAGCGGTCGGCGGATGCGGTGGTGGCGCTGTTGGGTGTGTTGCTGGCGGGTGGGGCGTATCTGCCGGTGCATACGGCATATCCGAAGGCCCGGGTCGAGGCGTTGCTGAAGCGGATCGACGCCCCCCTCGTCATCGTCGACGAGACGTGGGCCGAGTACGGGACACCGGTGGGGGAGTTGGCTGCCGAGGCGGGCGCTGTCCCCGAGTGGCCGGTGGTGCTGCCCGATCAGTTGGCGTACGTGATGTTCACGTCGGGCTCGACCGGTGAGCCGAAGGGCATCGCGGTGAGTCATCAGAACGTGTTGGATCTGGTGCGTGAGCCGTCGTGGGGTGTGGACGCGGACGCGCGGGTGCTGTTCCAGGCGCCGCACGCCTTCGACGGGTCGGTGTACGAGGTGTGGCTGCCGCTGTTGGTGGGCGCGCGGATCGTCGTGGCGCCGCCGGGGGATTGGGCGCCTGCCTTGCTGGACCGGTACAAGGTCACGCATCTGAGTGTGACGGCGGGGCTGTTCCGGGTGCTGGCGGAGGAGGCGCCGGAGGCGTTGTCGGGGTTGGTGGAGGTGACCACCGGCGGTGACGTGGTGCCGGCGGCGGCCGTGCGCCGGGTCCTGGAGACGTGCCCCGGGATCGTCGTCCGTACGACGTACGGTCCGACGGAGGCGACCCTGTGCGTCACCGGTCAGCCGTGGACGTCCGGCGACGAGCCGGACGGACAGGTCCCGCTGGGCCGTCCCTTCGACAACACCACGCTGCTGGTGCTGGACGAGGCTCTGCGTCCGGTCCCGCCCGGTGTGGTGGGCGAGCTGTATCTCGCCGGTGCCGGTCTTGCCCGGGGCTACCTGGGCCGAAGCGACCTGACGGCCTCCCGTTTCGTGGCCAACCCCTGCTCCGGTGGCGAACGCATGTACCGGACCGGAGACTTGGTTCGCTGGACGCGTACCGGTGATCTGCTCTTCGTCGGGCGTGCCGACGCGCAGGTCAAGATCCGCGGCTTCCGGGTCGAGTTGGGTGAGATCGAGGCCGTACTGGCGGCGGTGGACGGCATCGCGCAGGCGGCGGTGTTCCTGCGTGAGGACCAGCCGGGCGAGAAGCGGATCGTCGGTTACCTGATCCCGGAGGACGGTGCGCTGCTGGACGCGGACGAGATCCGCGCCGAACTCGCCGCCCGTCTGCCCGACTACATGGTCCCGGCCGCGCTGCTCGCTCTCGAAGCCTTCCCCCTCACCCCGAACGGCAAGGTCGACCAGAAGGCCCTGCCGGCGCCTGACTACACGGCCACCAGCACCCACCGCGCTCCGCGCAACGCCCGGGAGGAGATCCTGTGCGCGCTGTTCGCGGAGATCCTCGACGTGCCTTCGGTCGGCATCGACGACAGCTTCTTCGACCTGGGTGGGCATTCGCTGCTGGCGACCCGTCTGACCAACCGCATTCGCACCTCGCTGGGCGTGGAACTGCCCGTCCGGAAGGTCTTCACCAGCCCCAGCGTCGCCGAGATCGCGGCTCAGCTGGGCTCGGCGACCGCGGCGGCGCGTCCGGGGGTGGTGGCGGTGGTGCCGCGTCCGGAGGTGGTGCCGTTGTCGGCGGCTCAGCGGCGGTTGTGGTTCTTGTACCGGTTGGAGGGTGCGGGCGCGACGTACAACGTGCCGGTGGTGACGCGGGTGCGGGGTGGGTTGGACCGTACGGCGCTTGAGGCGGCGCTGGGTGATGTGGTTGCTCGGCACGAGTCGCTGCGGACGGTGTTCGTGGAGGTGGATGGGGAGCCGGTGCAGCGGGTGTTGCCGGTCGAGGATGCCCGTCCTGTGGTGGGTGTGGTGCGGTGTGCGACGGCGGAGGAGGTCGCGCAGGCGGTGTCCGCGGCGTGCGGGCACCTGTTCCACCTGGAGAGGGACCTGCCGTTCCATGCGGAGCTGATCGAGCACGACGGTGACGAGGTCACGGTGGTGTTGGTGATGCACCACATCGCCACGGACGGTTGGTCGATGGGCCCGCTGACCGCCGACCTGTCCGCCGCCTACGCCGCTCGTCGTGACGGGCGGGCCCCCTCGTTCACGCCGCTTCCGGTCCAGTACGCCGACTACGCGCTGTGGCAGCGGGAGCAGGCGGAGTCGGAGCGGGCCGGGCTGGAGTTCTGGCGTTCGGCGCTGGCCGGGCTGCCTGAGGAACTGGCCCTGCCCACCGACCGACCGCGCCCCACCCGGGCCTCCTACGAAGGCGGGCACCTCGAACTGCCGCTCCCGCCGGAGCTGCGCGACGCCATGCGGGAGCTGGCCCGCGCGCAGGGCGTGACGGTGTTCATGGTGGCCCAGGCGGCCCTCGCCACCCTGCTCACCAAGCTCGGCGCGGGAACGGACATCCCGCTCGGCACGGTGGTGTCCGGCCGTGACGACGACGCCCTCGCCGATCTGGTCGGCTTCTTCGTCAACACCCTGGTGCTGCGCACCGACACCGACGGCGACCCCACGTTCGCGGACCTGCTGGCCCGGGTCCGGGCCGCCGACCTGGCCGCGTTCGAGCATCAGGGACTGTCCTTCGACCGGCTCGTCGAGGAGCTCCAGCCGACCCGCTCCCTGTCCCGCCACCCGCTCTACCAGACCGCCCTGGCCTGGACCCCGGGCGGCGCGGACACGCCGGCGCTGGCCGGTTCGGACTGTGCCGCCGTTCCCGTCGAGTCGGGTACGGCCAAGTTCGACCTCGACTTCGAGTTCGTGGACGCGGAGACCGGGCCGGGCGTCCGCGTCGGCTACGCCCTGGACCTCTTCGACCCGGAGACCGCACGGCGGCTGGGGGAGCGCCTGGTGCGCGTGCTCGGCCAGGCCGTCGCGGATCCGAAGCTGCGGCTGAGCGCGTTCGAGGTGCTGTCCGAGGCCGAGCGCGAGCGCGTCCTGGTGGACTGGAACCGCTCCGCCACGGTCGTGCCGCGGCCCTTCCCCGACCTGTTCGACGAGCAGGTACGACGCCACCCCGAGGGCGTGGCCCTGGAGCACGACGGCGACTCGCTCACGTACCGCGAACTGGACGAGCGGGCCAACCGGCTGGCCCGCCACCTGATCGGACTCGGGGTGGGACCGGAGGTCCCGGTCGCGGTCTGCGCGGACCGGGGCGTCGACCTCGTCGTCGCCATGCTGGCCACCGTCAAGGCGGGCGGCACCTACCTGCCGCTCGACCCCGCCTACCCGACGGCCCGCAAGGCGTTCATGCTCGCCGACACGGCCCCGGCGGCGCTGCTGGTGGACGACGGGTCCCGCGCCGACGGCCTCCCGCTCGCCCCCACCGTGCTCGGCACACTGGACCTGGCCGGCCTGTCCGCCGCGCCCGTCACGGACGCGGACCGCCGTGCGCCGCTGCGCACCGGCAACACCTGCTACGTCATCTACACCTCGGGCTCGACCGGCCGGCCCAAGGGCACCGCGGTCAGCCACACCGGTCTGACCCGCCTGGTCGCCTCGCACATCGACTCGCTCGGTGTGACGGCGGACAGCAGGGTGCTGCAGATGGCCTCGATCGGCTTCGACTCCTCCATCGCGGAGATCCTGATGGCCCTGCTGGCGGGGGCCACGCTGCGGATCGGACGGGCGGAGGCGCTGCCCGCCGTCGTCCCGGACGACGAGCTGACCCGCGGCGTCACCCATGTCACCGTGCCGCCGTCCCTGCTGGGCGCCCTCCCGGCCCACGCCCTCGCCCCCGGCACGGTCATCATCACGGCCGGTGAGGCCTGCCCGCCCGCGCTGGCGGACCAGTGGTCCGTGGACCACCGCCTGATGAACTTCTATGGCCCGACCGAGACGACGGTGTGTGCGACGGGCACCTTCCTGCGCCCCGGCGAACCGGTCACCATCGGCGGCCCGATCGCCGGCACGGACGTGTACGTGCTGGACGAGGCGCTGCGGCCGGTCGTCCCCGGGGTGGCGGGTGAGCTGTACATCGCCGGCCCGGGTCTGGCGCGTGGCTATGTGGGCCGGCCGGACCTGACGGCGTCCCGTTTCGTCGCGAGCCCCTTCGCCGCGGGTGAGCGGATGTACCGGACGGGCGATGTGGTGCGCTGGACGCCGGACGGGCGGCTGGTGTTCGTCGGCCGCGTCGACGACCAGGTGAAGCTGCGCGGCTTCCGCATCGAACTTGGCGAGATCGAGACCGCCCTCGGCGCGGTCGCCGGGGTCCGTCAGGCGGCCGTACTGCTCCGCGAGGACCAGCCCGGGGAGAAGCGCCTGGTCGGTTACGTCGTCCCGGAACCGGACTCCGACTTCGGCTCCGGCTTCGACTCCGACTCCGGCCTTGACCTGGCCCGGGCCAAGGCCGATCTGGAGGCACGGCTGCCCGAATACATGGTGCCCGCCGCCCTCGTACCCATGGCCGCCCTGCCCCTCACCGTCAACGGAAAGCTGGACCGCGAGGCCCTGCCCGCCCCCGACTACACCGCCACGGCCACCCACCACGAACCGCGCACCCCTCTGGAAGAGGCCCTGTGCGGCCTGTTCGCCAAGGCGCTGTCGCTTCCGTCGGTCGGTGTCGACGACAGTTTCTTCGATCTGGGTGGGCATTCGCTGTTGGCGATGCGGTTGGTGAATGCCGTGCGGGCGGATCTGGGTGTGGATGTCGGTGTG
>NZ_JBSHAQ010000120.1:0-7288 GCF_053611585.1 Streptomyces sp. NPDC054794 | reverse complement strand
TCGGCTACCTCACCCCGGCCGAGACCAGGCAGCGGCATCAACACGCCCTCGCGGCATAACCGACGAGTGTCCAAGATCACGGGGAAACTTCACGCACTATCAGACGTCGCGTACGTGCCCGCCTGACCACCGACGGTCGAGTCGCCTTCCTCGGTCACGTAGCCGCGCTGCAGGCCATCGTGGCCACCGCGAACGCCCCGTCCGTCGGCGACCGGCCACGCAACTGACCACGAATCCCGGCTGGAGCACCAAAACGTTCCGCGCGTTCACCGTACCTACCTCTGCAGACCAGGCAGTACGCCGAAACCGAAACCTGCCTCCGCTCCGGCCCGAAGCAACCTCCCGCGCAGCGGCCAAGCCACCTGATCACCCATCAAACTGGGCACTCTCCGAGAACGACGCAGCCCTGCACCGACATGCGCTGAACGACGGTACGCGGAGACGTGGCCTCGTATCCCTTCTGCCTCATTCCGGTCGTAACAGCTGTGCGACACGGCCTCGCTGGCTACCCTTTTCGGTGCCGAGACTCACTGGAAGTCCGGTTATGGGGTGGGGGGAGGGACATGTCTGATTCTTTGGTGCGGGTCGAGACTGTGGAGCTTGACTCGCAGGGGTCTCGTCAGATTCGGGCTAGAAACCGCGGGACGGCGTCGCTGCAGGAACGGTCCGCGGAACTGCAGGAGGCGATCGTCTCGGCCTCCGGGATGGCGCAGAGTTCCCTGGCGCGCCTTCGGGACCACGACGGGTGGCGCGTCAGTTCGTTGGAGGTGTCGTTCGATGTGACCCTCGCGGCGGAGGCCGGGGTGATCCTGTCCAAGGCGTCTGCCGAGGCCTCGTTCGATGGCGTCATCACCGTGGAACGAGCCTGAAGGCCGATAGTGCCAGGCCGCGACTACGCCGTGGACATCCGCCAGGGTGATGTCTACCTGGGGGCCGGATTCCTGCTGACCCGTTGCTATGTCCTCACAGCCAACCACTGCTTGAGCGCGCTGTCCCGCCAGGACGACCAGGTGACCGTGTGCTTCGAGTCGGGCAGCTCGCTGGAGGGGTGTGTGCGGCGACGGGTCGCGGAGGCGGACCTCGCGATCGTGGAGATCCTCCGCCCGCAGGACGTCCCTTTCGGCCTGCCGAACGCCGATCATGCGCGACGCGGAGACCGCTGGCGCGGCCTGCACCGTCCCACGACCAGCGACCCGGACCTGGGCGGTCTCGTGGACGCGTACGGCGTCAAGTACCACTGTGAGGGCGGGGAAATCGTCGAAGCGGTCCAGTTACTTGTGGAGCAGACCCTGGGCGACTACGCCGGGTACTCCGGCGGGCCTGTGGAGAAGACCACCCCCGGCTCAGACGGCGCCGTCATCGGGATCCTCATCGAGCAGTACCTGGACCGGCAGGACGCCCGGCGCTCGGCCAACGTGCTGTTCGCCGCCACGATTCACGAGGCCATGAGCCGCTTCGAATACTTCCGCACGGGCCATCTCCGCAGAGTTCTGGAGGGCCGCCCCGAGCAGCAGACCGTGGGGGCGTGCGGCACCGACGTCAGCATGGACGTCGAGATGGACCGGACGGAGACACTCCTGATCCGGCTCAAGGAGTGGTCGGACAGAGGACTGCTCGACCCGGCCCAGGTGGTCAGCCTCGCGGGGCGTGCGGTCAAGGCCCTGATTGGCAGGACTATGGGGGGTGAGGACACCGGTGCCCAGCGAGACGCTGACTGACGTCATCCGCCGTGCGGAACGTGCTCTGACCGAAGGCAATGGCGACGATGAGGACGTGCCCTTCCAGCTGTCCGACGTTCCGGACCGGCTTGTCGCCGACTCAGTCGTACGCAGTCCGGAATCGACGAGAAGCGTTTGCTATCTGGCGGCGTTGTTAAATTCGCTCGACCACCGCGACGACGCACTGCGCCTGCTACGGAGCGCGGCCACAGCACTCTTCTCCCCGCGATCTCTGGAATCTCCCGAATGGGCCTCGGCTCTGAACCAGTTGGGGGTAATGGCCGCATCCCTCGGCGACGTAAGGCTGGCGCACGACGTACTCCAAAAGCTTTCCGAGGAATGTCCGCCCGCAGCACCGTTGCTACGGGCCCGTGTCGACGCCAATCTCGCCGCCGCACAAGTGCAGTTGGGGATGCCAGAGCAGGCCCAGGCGTCCGTGCGGCGGACGTACACATACCTCGGAGCGGCCGGAGCCTCGACCGAGGGGGACGATCTCGACATCCAGAACGTCCTGGCGGCCGTCGAGTTCGCCCTCACCAGCCAGGGGACGGACCAGTCGTCCAGGGAGACAGCGGTCGGAGGCTTCCGGACGGCCAACCTGGCCTCGTTCGAAGAGCCCGACGCCGAGACTGGCAACGAGTCGAGGAAGATTTCGCTGCTGGTCAGCAGGGCGGTCGTCGAACTGGAGCAGGCTCGGGCGAAGGACGACCCGAATGAACTGGACCGCCTCGTCCTGGCCCTGGAGACGATTACCGCCCGGGCCGCCGCCTCGCTAGGCTCCGACCATCCGCAGACGGTGATCGCCATGGTCAACCTGGCGTGCGCCGAGTTTGAATCGGCGCGCACCACCGCCGAGCCGCGGAGCGCGCGCCTCGACCGTGCCGTGGAAGCCCTGCGGTCAGCCTCGGAGCTGGCCACGAGGCGTCTGGGGGCGGAGCATCATCTCACCGTCACCGTATCCGCCACCCACTCACGCGCACTGCGTGAAGTGGCCCGAGCGACACGTCAACAGCAGCCCACCCAGGGGGACGAAACCATGGACAGAGGGCCGGAAGTGCGCCGCCCGGGAGCCACTTCCCGGCCGGCCGGAGTTAGGCAGCTTGTGATGAAGACCCTGGTCACAGCAGTGGTCGCTGGGGTTGCCTACATCATCACCAGTGCCACTTCTACCGATCAGTCCGAGATGTGGAATCTGACCGTTTCGGTGCTCCTCGGTGGTGCCGTGCTAATCGTCCAGTATCTGGTGGATTTCGAGCAGCGACTTGAGGCGATGGAGGTCGGTCTCAACGCACGCAGCCGAGACTTGGCAGACCTCGTGGGGGCGAGCTTCGCCCGTGTCAGTGAGGCCACCGAGCTGTTCAGTCAGGTCGACCGTTCCGTGCTGCGCTCAGACGGAGTGGCCCAACTGGCCCGCAGCGTGACGCAATTGGGAGAGGACAGCCCGAACATCGTGCGGGACTTCGCCAGCGAGGAGATCAACCGCCTGACGACGATGATCGACAATCTCAACTCCCGGATCACCGACTACGAGGGCGAGAACCTGGACTGGTTGTTCTCCCTCACCCAGTGCGCCAAGACGACCATCGACGCTGTCAGCACCAGTGCGACCAGAGACCTCTGGTTCGGCCCGCATGCGCCTCGTTATCTGGAGACGGAGTCCGACGCGGTGAACCAGCGGAATGTACAGATCCGTCGGCTGTTCATTGTGCAGCGGCCCGAGGACGTCGACGACTCGCTGGAACGGCTGTGTGAGGACCAGCGAGGTCTGGGCATCGAAGCCCGAGTGCTGGTCCCCTCACAACTGCCGCTCTACGTCAGACGCGGTGTGATCAAGGATTTCATCCTCTTCGACCAGTCGCTGTCCTACGAGGTCGAACAGGATTTCGCCGGCTTGGGCGGTAGCACAACACTGAATGTCCGCGCCGACGACATCGCGACCCGGGTCAGACGCTTCAACTTGTTGTGGGAATCGGCCGAGGCGCCTGCCGGCGATCATACGCACGACACGAACCGCCACTGACCATTCTGCTCGGCCTGTGCCCACTGGGCGGCGACCGCCTTGCGGACCTTATCCATGTCCACGGGCCCTTCGCACCGTCACCGCACGAACGTCGCTCCCACGCTTCGTTCGGGGCCTGGGAGAAGAGGTGATCGATGCGTCCGAAGTGCGACACCTGCTGGGACTTGGGGACCGCGAGCACATATCCCAGGCCGGTCTCCTCCAGCATGCGGCGCAGCCTCCACTCCTGCCCGTAGGCCGAGTCTGCGGTCACCCAGGCGGTCGGCAGCGGCGAGGCGATCGCCCGCAGCACCATGGCCCTGGCCAGGTCGGGCTTGGTGGCGAAGCCCCGCTCGTTGGGGATGTGGGCGGTGCGGCAGCGGTCTCGGTCGTCGGTCCAGGACTTGGGCAGGTACAACTCGCGGTCCACCAGGGCCCGTCCACGTGTGGTGGTGTAGGCGGCGAACACGCCGATCTGGCAGTTCTCGGTGCGGCCGGGGGCCTGTATTTCAATTACTGCTCTGTGAGCGGGCGTTGGCGGGACACGGGGGTGTGACTGCGCGTACGGCCGATCGAGCCTCCGTTGTGGCTTTGAGGGCCAAGTTCGATCAGTTCCTGCCCCATCTCGATGAGCGTCGCCGCCGCGACCTGGGCAAAGGCCCCCGCGCGGTCGCCACTGTCATCGACTCCCAGAGCGTGAAAGCCGCCGAGACCGTCTCCAGGGCAACCCGCGGCTACGATGCGGGCAAGAAAATCAACGGACGCAAGCGCCACCTAGTCGTCGACACCCGTGGGCTTCCCCTCATGGTGATGGTCACTCCCGCCGACCTGCACGATGCCGCAGCGGCGAAGGAAGTCCTCTTCCGCCTGCGCCTGATGCACCCCGAGATCACGATTGTCTGGGCCGACTCCGCCTACGCCGGGAAGCTCGTCGACTCGGCAAAACAGCACCTCAAGCTTCGTCGTGCTGCCCCGCCGCTGGGTCGTTGAAAGGTCGCTCGCCTGGATGATGCACGCGCGCCGCCACGCGAGGGACTACGAACGGCTCATCCAGCACTCCGAGACCCTGATCACCTGGGCCGCCACCACCCTCATGACCAGGCGCCTCGCCCGGAAGGGCGCCACCCTCAGCTGGACAAGAAAGCCGACACAGGCCAGCTGAGCCCTGCTCGTCCATGCCACTGCGATCCACCTGCACATCGACATCATTGAACAGGCGGTTAAGCGTCAGCCCTGGTGTCGTACGCCCGCTGGCAGTTCTGGATCTCTCCGCTGTGCTCGACGGTCCAGTCGTAGAGCTGGCCGAACGGCTTGCGCAGGGACTCGCCCAGGGGTGTGAGCGAGTACTCGACGCCGACCGGTGACGTCGGCAGCACCGTGCGCTGGATCATGCCGTTGCGCTCGAGACGGCGCAGTGTCTGGGTGAGGACACGCTGCGTGATGCCCTCCAGACCTCGCTTCAGTTCATTGAACCGGGTGGGTCGCTCCAGCAGCGCCATCACCATCATCGACCACTTGTCCGCTATCTGGTCGAGGATCGGCCGGCTGGAGCAGTCCGCCCGGAAAACCGTCCGTGTTTCGGCGTCAACGCCGTGCAGATCGGTGTCCTTCATGATCCTAGGTGCTCCCAAAGTGCGTTCTTGACCATCTGGGCGCCGTCGCCGACGGTAGGTATGCATCGCAAACCTACATGCCCAACGGTAACCAACGGAGAACCTCATGACGAACGATGCCTACTCGACCCTGCGCGTGAGCAGCGAACACGGCGTCGCCCGGATCGTCCTCGACAATCCCCCGGTGAACGCGCTCGGAACGACGATGATGCGCGAGCTGCGGACGGTGCTGACGGGCCTCAAGGACGACTCTTCCGTCCGCGTGATCGTCTTCTCGAGCGCCGACCCGGAGTTCTTCATTGCGCACGTGGACATGCACATCGGGGAAGAGATGGACGTTCTCCAGGAGCTCGCCGCATCCGCGCCGGCGGACGTCAACGTGTTCCAGGCGATCGGTGAGCTGATCCGCCACCAGCCCCAGGTGACCATCGTGAAGCTCGCCGGGAAGGCCCGCGGAGGCGGGGCGGAATTCGTGGCTGCAGCGGACATGGCATTCGCCGCCATCGAGACTGCTGGACTCGGTCAGATCGAAGCGCTGATGGGCATCATCCCCGGTGGAGGCGGAACGCAGTACCTCCGGGGCCGCGTGGGTCGCAACCGCGCACTGGAGGTGATCCTCACCGCCGACTTGTTCGATGCCGAGACCGCAGCGTCCTACGGATGGATCAACCGGGCCCTGCCGGCCGACGAGCTCGACGAGTACGTCGACCGTATCGCCAACAACATCGCCGCGCTGCCCGACGGTGTCATCGAAGCAGCCAAGCACTCGCTGCCCGCCGATGACTTCAAGGAAGGACTCCTCCGTGAGAACGATGCCTGGGCTTCTACGTTCAGTCTGCCGGCCGCTCAGCACCTGATCAGCGGGGGCCTGCAGGACGGGGCACAAACACCGGCCGGCGAACGCGACCTTGAGGGACTGATGCGCAGCGTCGCGCGCTGATTGCCGGACGGGCACATGACACATCGCTGAACGGCCCCACAGCCGTCCTGTTCGTCCATCAAGCCATTGAGCTTCCGATTCGGGTTCGGAAACACGCACTCAGAGGGCGTTTGATCTAGGTGGATTGCCCTTTATCTCCTAGTAAGTTCCTCGCCAGGTGGGTGTCGTCTCGTCCGTTATGCGCTTGGTGAGGTTGTCGATCGAGGCGACGTGGATCATGGCCTCGGAGCTGGCGGGCAGAGTCTCGTAGTCTCGGGCGAGGCGCCGATGAAGCATGATCCAGCCAATACTTCGTTCGACAACCCAGCGCCTTTTGACAACGTGGAAGCCGCGAACTCCTGGGTTTCTGTTGACGACTTCGACGTCGATTCCGAGGCTGGCTCCGTGCTCGATGACGGCGTTTTTGAATCCGGTGTCGACCCAGCTCTTGGAGATGGTCGGGTAGGTCTTCTTGGCCTGGTCGAGGAGCTGGATTCCGACGGCGTTCTCGGACAGGCTCGCGGCAGTGACGGTCACGGCGAGGATGAGGCCGATCGTGTCGGTGAGGATGCCGCGTTTCCGGCCGACGATCTTTTTGGCGGCGTCGGTACCCTGGCTGGTCAGGGGCACATTGGTGGAGGTCTTCACGCTCTGGGTGTCGATCACCGAAGCGGTTGGTTCGGGCTTACGTCCTTCCTTAACGCGGGCCAGTCCGGTGAGGTCGTAGTTGAGCTGGGTGAGGATTCCCTCGTCGCGCCAGGCGGCGTAGTAGGCGTAGACGGTGGCGTGGTTAGGGAAGTCGTGCGGGAGGTATTTCCAGGGGATTCCGGTGCGGTTGATGTAGAGGAGTGCGTTGAAGACGTCGCGCAGGTCGACCTTGGCCGGCTGCCCGGTTGGCCTGCGGTCGAGGCGGGCCTTTCTCCAGGCCGTCAACGTCGGCTCGATTAAGACGTCGTCTCATTTGGCGAGTCGGCGGTAGCAGATGAGGGTGCAGGCGATGCTGGTGAAGGCCAGGAAGTGCTCGGCTTTGCGTTCGTAG
>NZ_JBSHAQ010000119.1:0-7394 GCF_053611585.1 Streptomyces sp. NPDC054794 | reverse complement strand
ATCCTCGACTGGAAGACCCCGGCCGAGGTCTTCGAGGAACAGCTACGCTCACTACAACAACCCGGTGTTGCAACGACCGGTTGAACTCGCCCAGTTCGGGTCCTGGGCGTTCACCCAGCGCGCGAGGGCCTCCGGCCTGCTGCCCTCGATGGGCTCCATCGGGGACTGCGTGGACAACGCGATGATGGAGTCCTTCTGGGCCCGGGTCCAGGTCGAACTGCTCAACCGCAGACGGTGGCGAACACGTCTGGAGCTGTCCACCGCGCTCTTCGAGTACCTGGAAATCTTCCATAACCGACAGCGCAGGCACTCCGCGCTGGGCATGCTCAGTCCGGTGGAGTACGAACTCCGCATCCCGCCAGTAGCCTGAAACCAAGCAACTCGGCTCCACTCAACTCGGGGCAGTCCGGAGTCTCTACCTGACACGGGGCGGTTCATCCAGCAGGCCGGACTCAGCCTGGAACGGTTTCGTTCGTTCCCCACGCCCCCGTCCCGCCGGAAGGCTCCGGTGAGGGTGCCGGACGCGCGGACCAGCCCTGTCGGTTTGATTCGACGGGCTCGACGCCCTCGGTCTGCTGTGCCGTGCCCGTCTGCTGCGTCGGGTCCTGCTGGCCCGCACCGACCTGTTCGTCACTGCTCTTGCTCTCACGGCTGACCGGCGTCGCCTGCTCTTGCCCGGGCGCCGTGTTGGCCTGCGTCTTCTCCGCCCTCGGCCCCGGTGCGTCGTGGTAGGTAGGTGTGGCGGCTTGGCTCGTTGTCCCGACCTCGCCTGTTTGGTGGCGCGGCGGTCGAGTCGCGGGAGCGGAGGGAGCGGATGTCGGCGTGGTGTTGGCAGCCGATGGAGCCGAAGAGGAAGGTGCGGGATGCGAATCGCTCTGAGTCTCAGGCCGACAAGCCTGGCCAAGCCGACCGGAGTCCATCAGATCCTGAAACCTGGCCGAAGCCGACTGGATCGTGATGCCGTAGTGCCCGGCAGGCTGGTAGCCATTGTCCTGGGTATGCGAGAACCAGTGCCTCTGCTGGTAGCCGGCGTGCTGGGTACGCGAGAACCAGTGTCTCTGCTGGTCCCCCGGAGTGGGTGTGCGGGGGAGCGGCGCCGCGGCATCGCCCGGGTTCGGCGTCCCGGCGTGTCCGCCAGTGCCGGGAAACTGTGGGCTCGGGTCGTCCGAGGGCAGCGAGGATTGTGATGATGACGTGCCGCCACTGTTCAGCATCCAACCGACGGCAACGAGACTTCCTACCACGCCGATCCCGCAGGCTCCCGCAAGCTTGCCGGCCTTGCCGACGGGTCGTGTTGACCTGCTGAACTGACCTGGGGTTTGGCGCCGACTCGGCTGTGCCGGCGGAAGGTCGGCCTCTTGCAGTGCGTGGCATTCGACCCCCCTGCCGGGAGCGGTGAGATTCTGGTGCTCTGTGTCGCTGCTCGAATGAGGCGTGGCCCTCCTTCGGTCCAACTGGACTGCCTCGCCTGTGGAAGGCATGTCCCAGGCCGACCGGAGCGGGACAGAACCTCGACGCGAGGACCAACTGCCCGGACTTGACCCCCTTGTTCGGTCCGCGCGCTCGGATGCTCCCATGGCAGCTGCAGAGGTGGTGTCCTGAAGCTGCGTCCCACGAGCCCATAGTGGTTGTACGCCATTTGCTTCCGAAACAGTGGTGCGCTCCCCGGAGGCCGGGCTCATCTCCTTCCGCGGCCGGAACGCGTCCCAGTTCTCGACGCCGGAAGCAGATTCGCGCGACGACTCAGTGGCCGCGACATCGGGCGGAGACGGCGGCCGACTGCGGCCGTGGTCGCCCCGCCACACGGTGTGAGGCAGGGCCGGGGACTGCGGACTCGTCCCCAGCGCGGGCCCACTGAGCCTGTGTTGCAGAAAGACATCGGTTGTGCGCAGCTCGGCGCGTGCGGCGTCCAGGGCGTCCAGAACGTCATCGAAAGCCTCCGTGATCGAACGGCCGAGGTCGGGTTCCGAAAGGTATTCTCCCCTCGGTTCGATGGGGTCGGTTCGCATCACAGTCCTCCTCAGCCGACACGCCCGAAGTGACCGGGTACGGGCAACCGACGGCTCTCCGACAGTCAGATAAGCATCTGAACGATCGAGCATGTCCTTTCCTCGATGCCCCGGCGAGCTGAGACCGCACAAAATCGTTCAGTTGCCCAGTCATACGCATCCCGTCGGAACTTTTCTCATGTGCCCTTCCTCGATGTGCTTCTCCCTGCTAGTTCAGAGACGTGTTGAGGAATGGTCAACGGGCAGGGTGCGACGGTGTCTCAGGTCGAACTTCGGCGGCCGGCCGCCGCGCGAGCCGCGCTTCTTGCGGCTGCGGGCCTGGACGGGCTTGTCCGGGATGGTGCAGTGGACCCTGCGCCGCCGCAGGTGAGCGCGGTTCTTCCGGGAGGTGTACGCCTTGTCGGCACGCACGCGGTCTGGCCGGTTGCGCGGCCCGCCCGGCCCGAGGCGCGGGACACGGACCTTGTTCAGAAGCCGCATCTCAACCGAACATGATCGTTTGATTTCTGCTGGTCAGGTACGGTCTAGCTTGGAATGAGGGAAGCATCCGGCGTCTTGTTTCCGCTCCATCAGCGAGGGGCGTGGCCCGCTCGGGCGGATCGAGGTACAGGCCCACCACGTCGCGCACCTTCTCGACGAACTGCGGGTCCTTGACCGCACGCTCTTTGTTGACGAGCGCGATGACCTGAGCCAGGGCGCTTGGCGCGCGTTGCGCGGGTTGGGCCGGCTTCTTCGACGCAGGGGGCTCTTGGCGGTCGTGCGGGGCTTCGCGGAAGGGCCTGGGCTCCTTGACGCGGACACTGAGGGCGACGGTGAGCCTCCGGCACCGTCGGGCGTCTCGAGGTCTAGAGCCGTGTATCCCGGGTTCCGCAGCAACTACCGCCGGCCGTAGCCACGCTGGCCTGCGTAGGCCAGGTACGCGAAGACATCGCCGGTGAACTCGGCGAGATCTGCGTTCAGTTCCTCGACTGCCTGACGGTCCATCCTCCCCGCAGGCACGGTCAAGCAGCTACTTCGCGAACTGATCGGGGACCATGACCAAGCCCTGTTCATCACCATAGACATCCCTCCTACCCGGGCCCTTACTGGGCCGGGCTCAGAGGTGTCCACCACTCGGGGACAGGTTCCGACCTCACTCAACAAGTAGCGCACCCGCTACTCACGGACATCGCCACCCGTCCATGCCTGGGATCCTTCCCAGGGCCGATCCGTCGAACTTCCGTTGGCTCTTCACTCGGTGCCGTTGGCGCAGTGCTGCACTCCGACGCGAGGTGTGTGCAGCAGGGCCCAGCGCTTTGAACTCGTCGGCGCGGGCCGCAGTCCGGGCAGCATCGCGCAGCTCGAAAACCGGGGCGCGCGGCTGCGGTTACGGCGGTGAGCTCGGCCTCGACGACATCGTCGGTGTCCGGGTCATAGAAACGGTGCCGGCGCGGAAGCGGCGAGCGGCGACACACCGCCGCCACGTCATTACGGCCGCCGCCAGCGTTACCGCGCCGAACATCTCGCGGCTCCCGGGGGGGGTGCCCCTATACGCTCCACTCGCCTACCTGGAAGAACAGAACCAATGACGACTGCTCCCTTCGCACTCCTCGTGGAGTCCCCGGCCGGCCCCGTCGACAGGACGCCGTTGTACTCCTACGACAGGCGCCGCCAGCTCAATGTCACTTCTGCGGGTCAGGCCGTGGTCGACACGGCAAAGGTTGCCAATCCGACATGGACGGTCAACTCCTCTGGGACGAAGAAGAATGGCGTTTTTCGTATCCCCAACATGCTGTTCGGCCCGTCGATGACGGTCAACTCCTCCGGCGCGAAGAAGGACGACGACTGATCATGCCCTTGCCCCCCACCGTGCTCGTCGTTGCCGCGACAAACGACCTCGGAGCCGATCTCGTAGTTCGGGACCTTGCCAATCACGAAACGAACGTGCACCGGATCGACCCAAACGACCTGGCGAAGTCTGGCGTCCTTCGATTGACGGGGTGCGCTGACAACGAATCGTTGAGGTTCCTGCTCTCCGACGAGAATCGAACGACGCCTTCGACCTCGATCGTGTCTGTCTTCTGGTGGCACCCCGACCCTCCAGAGGGCTGGGCAGAGGGTGAATCTCGGGCTGTGCTGGAAGGTCTCCTGTACGGCCTCGAAGACGTCATGTGGGTGAACCACCCCCACCGGGCCTCAGCCGCCAAACCGGGGCCCGCACAGCTCAAGCAGGCGGCGAAGGTCGGGTTACGCACGCCTCACACGATCTACACGAACGATCCAGAGGAAGCGGTCCGGTTCGCCGACAAACACAACGATCGAGCCGTCTGCAAAACACTCACTGGCCACTCCCGACGGTTCGTGCCGGCGCGGATCGTTACGGCCGAACAGATCCAGGCCGAGGCCGAGAGTGTTCGTCGGGCAGTCCACTACTTCCAACAGCCCGTCGAGAAGGTGTACGACATCCGCCTGACAGCGATTGGGGATCGGCTCTTCCCCTGCAAGATCACTGCCCAAGACGGAGTGCTGGACTGGCGGGCAGCACCTGAGGAGAAGCTGTCCTTCGACGCCGTAGGAATGAGCCAGCCGCTCGTCAAGAAGGTCCGCAAGCTGATGGGACAGCTCAGGCTGGAGTACGCGGCCCTGGACTTTGCTGTCGACGCCTCAGGGTCCTGGTGGTTTCTGGAAGCGAACCCTTCAGGGCAGTTCGGATTCGTTCAGGCTGCGACTGACATGGTGATCTCACGTGCCATTGCAGACCACCTGGTGTCCTGCGCCAGAGATTCGTCGGCAGAATTGAGCGAAGGAGTCGAGGGTCTCTTCGGCTGACTTGGTCCAGACCCTGTCGATCCTGGTCAGGAACTTCTTGAACTCCGCTGCCCGGTGTCGGCGGTGCAGGGCACTGAACACCTCGCCGGTGGTCGGCCCCGCGCCAACAACCGCCGTACCCGAACCGCACATGTCGTAGCGCGTTCCGGAGCCTGCCCCTCCCCCGCTGGACGCGCGACACAGGGCCCCACCACACCGTATCGGTACGGCCGACAGCTCGGCCGAATCCCGGTCCCGCACGAGAGTACGAGAGGGAGAACGAGATGGCAGGACACCGTCGAATGGATCGCTCCACCCTGGCCGTAGTAGCGGCCGCCACCGCCGTGGCCACGGCCGTCGGGACGCTGCTGGCTGGGACCCAAGGCGCTTCCGCCAGCGCCGCCGAACCTGCCGGGAACTGCGCGCTGCCCGCCACCAAAGCGGACCTGTCCGAAGGCATCACGAGAGCCGGCCGGTTCGTACCGAGCAAGGGCACCGTGAAGGCCACCATGATCTTCGTGGACTTCCCCGACGCCCCTGCGGACGACACAACCGGCGGGTTGTACAACAAACTTGTGCCAGGAGCGACGCGCTGGTTCAGGACCACCTCATACGGCCAACTGTCCCTGAAGGTGAAGGCCGACACCTCCCGCTTCTACCGAATGCCCCGCAAATCCACCGACTACCACTTCCAGCGTGATCTCACCACCGCCGACCACCGTCGATACATCACTGACGCGCTGCGCGCGGTGGGACGCTCGATCAGCTTTCGCGGGACACAGGTCCTCTACATCGTGCCGACCGGCGCGGCCAAAGCAGTGTCCTTCTCCCCCACCTTCATGGACAGCGTCACGTCGGGCGACGGCACGGACATCGGCAAGACGGTCACTTTCGGCCAAGACCTCAACCACTGGGGTCCGACGGTTCTGAACCACGAGACCGGACACACCATGGGCCTTCCCGACCTCTACTCCTACGCCTCCAGCGACAACGAGCACCCCTACGTCGGCGGTTGGGACCAAATGGGCCTGATATCCGGCCACTCCCCCGACCGCCTGGCCTGGCACAAATGGAAGCAGGGATGGCTCAGGCCCGACCAGGTCGGATGCATCTCCAGGCCGGGTACCTCCACCCAGGTCCTCACCCCCGTGGAGCGGGCGGCCGGAAAGAAGATGGCCGTCATCAAGACAAGTAGCACCCGCGCCGTGGTGGCCGAAGTCCGCTCCAAAGAGGGGGTCAACAAAAAGGCCTGTGCGACCGGCGTGCTCATCTACACCGTCGACACCAGCGTCAACTCCGGCTCTGGGCCGATCCGGGTGAAGGATGCCCGCCCGAACTCCGGGGGCTGCGACGGAAGCGAACTCAACGACGCCACCTACGGCCACGGCAGCGACGCCGTCACCCACTTCCGCGATCCGGCATCCGGCGCCACCATCGACGTCACCGCCAAGCACGGCAGCGCCTTTACTCTCACCGTCCGCAAATAGCCACACGTCGGGACGGTCCCGGCCGCCTCGGACCAGCGCGCTGCGCAACCGCGCCGGTCAGTCCGCCTTCACGATCGCGGCGACCGGGCCGCCGCCCGACAGGCCCTGACCGAGGCGGTGGCCTCCCGACGACAACCTTGATCAGCGGTGCCAGTGGACGTCAGAGACGTCGAGCACGGTCCGGCCTCCACGACGGGTCGTCACTCCCGCGACCATTGCCGCCTCAAAGGCGACGGCGTCCACCACGCCGTCCTCGGAATCGCCCGTCTGCACAACTTCATCCTCGCCGGGTGACGCAGAAACCAGCAGGTCACCCAGCATGCGAACGATCATCTATGGGACGACGCTTAAGGGCAACCCCGTCGTTTTAGAACGTGTTGGCCTGTGTGTTTGGCCGTCTGGCGAAGTCCCGGGCGGCCATCCAGATGGTGAGGTCCTTGGCGATGGTGCCGATGCTGGTGTCGGTGGTGACCTCGTGCTCGCGGCGGCTGGTGTCGCGGCGGACGATCTTGTAGCCGCCTTCGTCCAGTACGGCGACCGAGGCGAACCAGGCCGGGTCGTCCTTGTCGGGCTGGATGACGACGAACGTGTTGTCCGCGTCGTTGAGGTCGTCGATCAGCATGAACAGCGCATCCTCGGACGGGTCGTCGATGTGGTCGCCGTTCTCGCTGTCGGCGCAGTAGTGCCGAGCCCCCATCGGATCTGTCTCCCCTCGACCTGCCGGCTGGTCGCCGACGGCCAGCATGACATGCACTGCGACACGAAGGCTGGATCACAGCCATTCGTTGATGGCGGCGATGTGGACAGTGGCTTCGAAGCGGACGGCAAAAGTATCTCGAAGCCGTGCCGGATCCCGCGGCGGAGCTGTGCCGAGCTTTCCAACCCGGGAATCCGCTGACCGCTCCGGTGTTACGTGCCGCCCGACCAAGGTACTCAACTCCAGCGCGGGAGAAAGCGACTGGCAGGCGGGCGAGATTTCGGTGTGCGGCAAGGACTAAGCACAGGTCAAACGCACGCTGAGAGGGTGGTATGCGAGTTTTTGCCTTGTATCTGACTCTGTTATGGGATTGGCGTGCAGATCAGGGCTGTTAACGAGTGCCGGTTGCATGCC
>NZ_JBSHAQ010000118.1:0-7989 GCF_053611585.1 Streptomyces sp. NPDC054794 | reverse complement strand
ATTAGACCCGGCGGGGGTCGTGCGGCCCGGCTTGGTATGCTACCGCTCAGTTCCGCCATAGACCACTGGTTTGCCAGTGGGGGGCGCCCTCCGGGGGGGGGCCGCCCCACTGGCGTATGGCGACTTTCGGAGAACTCAGCGGAACTCAGCAGGACGAAGAACTCAGAAGAACACCGACCGCCGCTGCACCAGCAGCTTGTAGAGCGTGTGCTGGATCTGTTCGCGGACCTGGTCGGTCAGGTTGAACATCAGCATCGGGTCCTCGGCCGCCTCCGGCGGATAGCCGTCCGTCGGGATCGGCTCACCGAACTGGATCGTCCACTTCGTCGGCAGCGGGACCGCGCCGAGCGGACCCAGCCACGGGAAGGTGGGCGTCAGCGGGAAGTACGGGAAACCCAGCAGCCGGGCCAGGGTCTTGGCGTTGCCGATCATCGGGTAGATCTCCTCGGCCCCGACGATCGAGCAGGGGATGATCGGCGCGCCCTGACGCAGCGCCGTGGAGACGAAACCGCCCCGGCCGAAGCGCTGGAGCTTGTAGCGCTCGCCGAAGGGCTTCCCGATGCCCTTGAAGCCCTCCGGCATCACCCCGACCAGCTCGCCCGCCGCGAGGAGCCGCTCGGCGTCCTCCGCGCAGGCCAGGGTGTGCCCCAGCTTGCGGGCCAGCTCGTTGACCACCGGCAGCACGAAGACCAGGTCGGCGGCGAGCAGCCGCAGATGACGGCCCGCCGGGTGGTGGTCGTGCACGGCGACCTGCATCATCAGGCCGTCCAGCGGCAGCGTCCCGGAGTGGTTGGCGACGATCAGCGCGCCGCCCTCGTCCGGGATGTTGTGCAGACCCTTCACCTCGACCCGGAAGTACTTCTCGTACACCGGGCGCAACAGCGACATCAGGACCTGGTCGGTGAGCTCCTCGTCGTACCCGAAGTCGTCGACCTCGTAGTCCCCGGTCAGCCGGCGCCGCAGAAAGGCGAGGCCGCTCGCGACGCGCTTCTCCAGACCCCCGTCGTCCCGCGGCTGCTGCGGCGGCTCTTCCTCACGCGTCACGGGAACATCATCCTGCGAGATCGCCCTGCCGGGCAGGGGCTGGACCTCGCGGACCAGTGCGGGCTCGCCGCCCTTGCGTCGGCTTCCCGCGCTCCGGCGCCGCGGCGGCCGCTGCACGGCGCTCCCGCGGGTCCGGTCGTCATCGAACGGAATGACCTTGGCGTCCGCCATCGTTGATGCGCTCCTCAGTTGGCGCTCTGCGTCGGGAGGTGGCCGCTGCCCCTCAGGGACAGCGCGGCGATCCGGTCGACGGCCCCGCCCAGGGCCTCCGGCGGCAGCAGCCCGGGACCCTGGCTGCGAGCGAAGTCCGCGAACGTTTCTGCGGTCGTGTACTTCGGCTTGAAACCGAGCGTCTCGCGCATCTGGTCCGTCGATACGACCCTGCCGTGGGTGAGCAGTCGGATCTGCTCGGGCGAGAAGTCCGACACACCCAGCGTACGGACCAGGGAACCGGCCCAGGTGACCGCGGGCAGCAGCAGCGGCACCGTGGGGCGGCCCAGGCGCCGGGAGCACTGCGAGAGCAGCAGGACGCCGTCTCCGGCGATGTTGAAGGTGCCGCTGTTGAGCGTGCCCCGCTCCGGCTCGTGCGAGGCGATCCGCAGCACCTCGATCACGTCGTCCTCGTGCACGAACTGCAGCCGCGGGTCGTAGCCGAACACGGTCGGCAGGACGGGCAGCGAGAAGTAGGCGGTGAGGGGCGTGTCCGCGTTCGGGCCGAGGATGTTGGCGAAGCGCAGCACGCACACGGCGACGTCCGGGCGGCGCCGGGCGAAGCCCCGCACGTATCCCTCGACCTCGACGGTGTCCTTCGCGAACCCGCCGCTGGGCAGCGACTTGGGCGGGGTGGTCTCGGTGAAGACGGCCGGGTCGCGGGGCGCGGACCCGTACACGTTCGTACTGGACTTGATGACCAGCCGCTTGACGGTGGGGGACTTCTGGCAGGCCCCCAGCAGCTGCATGGTGCCGATGACGTTGGTCTCCTTGACCGTGGCCCGGCTGCCGCTGCCCAGCGGGGTGCCGGTCACGTCCATGTGGACGACGGTGTCGGCGGCCGTCTCGGCGAGCACGCGCGCGATGGTGGGCTGCCGGATGTCGGTCTGGATGAAGTCCGCCCCGCCGAGATGGTGCTCGGGCGGCACCGCGTCCACGCCGACGACCCGGTCCACCTGTGGGTCACGCTGGATCCGCCGGACGAACCGGCCCCCTAGCTGGCGGGCCACTCCGGTCACGAGCACGACCTTGCCCAAGATCAGCGCCTTCCTTCCGTTTCCCGTGTGCGGGCCAACTTAGCGGGTTGATGTTGCGCTGTGATGACCACCCGATGCGCGAAGTGACGGGAACAGGTGTATTGGAATATGCGTGTGGCCCCCCACCGTACTGGTGGGGGGCCACACTCAAGCTCTCGCTACGTCGAGCCGTACTACTTCTTGTTACGGCGCTGGACGCGCGTGCGCTTGAGCAGCTTGCGGTGCTTCTTCTTGGCCATCCGCTTGCGCCGCTTCTTGATAACAGAGCCCACGACTACCCTCGCTCACTTCTCATCACTCGGTGCTGGGCGCCATGGGCCCACACGACCTACGAGGGGCTAGCCTACCCGCCCGAGCGCTGAGGTCGTAATCGAGGTGCTCCGGGGTGAATTCCCGGGGTAGCCGTCAGGCCGTCTCCACCCCCACATAGCTCTCGCGGAGGTACTCGTGTACCGCTTGCTCCGGGACGCGGAACGAACGCCCGACCCGGATCGCGGGCAGATGACCGCTGTGCACCAACCGGTACACGGTCATCTTCGACACTCGCATCACCGAGGCGACCTCCGCCACGGTAAGGAACTGAACCTCGTTCAGAGGCCTCTCGCCAGCTGCAGCCATGACACACCTGAACCTTCCGCACTCGACGGCCACCGGCTTCCCCTTCCGGTGACTCTTCGTCGTTGCGTGCTCACTCCCCAATGTAGGGGCGTGTGATGCGAGTGGGGAAGAGGTGCACCCATCGGCGGCCTACTGTGACAGACACGCTCGATTGAGTACGTAGCGGGTAAGCGGGCGGTAGTAATCGGACCGCACGGCGTCATCAAGTGGAACGACGACGGACACGGCCCCCTCGGCCTCGCCCACGAAGAGCGCGGGGTCGTCCGTATCCGCCAGGCCAATGGCCTCGAACCCCAGCTGACCTGCTCCGCAGACCCAGCCGTGATCGCCGACGACCAGCTCGGGCAGCGGCCCGCCGGCCTCGGCCGCCGCGGCGAGCGCGGTGCGAACCGGCAGTGGTGAATGCGTGTGTGCGCCGGGCTCACAACCGGGGCGTTCAGCGGCGGGGTCTCTTACGAGGGCAACACCTTGTACGTAATCAAGGTTGTACGTGCGTAGGCCGAACCGGGTCGTTATGTCGACACAGCGACCCTGCGCCGGGGTGAGGACGTCACATCCCGCCGCCGACAAGGCGTCTGCCAAGTCGGCGTAGAACCCGAGCAGGCGGTGCGGGTGCCCGGTGCCGAACAGCACGGGGGCGCCACGCCGGGCCGCGGCCGCGAGCCGGGCCGCGAAGGCGTCCAGCCCGGCCAGGGTCCGCTCCGGGTCGATCACATCCTGCCCGGTTCTTTGTGCAGGATCGGCCGAAACCCCACACCTCTTTGCCATCAGTCCGATCAATTCCCGCTCGTCCCAAGACCATTCGGGATCGATCCCCAGGAGCACCCGGGGATCGCGAGCGGCGAAGAGCCGATAGCTCCGCAGGCTCTCCTCCCGCGAGGTGGCCACCGGCCCGGCGAGCCGGGCGGCCAGCAGATGCGCGCGGAGTCCTGCGGTGCTCACCACGGGTGCGATGGTGACGGACCGGGACCGCGGCCGTGGCACGAACGGGAGAACACCGCACGGTTGGCGTAACGGTTCGCTTCGGGGCCCGGCATGATCCAAACGAGAGGCCCTAGGCCAGCAGCCCGCGCAGGGGGAACACCGCCCGGCGGGTCGCCCGTACCGCCTGGTCCAGGCGGTCGGCCGGGTCGTACCCGGACTCCCAGTCGGACCAGGACAGGGGCCAGCGTCCGTCGGTCATCCGCTGCGGCGCCAACTGCCGGGTGCGGGCATAGACTTCCTGCCGCCAGCCCTCGGGGATCACCGTCTCGGGCGCGACCTCCCGCCCGGCCGCGATGCCCACCAGGTGCGTCCAGGACCGGGGCACGACCTCGACGACCGCGTACCCGCCGCCGCCCAGCGCCACCCACCTGCCGTCCGCGTGCGCGTGGGCGAGCTCGTGGCAGGCCACCTGTACGGCACGCTGCGCGTCCAGCGACACGGCCAGGTGCGCCAGCGGATCCTCGAAGTGCGTGTCGGCCCCGTGCTGCGTCACCAGCACCTGCGGCCGGAAGTCGGCGAGCAGCTCGGGCACCACCGCGTGGAACGCCCGCAGCCACCCCTCGTCCCCGGTCCCGGCCGGCAGCGCCAGATTCACCGCCGAACCCTCCGCCTGAGCCGCCCCGGTCTCCTCCGGCCAGCCGGTCTGCGGGAACAACGTACGCGGATGCTCGTGCAGCGAGATCGTCAGAACCCGCGGATCCTCCCAGAACGCCGCCTGCACACCGTCCCCGTGATGCACGTCGACGTCCACGTAGGCCACCCGCTCGGCCCCGAGCTCCAGCAGCCGCGCGATCGCCACGGCCGCGTCGTTGTAGATGCAGAAACCCGACGCGCCCGCCGGCATCGCGTGGTGCAGCCCGCCCGCGAAGTTCACCGCGTGCGCCACGTCCCCGCGCCACACCGCCTCGGCCGCCCCCACCGACTGCCCCGCGATCAGCGCGGAGACCTCGTGCATCCCGGCGAAGGCGGGATCGTCGATCGTGCCCAGCCCGTACGCCCCGGTCGCCGACCCGGGATCCGCCGACGCGGCCTTCACGGCCTCGATGTAGTCCTCCCGGTGCACCAGCCGCAGGGTGGAGTCCCCGGCGGGCTTAGCCGCGACGACCTCCACCTCGCGGTCGAGCCCCAGTGCTCCGACCAGACTCCGGGTCAGCGCAAGCCGCACCGGATCCATCGGATGGTCCGGGCCGAAGTCATATCCCGTTACTGCTTCGTCCCACATCAGCTGTGCGCGGCCGCTCATGCCCGCCACCGTATCGGTCCGGTTGAGCCGCGAACGACCGGGCGTACCCCAACGTCACCAGCACCAACACCATCGGCACGAGCATGGCCCCGCGGTAGCTCCAGGCATCCCCCAGCGCCCCCACCAACGGCGAACCGATCAGAAAACCCACGTAATTGAAGATGTTGAGCCGCGCGATCGCCGCGTCCGAGGCCCCGGGGAACAGCCGCCCGGCCGCTGCGAACGTCTGCGGCACCAGCACACACAGCCCCAGACCCAGCAGAGTGAACCCGAGCATCCCCACCCACGCGTCGGGCGCCAGGGACACCACCGCGAACCCGAGCGCCGCCACCAGCGCCCCCAGCCGCACCACCGCGACGGCACCGAACCGCCGCACCCCGAAGTCCCCGAGGGTCCGCCCGGCCAGCGTGGTCACCATGTACACGTTGTACGGCACCGTCGCCAGCTGCTCCGAGCTTCCCAGCACGTCCTTCAGGTACTTCGCGCTCCAGTTGGAGACGGTGGAGTCCCCGATGTAGGCGAAGGTCATCACGAGACACAGCGGCAGCAGCAGCTTGAAGACCACGCCCCCGCCGCCGCTCCCGCTCCCGCCGTCCGTCGCGGCCTCCTCGGCGGGCGCCGGCTTCCCGTCGACGTACCACCGGCTGCCCACGAGCGCCGCGGGCAACAGCACCGCCACCACCGGCAGGTACGACACCCACAGCGCCAGATGCCAGTGCGCCCCGGCCCAGGCCAGCGAGGCTCCCACGATCCCGCCCAGGCTGTTCACGGCGTGGAAGCTCAGCATGATGCTGCGCCCGTACGAGCGTTGCAGGCTCACCCCGAGCATGTTCATCGAGGCGTCCAGCGCGCCGACGGCAAGCCCGAAGGCGGCCAGCGCCACCCCCAGCTCGGTCATGTCCCTGCCCGCCCCGACCCCGAGCAACGCCAGCAGCACCACCGGCTGGGACCAGCGCAGCAGCCGGCTGGGCCGTATTCGCTTCACCAGCTGCTCGGTCGTCACGCTGCCGACGCCCGCGAGGATCGGTACGGCGGCCAGGAAGACGGGCAACAGCGCGTCGGAGACGTCGTACCGGTCCTGGATGGCCGGGATGCGCGTCACGAGCAGCGCGAAGGTGGCGCCTTGAGCGAAGAAGCTGAACGCCAGCGAGGCCCTACCGCGCCGCAGTACATCTGTCATGGCGGCGAGCGTAGGGCCCCGGCGTACTGGTGGGTAGATCAAGCCAAAGATGAATTTCCCTCAGCTTTACCCGTCGTCATCAGGCGGCGACGGCAACCTCGTTCTTCACGGCCTCGCTCTTGGCCGCCCCGGCCTCGACCTCGGCGGCCAGCAGCTGCTCCATCGGCGCGACGGCCAGGCCGCCGCTGACCACGAACGCGATCCCCATCGCACCGATCATGATCACGGTGCCGAGCCACACCATGGTGTCCACGGAGACGGTGTACGCACCCACGACCCGCACGATGCACTCGGCGAGCAGCACCACACCCCAGACCACGGAGAACGCCCGCTCCTTGCGCAGGAAGGCCGCCGAGCCGGCCGCACCGCCCGCCACCAGCCGCTCCCAGGCGGCCTCCTTGGCCGCGTCCCCCTTCACCAGGAAGGGCTTCATGCCCGCGGTCATCATCGGCCGCCCGAGCGCCACGGAGACCAGGATCCCGATACCGACGGTGCTGCTGACGGCGCTGTCCTTGGCGAGCATCAGCCGCGGGTCACCGGAGACGAAACTGAGCAGCAGCGAGACGACGTTGACCACCAGGATGAGTGCGGCCAGGCCGTTGGCCTGCCGCTCCTTCACCAGGCCCCACACGGTCCGCAGGGCCGGCACCACGCTGCTCCAGGCGAGCGCCGCGAAGGTGCTCATCCCGAGGGCGTCCTTGAAGAGGTAGTACGAGCCGAGCGGCACCGCCACGTCCACGAGCAGCGGCTTGAAGTTGTCCAGCACACTCGGGTTCTTCTTCTCGTCGGCGGTCCGGCCCTGGGTCCCCGTGTTCTTCGTCATGCCCTCAGCTTCGCCGCCGGCCGGGGTCCGCCAGTAGAACCGATCGTCCAGAGGTCCGCATGACAAATGTCAGCCCCGCCCCGGTGGCACGGGTCATACCAGCAGGTCAGCCAACTCACCCATGTCGGCGAACAGTTGGTTCGCGCCCGTGAGCCGCTCCGCCGGCGTCATCGCGGTGAACCCGTACACGTCCATCCCGGCCGCCACGGCCGCCTGTACGCCCAGCGGACTGTCCTCCACGACCGCACACCGCTCCGGGGCCACACCCATCCGCTGGGCCGCGTACAGGAAGAGATCGGGCTCCGGCTTGCCGCGCCCCACATCCTGCGAGCTGAAGATCCGGTCCTCCTCGAACCACCGGTCCAGCCCGGTCGTCCGGTGGCCCACCCGAATCCGCTCATGACTCCCCGAGGAGGCCACGCAGTACGGCACCCCGTCCGCGGCCAGCTTCTCCAGTACGTCCGCGACGCCGGCCACGGGCTTCAACTCCCGCTCGAACGCGGCGAACACACGTGAGTGGAAGGTGTCGTCGAAGTCGTCGGGCAGCCGCTGACCGCTCCGCTCCAGGACGAGCTCATGGATCCGGTGCATCGCCGACCCCATGTAGTCCCGGATGGAGTCCTCGTACGACGTCGGGTGCCCCAACTCGGTGAGATAGGCGGCCAGCAGCCGGTTGGAGATCGGCTCGCTGTCGACGAGGACACCGTCGTTGTCGAAGATGATCAGGTCGTATCGCATACCTCGACCCTAAAGGACCCGGAACGCAGAAAACCCCCGCATCTTTCGATGCGGGGGTTTTCCCAAAGATTGTTCGGCGGCGTCCTACTCTCCCACAGGGTCCCCCCTGCAG
>NZ_JBSHAQ010000117.1:0-9035 GCF_053611585.1 Streptomyces sp. NPDC054794 | reverse complement strand
CCGCTACGAACGCAAAGCCGAGCACTTCCTGGCCTTCACCAGCATCGCCTGCACCCTCATCTGCTACCGCCGACTCGCCAAATGAGACGACGTCTAACAGGCAGCAGACGAGATCGGCGCGGGCCGTCGGGGGCAACGCTGTCAACGACGACGCACCTCCGATCGGGCGCCGTTGGCCTCTGTGGCTGTCGATGCGAACCGGTGCGGGGCAAGGCTATGAACGAGAGGCAAGCGACGGTCTGGCTGGACCCGCAACGCGACAAGTCCGCCCAACTCTGTCCTTCAGCCGCTGAACCAGACCTGCTCCATGGCGAAGATCACGCTATGAGCGCTTGGTGTACTCCACGAACGTCGTCCACGTGGCTCGGTGGACGGACATGACTCCCCTCTCGTGCGCCTTTGTGTCCCGAACTCGGACCTTTTTTGGGTGGTTATCGGCCACTTCAACACAACTCTCCGTCCCCGTATAGGAGCTGGTACGCCAGTTCGGAGTTGTGGGCTGCATTGTGTGCTCTCCTAATCGGTTGGTATCTGATCGAAGTGCCGAATCGCTTCGAAGATGAGGTCCCGGACAGCAGTTCCATAGACCGCTGACTGCTTCAAGAGGGCGAACGCCTTGGTGTACAAGTCAATTTCGCGGGGTTGTGTCACCGAGAACTCCGCCGAGTACGTCTCAACAAGGACGAGTCGGTCGTCGAACATCGAGAACGCGTTACCCGGCCATATGGAGGTTGGCGCGGACCGGGGGACGATGCCCAGACTCAGGCGGGGAAGCCTCATGACCGCCAGGAGGCGGTCAAGCTGCCCCTTCATCACTTCTGGTCCTCCGAAGTTGGTGTACAGGGCCTGTTCGCCGAGCAGGACGTTGAAGATGCGATCGCCCTGGTACAGGTACTGCTGGCGCTCAAGCCGCTTCGCCACGGCTGCTTCGGCGTCATTGGGAATCTCGTAGTACCTGACACCCTGCGTGAAGACCTCGGAAGCGTATGCCGCAGTCTGAAGAGTTCCCCAGACAACGGTGGGGTGCCATATGCGGAACACCTTGGTCTTGGCATACACCGGTATGGCCTTTTGCTGCCGCTTCTCGACACCCGTCTGGAGCTGCCGGCGCCATTCAACCCACAGCTCATCGACATGGCGGACGATCGCGACAAGGTCCCCGAGTTGGTCAGCCTGCCCGGTCGTCTCGCACCAGATGCGGATGTCGTCCTCGCTGGGGCGTTGCTTGCCGGTCTCGATGCGAGAGACTTTCGATTCCTGCCACGAGGTGGCGCGCGCGAATGCCCGGCCGCTGGCATAGCCCGCATCCTTGCGGAAGCCGCGCAGCCGGGCACCGAGCGCCTGGAGCGCCTCGTCTACTTGCGTGCTCACGGATCGGTCAGGCCCGGTACTCGGCGTGGGGAATCGCAGTGGCCCATAGGCTGTCCCGCAAGCGTACGCACTGGGCTACGGTGTCCGGGTCTTCGACGATCTCGGAGCCCAACACTCTGCCCTCGGAGTCGAAGTGGCCCACGGCGAGGAGACGGTCGTCGTACAGCCACCAGTCATTGCCGCCTGCGGGAAACGCCGTATCCTCTGGCAGGCAGTGTCGGGGCAGCCAGCGAATGTCTTCGCCGGCCTCCTCGTTGAGAGCGGTGGTCGTGTGCTCCCACTGGATGTAAGGGCTGTGCGGCACAGTGATCACGCGGACACGTCGGACAGTCTTGCCCTCCGCAGTGACACGCCGGATGAGCTGGGTCCACGGGGCCATGTAGGAGTAGTCGGCGGTCTCACCACGGAGCCAGCTCGTGAAGGGACTCTCCTCATCGGGAACGGAGTAGTCGTCCCTCAACTCCAGGTGGAATGCATCCTGCGCGAAGCTCTCAAAGAGCCGGTTGCGCTCGGCGCTGGAGATCAGCTCCACGCGGTTCCTCCAGTAGGACGGTGATCGCGGTCTTCGGTACTTCGACCACGGTCTCGTAGTCCGGAATCTCCATCTGAGCCAGGGTCTCGGAGTCGGTCACCTCGCGGCCCTGCACGACGAACGTGCCGTCTGGCGTAAGGATCATGATCGGGTCCTGGACGCGCCAGATCTCCCCGGCCGGCAGACCGTCCTTGGCGAGGTGCTCGAACAGTTCTGTGGGCACCTCCACCGCCGTTTCCCCATCAGGGATGTCGAGTTGCATTAGCAGGTCGTTCGCGAAGATCTTCCAACCCTGGACGAGGTACGTGTCCCGATCGGTGGCATACAAGGTTGGACAGTCACCCACCGTGGAGTTCTTACCAAGGAACCGTAGCTTCATGGTCGTTCTCCTGTCTGCATCCTTGCTCGGATTTGCGCGACACAAGGATGGTCGGCTGGACGTTCGGGGCCGTCAACCTACTTGCTGCAAACTCACGCAATCTGCTTGGGGTTTGGCTAACGCCGGATCTACCTTTGACTGCAGCTCGAACCGGAGAACGCACCCGCCGCAGGAACCACGCGAACGTCAAGATCGCTCCTGCCGTCAAGGCGGACACCCGGCTTCGGTAAGAGACCGCACTGCAGATGACGTGGGGCGTACCGAACACCAGGCCTCCACGCGAGCACCACCCTCAACCACGCGCCCGCACGATCACAACCGTGAACCAGGAGTGCCCGTGAACCCCCCTACACAACAGGGCAAGGCTCTTCGCTCCGCAGATATGGACAGGTCAGCCGAGCTCGATCACGGCAAGCGCCCGGTCAGTGCGACCGTGGTTCTCCTGCCCTTACGGATCGAGCTTGAGAGCAACAAGCCCCCGGCTGGTGACACCCTGCATGTCCTGCCTTCACACCACGACGAAGAACCGCGATACAAGTGGCAGACCAGGCTCACGGCGAACACGGGCGCTGGCCGCAACGCCCGGCTGCGAGTGCGCACTCGGCTCACCGCGGCCCGCTGGCCCGGGAACGTTGATGCGGCGGCCCGGGTCGCCGACAAGCTCGTGGACAACGCGTTCCGGCACGCCAAACCGTTCGGGCCCGGCGAAGGCTGGATCGAGCTCAGGCTGACCCTGCTGCCCGGTCCGGACGAGCTGCTCATCGAGGTGGACGATGCCACTGCCGAGTTCGCCGACTTCGACAAAGCGATGAGCGCCGAAGCCTCGGGCCATCCGCCCGGGCTCTGGTGGATCCGCCACTACCAGGGGACGCTGTCGTGGGGCCGGAAGACGGACGCCGCCACGGGTGACGTCGTAGGCAAGTCCGTGACGGCGCTGCTCCCCACCACCTGGGGCCTGGCATGAGCCGCACCGGGCAGATGCCGTGCCGGCCAGTCGACGCCGGCCGGGTAATCCCGCCCGCTGGGCCCGCGGGCTTCGTCACGACCACCGGCCGCACCGACCCCGCGCACGTCGCCCCCGACATGGGGGACCTGGCCACGCGTGTGCGCAGCCTGATGGAGCTCCAGCAGCAGCGGGTTCTCCAGCTGCCGTTGGGCGGACACTTCTTCGACATCATCACCACGGCGAGCGGCCCGCAGGCGTACGCCGCCATCACGGTGATGGACGAGATCCAGCACAGCGGTGACGAACGGGCGGACGCGTGCGGGCCGGTGATCGAGGACCCCCAGCGGTCATGGCTCATCTGGCTCGTGCCTCCCGGCACCAGCGAGCAGTGGGTGCCGCACCGGTACGCGACGTGCCTGGGCCGGCCCTATCGCCTTGCGCTGCCCGCGATGACGTCCGTGGAGCCGCCCGGGCCGTTCTGGCTGCGTTCCTGCCGTGGTGACCGGCTCGTTCCACCGTCAGCGTTGCGCCAGCTGCTCGATCAGTTCCAGCCCGGCCCCGCGCCCCACGAGACGCTCCTCGGATCAGTGCTGAGCACGATCTCCTGATCTCCGCGTACGGCGTCCGTTCCCCCCACCTCCCCGAGCTGACGCCGTACGCGGTCACCGCCCCTGCTGCCAAGGAGGCTCCCCCTTGGCAGCAGGTCACCCACCAAGGGAACGATGTGACCACTCCCCTCAGCCCCCAGGCCCGCGCCGCTCGCCTCGAAGTCCTGCGCCGCGAGTACATGGCTCAGATCATCGCCGCAGCCGCCCGCCACAGCGATCCCGTGCGCGTCGCGCCGTACGCCCTGACGCAGTCCGGCGCCGAACGGCACGCGGACCTCGAACTGATCGAGAAGTACGCGGCAGGGATGGGCTGGCACCTCACGCGCGTCACCTTCGCCGATGTGGGGCAGCCTCCGCCCCTCGACCAACGGCTCGGGTTCGGAGCGGCCTGCCGGCTCGCGGCGCGGGGATACGCCCACGGCATCCTCGCCATCGCCCGCCCTGCCATCACCACCGACAACGAGACCTACGCGCAGGTACTGGAGCACCTCCACCTGCGTGGCGTGTTCCTGGCCTACCTCCCCACCGAACACGACACCCCCACATAGCCCCCGCTCCTCGCCCGACGCCTACGGGGCTCAGGCCAAGAGCGGGCCCAACGCCCAGTGCTGGGCCGCCATTCCCCCGAGCGGCCCGGCACCGGGTCCCAACAGCTTCCTTTCAATGGAGAAGGGACGACGACGTGCACCAACTCGTGGCAACACCGTTCGGGGAGCGGCGCCTGATCCTGCGGCAGGGCAGCCCGAAGGCCTTGCAGCTCCCCAAGTCCCGGTTCGAGGAACTGCGTACGTCAGCTCCCGACACCGTGCCGCAGTGGCTGACCGACGCCGTCCACGCCCAATGGCGCCTGGACCTGACCGGTCAGCGTGTCGGCGATGTGCTCCTGCTGCGGAACGCGGGACCGTACGCGTTCAGCCGCGCGACGTGGGAGCTCAACCTGGGCTGTGACCTCGACTGCGTCATGTGCTACCTCGGCGAGAAGAAGTTCGAGGGCATCGACATGGAGGGCAAGCGGAAGCTGCTCGCCGTCATGCGCGACGCGGGCGTGATCTGGCTCCAGATGACCGGCGGTGAACCGCTGATCGATCCCGACTTCTCCGAGGCGTACCGGCTCGCATACGAGCTGGGCATGCAGTTGGAGATCCTGTCGAACGGTTCCCGGCTGTACAAGGACCACGTCCTGACGCTGCTGCGCACCTGTCCGCCGGCCAAGCTGACGCTGAGCATGTACGGCGCGACGGCCGCAACGTACGACGCGGTGACCCGCAGGCGCGGAGGATTCGACCGCTTCTCACGCGGTCTGGAGAATGCACTCGCTGCCGGCCTGAACATCGACCTCAGCCTGATCGTCGTCCAGGCCAACGCGCACGAGGTCGACGCCATGCGGGACTGGGCGCGGCGCCTCGAAGTGCCGTTTCGCGAGTACGCGAACATCTCGCCGACGATCCACGGCTCCGCGCAGCCGCTGCCGCAGCAGTCGCCCGAGTACCTCACCCACCGGCAGCCGTTCACCGGCTGCCCCGCCGGCGTCACGTTCTTCCACGCCGACCCGTTCGGCCGGGCCTCGATCTGCAAGGTCGGCCGCGAACCGAACATCGACCTGATCGCCGAAGGCGTGGAAGGTCTGGCCCGACTCGACGAGATCGCCGAGTCCCTCATGCGTCGCACCGGAGGATGCAGCGGCTGCAAGCTGTCCGACACGTGTCGGGTGTGCAGGCCGATGGCGAAGGTCTTCCAGGAGGCGAAGGCACCACTGGTCAACTATTGCCAACACCGAGAGAGGTAGTCATGCCTGCTGTGATGGTCCAGATCACCCGCAAGCCCGAGGACGTCGTCCAGGACCCCGAGGACGTCGTCCTGGTCGCCGACGTCGAAGCACTCACCGCCAACACCGTGCCCGGCTGCAACGACGACAACCCCTACCAGTAGAACCCTCTGCTGGGGCCGCGCGTACCCGCGGCCCCAGCACCACCCCACAGGAGACACCCCGTGTCCACCCCTCGTCTGACCGAGCTCCCGGACATCGTCGTGCGGCTGATCGAGAAGGTCAGCGGCCCCGTTGTCGACGTCGGGACCATCAACGCCGGTCTCAACAGCGCCATCGCCGCCCACGTGCGTACGGCCGACCGCTCCCTGTTCGTCAAGGGCCTGCCGCTCGATCACCCGCGTGTCTGGACCCAGAAGCGTGAGGCCCAGATCAGCCCCTACGTTCGCGGTATCGCACCGGAGCTGCTGTGGCACGTCGAAGAGGACGACTGGAGCATCCTCGGCTTCGAGTACGTGGCCGGCGGCCACGCCGACTACACCCCCGGCTCCACCGACCTGCCCACGGTCATGACCACCATGCACCGGCTGATCGACGTACCCACCCCGGGCATCGAACTGAAGAGCATGCCGCACCGGCTCAGGACATACGTCGACGACCCCGCAGACCTGTCCTGGTTCGCGGGCAACAGTCTCCTCCACACCGAATGGAACCCGCACAACGTCCTCATGACAGGCAGCAAAGCCCTGTTCGTGGACTGGGGATGGGCCTCCACCGGCGCCGCCTGGATCGATCCGGCACTGTGGCTGCTGTGGCTCATCGCCCACGGCCACACCCCCCACCAGGCAGAGAGCGCAGCCGCCGCACACCCCGCATGGGAGCCGGCCCCGCCCGCAGGACTCAACGTGTTTGCCCGGGTCCAGGATCGGATCTGGACGTCCATCGCCGAAAGCGGCGACGAGTGGGCACGACCCATGCAGCGAGCCGCCCGCGCCTGGCACCAGCACCGGCTCCCCACGTCCTGACCGTCACTCGTGCGCGTCGGGAGCTCCCGTCCCGGCGGGGGTTTCCACGTTCCCCCACTACACACCGAGCCCGCGCTCGCCGGAGCGACGACCCGGATCGGCACCCCGTTCCCGCCAGCATCAACCCGGCAAACGCGGGCTTCGACACGCTGCCCACGATGCACCTGCGTCGGGCCATGAACGACGCCGTCGCCGTTCTGCTCCTGCGATGCGCGGGGCGGTGCAACGGGCCGTTGCCGCCCTGGGCTTCTGCGACCCTCCGGCCTTCGGCTCGACCTCCGAAGTGGTCGGCCACGCGGGGGTGCCGCCGGTCTGGGCCGAGTGGGTGGAGCGCTGGAACAGCACGACGACCATGACTCACCGCTCCCGCCTCCACAATCGGGCCGCGTTGCTGAAAGCAGGCCGGTGGATCGCTGTGGAGCAGCCGGAAGCCGCTGATCCCGCTGCCTGGACCCGTCAGACGTGCGCGGCCTGGATCGCGGCCGTCGACCGCATGAAGATCGGCGACTACGTCGTGCGCACGAGCAGCTTCCAAGAGCGCATCGGGCAGCCGCTCCAGGCCTCTTCGAAGGCCAGCCTCGTACGTGCAGCCAGGGTCTTCTTCCGCGACATCCAGGACTGGGAGTGGCTGCCCCGCAGGTTTGACCCCATCCGGGCACTCGCGCTGCCACGCAGCATCAACGCCCTCCTCGGCCCCCGCCCGCGGATGATCGATGACGGCCTGTGGGCCAAGCTCCTGTGGTCCGGACTCAACCTGGAAGCCAGCGCCATTCCCCGCGGCAAAGCGGGCCCCATCTATCCCCTGGAGTTGGTCCGAGCCATCACACTGACGTGGCTATATGCCGGTCAGCGCAGCAACGAGATCGCACGCCTGCGCCTCGGCTGCATCCGCTGAGCATGACGGCACTCCGGCCGCCGGCGACTCGACGCAGGTTCTCGCCCGGGCCGCCGTCTGCCTGTTGGACGTCCCCGCGCACAAAACCGGCACGGCGTTCACGAAGCCGGTCGACCCGCTGCTCGGACAGGCGATCAACGCCTGGGAAGCGGTCCGGCCGAACCAGCCGAAGCGGGCCCATAAGCGCACCGGTGAACAGGTCGACTTCCTGTTCTCCCTGCGGGCCCGCGCTATCTCCAGCGGCTACATCAACAGCACCATCATCCCCATGCTCTGCCGCAAGGCTGGCGTTCCGGCATCCGATGTCCGCGGCAGCATCACCAGCCACCGAGCCCGCTCCACGATCGCCAGCCAGTTGTACAACGCGAAAGAACCCATGACCCTGTTCGAGCTGCAGCGTGGCTCGGACACCGGTCTCCGGAGTCCACCCAGCACTACGCGAAGATCAGTCCCAACACGCCGACCAGGGCGTACAAAGACGCCGGGTACTTCGCACGCAATGTCCGCACCATCGAAGTCCTCATCGACCGAGAGGCAGTCGCATCTGAAGCGGCCGCAGCCGGTGAACCATGGCAGCACTACGACCTGGGCCACGGCTACTGCACCTGCACGTTCTTCGAACAGTGCCCGCATCGCATGGCCTGCGCCCGCTGCGACTTTTACACGCCGAAGGACTCCAGCAAGGGTCAGCTCCTCGAAGCGAAGGACAACCTCCAACGCATGCTGGCCACGATCCCGCTGACCGACGAAGAACGGGCCGCTGTCGACGACGGCCAGACCGCACTCAACCAGCTCCTCGAACGTCTCGCGGACGTCCCTACTCCATCAGGCCCCACGCCGCGTCAGCTGCTCCCGATCGTCGAGGTCCGGCGGGGCGCCGACCATGGCCGGTGACACGATCAGGAATGCCTCAGTCCCCAGCATCGAGCCGGTACGTCCTCCGCGGCCGATCCGCTTGGCCGGACTCCGTTGTCGTCCCGGCTTTCGGATTGGGAACACTGCCTCACAAAGACGAGGGCTCTGTCTCAAGGTGCGCCCCCTGCAAAGCCGCATGAACAAGCACCCCATGTGCGTCACTGGATCAGCAACTTCAAGGTGATGCGCAGCCGACGCTGGCCGGTTGATCCGCTAGGTAGCGTGATTGCTCAGCTCGAGTGAGATCCCTGTGGACTGCTTGGCAGATTTTCCTGATGGAGCGAGGCGGATCAGGCAAGGAGATGGGCCATAGCCGTATGCTCTTGTCGTCGCCTGCGCTGGCCAGGGAGCGCCCGTCGGGACTGAACGCCAGGGACCGGACCGTGTTGGTGTGGCCGGTCAGGGTGCGGCGCAGGTGGCCGGTCGGCACGTCCCACAACCGGACCACTCCGTCATCCCCGCTGCTGGCCAAGGTGCGTCCGTCCGGGCTGAACGCAACCGACATGAGAGGGTGGTATGCGAGTTTTTGCCTTGTATCTGACTCTGTTATGGGATTGGCGTGCAGATCAGGGCTGTTAACGAGTGCCGGTTGCATGCCG
>NZ_JBSHAQ010000116.1:0-9180 GCF_053611585.1 Streptomyces sp. NPDC054794 | reverse complement strand
CGCGGGTCGTGGTCGGTGACTGTCGACTGACCAGCGCAACATCACGGCGCCCCGCCCCACTCTTATGCGGGGACGGGGCGTTGTACGTGTCGGCCAGCGGATCGCATCGGCACGCTGCCCTCTGCGGTGAAGCGGGTGGCATGGCCATGAGGGAGATGTCTGCTCTCCACGCGCGGAGACGGTCTCGTCGTCATGCTCTGGCAGTCCGAGGGGCCGCCTTGGTGCGCGGCGGGTCACGCATCGGCTGCGCAACGTTCTGACCTGTTGTGGTGGGGCCTTCGGCGTTTATCGAGGCCCCCCGATCTCGTGCACTGCAGCACTTTCACTGCCTCACCCACGGCGCCATGTGGCTCGTCCACCAGCAGGCCGAAGCCGACGAACGCGGACACCGGGAGCAGGAGCGCCGCCGCCGGGAGCAGACAGCTGAAACAGGCCGTAGCTTGACAGTCGGGGATCTTGCAAGTAGAGGAAGACGATCGGCGCCCGCGGCGAGCGGTGAAAAGGGGGCCCTCGCGGACGTGGAACTGCCGTGCTGTTCAGACCTCTTACGCATGTCTCGACTGATACCTATATTTGTCCCGTGGCCACTCGAAGCACGAACCCGCTGGCGGGAGTTGTGTCGGCGACGGTAGCGGGTGGTCGGCTGGTGTTCGTGCCAAGTCGAGTCCGAGAGTTCGGTGTCACGCTCGGCGGGAGCGTCATGGTCCCGCTGTGGGTCGCGGCCCCCCTGCTGCTGCCGATGCTGGTGATCGCCGTGCTCACGGAGTCCGGGTTGCTGTGGGCCATCGTCTGGGTCGGTCTCGGGCTGGCCGCCCTGGCCGTGATCGGGCTCTCCCTGGCCTTGATGTTCACGGTGTCGGCCACGATGGTGCGGTGGATCGAGTTCCGCCCTCAGGGGAATGCGAAACAACTCGTGATCGCGCGCTCCCTGCGTTCGTCGATCGTCGCTGCGGCTGATCTGCAACGCATCGTCGTTGTCGAAGGGCTCAGACTGGGCCAACGAAAGTCGCTCCAAGTGGTGTTGCACACGCGTGGCGGGACGGTGCAGTGCGAGCCGGGGTTTCAGGCCCCGATGTCCCAGGTCGACGCAGAGGCACTGCTCGCCTGGTTGACCAGCCAACTCGGTTCGGCTGGTGTAGCGGTGGAGTACCTGGCGAAGGTGGACCGGAACTTCGCATGCCCGGATGAATGGTGGACGCGATCACACCTGGCTGCCCTGTGGCACGTGCCCGTCGGCGCGGTCGACGAGCTGGCTGTCCGCCACGGCGTCCGCAGCTACCAGCACACGCCCCGGACCATGGCGCTGTATTCACCGGCCAAGACGGTGACGGTCTACGACCCGGATCGGGCGTACGAAGTCGCGGAGGAACTCCGCGGGGAAAACAACACGACTCCGGAGGCCGACGCTACGCAAGAGGATCCGCGCCCGTGAACGGGCAGGCTGTCGGCACAGGCCAGTCACGTCAGTGAGGACACGTAGTCGGACCAGTTCTCGTCGGCAAGCGTGGCCCAGCACTCATCGAGCCCGTCGAGAACCAGCAGCACGAGCCCGGCCTTGAGCAGCTCCTGGGCCCAGGGGGCCCCGGGGTAGGTGGCGCACAGCTGGGCTGCCATCCAGTCCCGCAGCCGTTCCCGGTCTGGCTGCCAGCTGGACAAAGAGAAGAGCACCGGTACGGGATCCCCCGAGGCACGGTGGGCCAGCCGGTCCAGAATGAAGCGGACAGCCAGGACGGTCTTGCCGCTGCCCGGGGCGCCCAGCACCACCAATCGTCGTGAAGGTACGGCCTCGAGAACGGCCGAGACGCTCGCGAGTCGCTCACCCGGTTCCGGCGCCGGTCCGATGGTGTCCGGATCATCGGTGAGCCACGCCTCGGCAGGCGACCACTGCACCGGGAGCGGAGACGGATCCTGCAGTCGGCGCAGCCGCCACTCCTCCTCCCACTGGTCCTGCACGGCCGCAGCCAATCGCTCAGCCAGCTGTGCCAGCCGCTCCTGCGAAAGAGCAACGGCGCCGGGCTCGCTCGTGGAGCTGCCACGCCAGAGGTCGATAGCCAGTCCGACGACGGACAGCCCGAAACTCAATACCGCCGTCAGCCTTGACGTGTCGCTGAAGTCCCCCTGACGCAGCGCCACGAGGAGCACGGTCGCCGTGAGCACCACAGCGCCCAACCAAACCTTTTGGAGGGAGTTGATGGCTTCGGGGTGTCGACCAACACCCTGCAGTGCTTCAGCGAGGCACATCAGTGCGAGAGGTTCCACGCTCCGACTGGTCTGGGACAGAACCGCCAGAGCCGCCTGCAGGGCATCGATAGCCTCGCCGTATCTCCTGAGGGTCGTAAGTTGAGCGCCGTAATTCATGAGGGCTACCGCCGGCGCACCCGAGACGTCAGGCCGTTCGTTGTACCCCGTGTAGGCCGGGCGGCACCGCCTGGGTACCCAGCGCAAGAAAAGAATGCTGATCGCCGAAAACCTGGCGCTCGCCGATCGGCCGTGGCCCAGCCGACGAGTCGAGAGCAGGAGGCTCAGCGGGCCAGCAGGCCCCGGATCGCGGCCGCGATCTCGTCGGGTGCCTCTTCGGCCATGAAGTGCCCGGCGTGGGTCAGCCGGTGGTCCAGGTCCGGTGCCCATGCCTTCCACACGCCGGCAGCGTCGTAGCCGAGCTGCGCGCCCCAGTCCTGCTGGACGACCGTCACGGGCATGGCCAGCTGCGACCCGGCGTCCAGGTCCGCCTGGTCGTGCATGACGTCGATGCCCGCCGAGGCCCGGTAGTCCGCGACGATCGACGTCACTGCCGCGGCGCTCGCGCGCTGGTATTCGGCACGTACATCCTCGGGCATGGTGGTCGGGTCGTTGGCCCAGGCGTCGAGGAACGAGCCGAAGAACGCGTCCGCGCTGCCTGCGATCATCGCCTCCGGCAGGCCTGGCGGCTGCGCCATCAGGAAGAGGTGGTAGCCGACCGCCGCGGAGGCGCCGTGCAGGACGTTCCACATGTCGAGCGTCGGCACGATGTCGAGGATGCCCAGGTGCGTGATGGTCTCAGGGTGGTCCAACCCCGCCCGGAAGGCGACCAGGGCGCCTCGGTCGTGTCCGACGAGGGCAAAGCGCTCGTGGCCGAGCGCCGCCGCCAGGGTCACGACGTCGGCGGCCATGGTGCGCTTGGCGTACACATCGGGGCCGGTGGCCGCGGGCTTGTCGCTGGCGCCGTAACCCCGCAGGTCAGGACAGATCACCGTGTGCTCGTCGGCGAGCCGCTCGGCGACGTGTCGCCACATCAGGTGGGTCTGGGGAAAGCCGTGCAACAGCACGACCGGGCTGCCGCTGCCGCCGACAGCTGCAGCCAGCTCCACACCGTTCGCACCGGGCAGGCGGATGTGATCGAAGCCGGGAATGGTGAGCGTCATGAGGGACCACCCTTTCGGGTCGGGGACTTGACCGGATCAGCTTGGGCGACGGCGATCAGCAGCCGATCAGTGCGGTTGGGCGCAGCCGGCCCCTGGCACGGAGGATGGGGGCATGCGAATCGACGTGCTCGGTGTGGTGCGTGCCCTCCGCGACGACGGCAGCCCGGTTGACCTGGGCGGACCCCGCCATCGTGAGGTACTCGCCCGGCTCGTCGCCGCCGAGGGACGGATGGTCACCACCGACACCCTTGTCAGTGACCTGTGGACCGATCCGCCTGCCCGCGCCGTTGGTGCTTTGCGTACGTTCGTCGCCGCGCTGCGCCGCGCCCTCGAACCCGACCGACCGCCCCGCAATCCGCCGCGCGTCATCGTCACCGAAGGTCCCGGCTACGCGCTGCGCCTGCCGCGCGAGGACGTGGACGTCCATCGGTTCCAGGACACCGTGGCCCGAGCCCGCCGCAACCCCGCCGCGGTGACCGACCTCGGCGCGGCACTCGCGGCCTGGCGCGGACCCGCCTACGCCGATGTGACCGGCTCCGCATGGGCGCAGCGCGAGCGGACCCGGCTGGAGGAATTGAGGTTGGAGGGGGTGGAACTGCGCGCCCGCATCCTCCTCGACTCCGGGGAAGGGGCAGATCTCGTCCCCGAACTGGGTGCGCATGTCGCCGAACACCCGTGGCGCGAGCCGGCCTGGGAGCTGCTTGCCCGCGCGCTGTACCGCGCGGGCCGCCAGGCCGACGCGCTGGCCACCCTCCGCCGCGCCCGCGCGATGCTCGTTGACCAACTCGGACTCGACCCCGGTGCCGGCCTTCAGCGCCTGGAGACGGACATCCTCAACGGGTCCTCGCTCCCAGAAGGAGCACGTACCGAGTGGACCGGCCATGGTGTCCGGCTCGGCCCGCGCACCACCGTGGATCTGGCCCGCACCCTCGCACTGGCGGGTGGCGAGGCCCTCGTCCGCTCGCGGCGCGACCGCCTCGCCGCCATCCAGGCGGCGGAACGCACGGGAGACCTCTCCCTGACCGCCCGGATCATCGGCGCCTACGACGTGCCCGCCATCTGGAGCCGGGCTGATGACCCCGAGCAGTCCCGCGCCGTCGTCGCGGCTGCCGAGCGCACGCTCACCGGGCTCGGCCCCGACGGCCCCGCCGACCTGCGCGCCCGCCTCCTGGCCACGGTCGCCGTCGAGAGCCGCAGCGCCGATCTGTCCGGGACCGAGCTGAAGCACGCGCAGCAGGCGGCGCGTCAGGCCGAGGAGCTGGCACGGGAGCTGGCCGATCCCGCCCTGCTGGCCTTCGCCCTCAACGGGGTGTTCCTGCAGTCCTTCAGCAGCCCCGGGCTCGCGGCGGCACGGGACAGGACCGGCGCCGAGATCCTCGACTTGTCCACCCGGCACGAGTTGCCGAACTTCGCCGTACTCGGCCGACTCGTCCGCCTGCAATCCGCCTCGGCCCTCGGCGACCTCGACGCCGCGACCTCGCACGCCCATGCAGTCGACCAGCTCGCCGCCACCACCGAGGCGTCCCTCGTCTCCGTCCTCACCGGGTGGTTCAGGGCCCGGGCCACGGCCGCCCGCAGCGCCGAACCCGGCGGACCGACCGCCGCCACGGCGGCAGCGCACTACCGCGCTGCCGAGGACGCCCTCCGGACGGCCGGAATGCCGGGGCTGCACCGCGGCCTGTTCCCGCTCGCCCTACTGGGACTGCGCCTGCTGCACGACCGGCCCGCACCCACCGACCCGCACCTCGACTGGGGCCCGTACAGGCCCTGGACGCGACCCCTCGTGCTGCTCGCCCAGGACCGGGGCGAGCAGGCCCGTACCGCCCTCGCTGCGGTGCCCGAACCACCGCGTGACCACATGCAGGAGGCCATGTGGTGCCTGACCGCCCGCGCCGCCGTACGCCTCGGCGAGCGCGGAATCGCCGCGCACGCTGCGGCTGCCCTGCGTGATGCCTGTGCAGAACACGCCGGCGCCGCCAGCGGAATGCTGACCCTGGGCCCGGTGGCGCGGTACCTGGCAGAGGCGGAGGCATGCGTCGGAGCGGGGTAAGCGACCGCAATCCGCGAACGCCGAGCCCGTCCGCGCTCACCCCACGGCCCCGGCGGAATCAGGTCGCCATGACGTTCAGGGGCATCCGTCGCCGACGCCAGGCAGTCGGCGACGGTCTCGACGCCACGCGTGATGATCCACTGCCCGTAGACGTTCGCGCAGGGCGCTGTGGCAATCTGGGCGACAGCCCTGGTGGTCCCTGCTTCAACCACATCAGGGGGCCAGCGGGCTGTCTGCAACTCCTTGGTGACAAGCGTGACGCTCGGCGATTCGCATAAATGACCAGTTGCGAGAGTTCTGCGAACACCCCGGAACCGCTCACGAATCCGCAGGTCGCCATTCGCAGAACCCCTCTCAAAACGGCATGTTGTGCGAGACAGTTCTGACAGGCTGCGCGGGTGGATCTGACGCCCGATCAAGCCGCAATCGCAGTAGAACGAAATGACTGTCCGAAATGTGAGGCTCCGGCGGGCAGCGCCTGCCGCGCCCGGAGCGGGAAGTGCGCAACGAAATACCACACCGCCCGCTTCATCCTCGTGCCCGCGCTCCGCGAGGAGCTGGAGGTGATCGTGCCGGAAGACCGCGGCCCGGGGCGGCCGTGGAAGGCGGCCCCGCCCGTCGAGGCACTGACGGCCGCCGCGGCGGCCAAGCCGATCCGGATCGGCTACGCCCGCTGCTCGACCGCCCAGCAGGAACTCGCCTCACAGCTCGCCGCGCTCGAACCGATCTGCAATCGGATCTTCTCCGAGAAGATCGCTACTCGCGTCAGGACCCGGCCCGCGCTGGAGAAGGCTCTCAAGCTCGCGTACGACATCAAGGAGGCCGCCCCCGACCAAGAGGTCATCCTCACCGTTCACGAGCTCAAGCGTCTGGCCCGCAACGCCGCCGAGTTGATGAGCCTCTCCGGCCAGCTCCAGGACGCCGGCGTTCAGCTCGAACTCCTCACCGGCCCGCTCACCGGCATCTACGACGCCAACGGCATGGGCGCGACGTTCTTCGCCGTGCTCGCCGTCGCCGCCCAGCTCGACCGCAATTACCTCCGGGAGAAGACCCTGGAGGGCCAACAGACCGCCGTAGCCAAGGGCAACCACGGCGGACGTCCCAAGGTCATCGACGGCGACATGCTGACCTTCGCCGTCGCACTGAAGAACAAGGCGTCCCCGTCCCTGACATCGCGAAGAAACTGACGATCAAGACGGGCAAGAACGCGGGACGCCATCCCTCGGTCGCCTCGCTGTACCGGGCGCTTGCTGAGGCCGGGAAGCCGCCTCACCGGACGACGCGCAGGTCATCGGGCCCCGCCGCCCGGTCCGTGCCCGCATCACCGGCCCCGGCAGCGGCACTGACCCGGAGCTGCTGGAACGGCACACTGCCCAGGTCCTCGACGGCGACACCGTGCTGGACGACCTCACCCGCCAGGCTCAGGACGGCACCAACGACCTGTGGCCCAGCTGCTCGCGCAGGCCCGGAACGGAGACGACCAGTGATCCCCGCCGCCCCACCGTAGGAAGGGCCCCGGCGTCCTCGGCGCCACCAGACTCGGAGAACACGGACCCTTCGGCCGCTGGCCCGAACCCGAAGTAGGCGAGAACGCACCCGAGCCAGCACGCCTGAGCCCTGGCAGGAGTAGTGGAATCGCAGCAAGATCAATCTCACCGGGATTCCGTACCTCAACTACGCACACCCGGGGGTGCAGGTCCAAGGCCAAGACGTCGACCCCGGTCTGGTCCTCACGAGTCCCGCGAGAACGACGGAGTCATGCGGACACCGTGACCACGTGCTTGCCCACGACGCCACCGCGCTCGAACGCCTCGTGCGCCGCGGCGATGTCCGCGAGCGGGTACACGCTGTCGACCACCGGACGCAGTACACCCGAGGTGACGTGGTCGGCCACGTCGCCCAGCAAAGCGCTGCCGGGGTTGGCGCTGAAGGTGCGGACGCGGCGGGAACCGTGCGCGCTCGACGCGGCGATCGCGGCCAGGGCAGACAGGGACAGTGCGACGGTGACCATCCGGCCGCCCTTTGCCAACCGGCTCCGGTAGCGGTGCAGTTCCGCGCCGACGGTGTCGACGATGACGTCGAACGGGCCGATTCGGTCCGAGGTGGTGGAGCGGTAGTCGAGGACCTCGTCGGCACCGAGTCCGGTGAGAAGTTCTGCATGGCGGTCGCGGGCCAGCGCGGTGACATGGCCGCCCATCGCGTGTGCCAGTTGCACGGCGGCGGTGCCGACTCCGCCGGCCGCGCCCCGCACCAGGACCCGTTCCCCGCCAGCGACGTGCACGCTGTCACGCAGCGCGATCAGCGCCGTGGCGCCCGCCACGACCAGGGAGGCAGCGTCGACCGACGAGAGGCCCGCCGGAGCATGCGAGATACGGTTCGCTGCCACCGTGACGTACTCGGCCGCCCCCGCGGTGACGTGCCGCTGCCGGGGGTGCACCATGCCCCACACCCTGTCCCCGGCCCGGTAGCCCTGGACGTCGGCGCCGGTCTCGACGACGGTGCCCGCGAAGTCCAGCCCCGTACCGATCGGGAACCGACGTCCCGACACCATCTTCAACTCTCCCGCGCGGAAGATCACATCGTGGCCGTTCACGCTGGTCGCCTCGACCGACACCAGCACCTCGCCCGCACCGGGAGCGGGACGGTCGACCTCGTTGACAAGCAGGACGTCCGCCGCACCGTAACTCATGATCTGAACGGCCTTCATGCCGCTGTCCTTCCGTGACCGACAGTGGTGCCTCCGATGCTGGACCCCGGACGCGACATCACGGTCGTTCCTCTCTTACTAGGTCTGGCAGACCCGCCCTCGCCGGCCCCGCCCGCGTCATACTGCTGCGGTGACCTACGACTTGCTCGCCCTGAGATTCGCATCCCCGAGCCACCGAGAGGCCCTGCCTTAATGCACACACAACGGGAAGATCACCCCGGCGGGAAACCTGTTCGATCCGCCCGTTCCATGATCGGTTGAGTTGCGGCTTCTTAAAAAGCCGGACCAGGCCCCACTGCCACCTCCGGGCGCAGTTTTGGTCACAGTCCCGATGGCGGCGAATAGAGCACGACTTCGCTCACCTGTGTGAATCCCAGCCGCTGGTAGACCGGCGCGCCCAGGTCACTGGCCTGCAGAGTGCAGACGAGTGCTCCATGCTGGCGCCCAATGACCATTGCGGCCGCCGTGAGCGCCGCGCCTATGCCCCGCCCACGGTACGTGGGATGTGTCCCGACCCAGTAGACACCTGCAACACCGTTGCTCATCAGCACGGCCGATGTAGCCACCGCGCGACCGTCAATCCGCCCGACCAAGCGGATTAGGCGGCCGAGGTCGGTGCGGAGGTTGGATTCAGCGTCTACTACCAAGGTCTGAAGTGTGTGGCCGACTCCGAAAGATGACGCGTAGGCATCGACGTAGTCCGTCACACCGTCCGGTCCATCGACGCGTTCGATGATGAGGCTGGCGGGCGGAGGCGGTGCAGATAGTTGGTCGAGTCGGACTGCCATGATTGGCATGCTGCCGTTGCGGCTGTAGCCGCGTTCCCGCAATGCCTCTGCCACGCCGGCGTCGCTGTCCGGGCCAACCCACCATCGCCAGGGCAAGTTGGCCAGTTGCTGCTCAGCATCAGCCGCGGCCTCGGGAACACTACGACTCCCAATGAAGTTGTCAAGCCGCCTCGCTCACGGGTGGTGTGAGTTGGTAGCACCGTCCGTCGCGCAACAGGGCCCACAAGACGTTGA
>NZ_JBSHAQ010000115.1:0-9563 GCF_053611585.1 Streptomyces sp. NPDC054794 | reverse complement strand
CCAACATGCCCATGGCCGCCGACCGGCCGGGATGCCGCACCGTCACACGTTCAGGTGACGACAAAACCCGTATGAAGTCTCATACCGCCCTCTGACGTTGTCGCTACTGCCGGTGAAGCTCTTTCGCGGTTGACCAGTCTCGGCGTTCCACAGCCGGACCACTCCGTCAGCACCGCCGCTGGCCAAGGTGCGTCCGTCCGGGCTGAACGCCACGGTCTCGACTGCGACGTCTGACGTCTGGAGGACTCGCTGTTTGCCGCTGGCTACGTTCCACAATCGGATCGTGGTGTCCCCGCTTCCGGCGGCCAAAGTGTGTCCGTTCGGGCTGAACGCCAATGACACCGGTCCTTGTTGGTCTTCGGTGAAGGTAGTGCGCTGTTTGCCGCTTTTGACATCCCACAGTCCGACCAGGCCTTCAATTCCTCCGCTGGCCAGAATGCTGCTGTGTTGGTTGAAAGTCAGAGAATGGATCCCTACGTATGTTTTGATGGCCTTACGGAACTTACGGGCAGATATATTCCATAGTCGGACGGTGGTGTCGTCGCTGCCGCTGGCGAGGGTGCGCCCGTCGGGACTGAACGCTACGGACTGGACCCTACGGGTGTGGCCGGTCAGGGTGTCGCGCAGGTGGCCGCTTGGCACGTCCCACAGCCGCACCACTCCGTCGTCGGTTCCGCTGGCAAGAGTGCGGCTGTTGGGGCTGAAGGCCACTGACTCCACGCCGACGTGCGGCGTCAGGGATGCCGCACGTCCGCTGCTGAACAGGTCCCACAGCCGCACCGTTCGGTCGTCGCCGCCGCTGGCCAGCGTGCGGCCATCCGCACTGAATGCAAGCGACCGCACCGTGGCGGAGTGGCCGACCAGTGTGCCGCGCTGCTGGCCGGTGGCCGTGTCCCACTGCCGTACGGTGCTTTCCTCTCCGGCGCTTGCGAGGGTGCGGCCGTCCGGACTGAACGCGAGCGATGTCACAACGCCCCCGTGCCCGAGTGCCCTGCGCTGACGACCAGTAGCCACGTCCCACAACCGCACGGTCTTGGCACCGTCGAGCCCTCCGCTGGCCAGGGTGTGGCCGTCCGGGCTGAACGCCAGCGCCCATGCAGAGGCTCCGTATCTGATTGCCCTGCGCGGGCGGCCGGTGGCCGGGTCCCATAGCCGCACCATGCCTTCGTTGCCGCCGCTGGCCAGGGTGCGCCCATCGGGACTGAACGCAACGGACAGGATGGTGTTGGTGTGGCCAGTCAGGGTGTCGCGCAGGTGGCCGGTCGGCACGTCCCACAGCCGCACCACTCCGTCATTGCGGCTGTCATCGCCACCGTCATCGCCGCTGGCCAGGGTGTGGCCGTCCGGGCTGAACGCCACCGACCGGACCGCTCCGCGGTGTCCGGTCAGCCTGCCGCGCTCTTTTCCGGTGGCCGGGTCCCACAGCCGCACCACGCCATCGTCACCACCGCTGGCCACCGTGTGACCGTCCGGACTGAACGCCACCGACCAGACCGCTCCGCGGTGTCCGGTCAGCCTGCCGCGCTCTTTTCCGGTGGCCGGGTCCCACAGCCGCACCACGCCATCGTCACCACCGCTGGCCACCGTGTGACCGTCCGGACTGAACGCCACCGACCAGACTTCGGCGTGTGCGGTGAGCCGGTGACCGAGTGGGAGGGCTGCGGCGGCGAAGAGGCTGGTGATGGATTCGGTCGTGTGACTGGCCTGGTAGGCCCGTACGGCCAGAAGCGAAGACAGGTCTGGATCGGTTCCAAGGAGACTGGATGATTGCGCAGCCAACTGCCGAGACAGTGCCAGGTGTTGGGCTGCAACAGCCCTGCGTCGTTCTTGATCGCTGACCCGGTACTGGTTCCACGCGGTGAGGCTGGCTACGAGGGCAAGGACGAGCAAGACGGACAGGGTGATGGCGGACTGTCGCAAGCGTCGGGTGGTGCGGGCCGTCGCCTGTTGTTCGCGCTGGCGAGCGATGGAGCTGGTGGCGAGGAAGTCCCGTTCCACAGCGGTTAGGTCGTCGGTAATGTCGGAAGTGGTGAAGGTTTCTTCGGCTGCGGTCAGACGCGTGCCGCGGTAGAGCGCGCCGGGGTCGCGGCCGAGGCTGTTCCAGGCTTGGGCGGCTTCGGTCAGGTGACGGTGAAGGCGCAGTCGCTCGCGGGCATCGTCGATCCATTGCCGGAGCCGGGGCCAGGCGGTGATGAGGGCTTCGTGGGCGATGTCGACCGCGTTCTCGTCGAGGGTGACCAGGCGGGCCTGGGCCAGCCGATCCAAGACGGTCTTGGTGTCTACGGGGTCGCCGAAGTCGAATTCATCGCGTTGGGCGGGGCGGCGGGTGTCGGGGGTTCCCTCGCCCGGGGTGATCAGCCGCAGCAGGATGCGGCGAGCAAGAGCCGCTTGAGCTGGGGCGAGGCTGGCGTGGACGTCTTCGGCGGTACGGGCGATGGCGCCGTGGAGCCCGCCGGCCGCCTCGAACGCGGCTTCGGTGAGAGCGCGGCCTTTGCGGCGGTGCCAGGTTTCCAGCAGGGCGTGGGACATCAGCGGCAGCGCGCCGGGCTCGCCCTCCACCTCGTCGAGGATGCCCGCGGTCAGCGTCCGTTCCACGATCATGCCGGTGCTCTGGGCGGGCTTGATGATGGTCTCGCGTAATTCGTCGCGGGTCATCGGCCCGACGAGCACGGTGCCGTCCTGCAGGGCGGCGGTGAGGGCGGGGTGTTCGGCGCACCGGCCGAGGAAGTCCGCCCGGACGGCGATGACGACGCGCAGTCGGCTCGCCGGGGTGGCGGCTGCCAGCAGGCGGTCGATGAACTGATCGCGTTCGGCCGGGTCGTGACAGAGGGTGTAGAGCTCTTCGAATTGGTCCACGATCAACCACGTGTCGCCGTCGGCGTCCTTCGGTTCAAGGCGATGCTCGTGAGTGCGCAGCGGGTGCGCGCCAGGGGTGAGGACGCGCAGCGCAGCTGGCGGCGCCCCGGCCGGGTCCGGAGTTCGCAGGCGCTGGATGAGGCCGGCCCGAAGCAAGGAAGACTTGCCGCTGCCTGAGGGGCCGAACACCGCGGTGAACCGGCGGGAGCGGGTCAGCCCGAGCAGGCGGTCGGTGAGCTCATCACGGCCGAAGAATAATTCGGCGTCGCCGGTCTCGAAACGGGCCAGTCCCCGATAGGGAGGCTGGACATCATCCTCGTCCTCGGGCCGGCGCTGGGCCGCCGCTTCCGCGGAGACCTCACGCCACCGCGCCTCCCACTTTTCCTGGTCGCCGCCGCAGGCTTGGACGTAGGCCAGGACAACCGGCAGCGTCGGCAACCGCTCACCACCGGCCGCCTGCGACAGCGTGCTCGCCCCCTGCCCCGTACGCTGCGCCATCACCCGGTACGTCGGACTGCCCGCCTCCGCCCGGAACTTGCGTAACTCGAACGCGAACCGCGCAACCGGCCCCGCACTCGGATCCAGTGGGCTTTCCCGACGTCCCGCCATCGACAGCTCTCCCTACCCCGTTGCCGCCTCTCCCGTGGATGCGGCGCTGCGACTCGCGAAGCTACGCGCGCCCGTCGCAGAAGAGCAAGCAAGAGCGCGTTCTTTGGTCAGGGACTACAACGAGGGCCTGTCACCTGCAGTGCGGCCATTGATCAGGGCGATGAGACCGGCTGCCCATTCAATACCCAGCCCGCTGAACTCGATGGCAGGCACCAGCCCGTCGGGAGCCAGAAACGTCGACGGGACCCGGGGTGCGCATCTCCAACGACGGAGGAACGAAAGCGTGAAGAAGCGCAGGAAACTCGCCCTCGCAGCTGCTATAGGGGCACTGGGAGCCGGCATCGCACTCACCCCGTCCGCGAACGCCGCGACCGGCGGCATGCTCTCGCAAGCGGCATCGGTGAAAACACCGGCGCCCCAGGACGCCTTGCGTGACGGTGGCGTCTGGTACTTCAAGGCGAAGCACAGCGGTAAGTGCCTCACCGTCCACGGTGCCAGCACAGCCAAGGGTGCCGCCGTCGACCAATACACATGCCTGAACCGGGCCAACCAGCGATGGAGGTTGCTCTTCGTCAGTGACCGGGGACTGGCCTACGTCACAGCTGAGCACAGCGGCAAGTGCTTGGACGTGCTGGGCGGAAGCAAGGCCAACGGCACCAAGATCGGTCAGTGGGACTGCAACAGCCGTAAGAACCAGAAATTCTTCGTGAAGAGCGTCGCAGGCTACGCGACCATCCAACCCTGGTACGACGCTCAGAAGTGCCTGGACGTTCCGGGAGCGTCCCAGCGGAACAACACACAACTCGTGCTGTGGAGCTGCAACTACGGCCGCAACCAGAAATTCAAGATGGTCCGCGCCTGACTCTCGGAGGGAAAAGTGAAGAAAAGTAGGATTCTTCTGGCGGGCCTGTTGAGTGGCGCGAGCATGCTCGGGATCGTATCCCCTGCTGCCTCAGCGCCCACGGCCTCCTCAAGTGCTCCCGCAGCGTCTTCTGAGCGCGCAACTCCTGTGCCGGGCGTGCACTACATCCGGCCGGCCCACACACCCGACAAGTGCATCACTGTGCACGGTTGGGACGCCAGTGACGCAGCGAAAATCGATCAGTGGACCTGCCACGGGCAGAGGAACCAGCGCTGGACCTTCATGGACAACGGCGCATTCCGGTACTGGGTGAAATCCGAGTTCAGCAACAAGTGCCTCGACGGCGGCGACCTGAGAAAGGGCCACAAGGTAACACAGCGGTCCTGCCACAGCGCCTTCAAGCAAGCCTGGTACCCCGTCCCACGAGGCAATACATACGAGATCCACGTGGGTACTCAATGCCTCGATGTCCAGGGAGGAAGCAAGACGAACGGCGCTCGCATCATCCTGTGGAAATGCAAGAATGTGAGCAACCAACGCTTCTACCTGAATTAACAGAGCCGCTCCCACGGAGCGACCTGCCGTCCGGAACCGTCACCAGGCCCCTGCGCTGAGAACGTCGTCGATGGCCTCGACGGGTGGCTCGACGTCACAATCGAACGGTGGCGGCACGAAGGCCCGCCCGCAGACGGCTTGACTCAACCCGAGGCCACAAAACCGGCAGCGTGGCTGAGGCCGGCGGGGCTGCAGCGAGACACACGCGCACCTGATCAGTCGGCGTGCCCGCCGTCGTGGCTGACGTTCGTCGGCTGAGGCACAGACGATCTCCGAGACGAGGTGCCGCCCTCACTGGTGGAGGGCGCGCCCCCGGCCTTGACTCGATCATTGAAATTCCACCGACCGCGTGAGCCCCCGCGCCCCGCATGAGCGCCCCCACACACCACCAGACCGCCGCCCGGGGTAACCTTCCCGTCCATTTGAAGCTCCCTGGAGGCTCCCTATGCACACGGCTGTTTTCCTGCTGCGGAGTGCGCTGGGCCTCGGTGGCGGTCTGGTGTTCGTGTGGGAGCTGAACCGCCAGGCTTCGGGACCAGGCTGGAGGAAGCTGCGGGTCTTCTCTGCGGCGGGGGCTGTGGTGCTCGCCGGGCTGCTCGCCGTCTAAAGAGTGCCAGTCAACGTGCCCCTCCCGTGCCCGTTCGGTCGGGAAGCAGCGGGGAACCGCGGTCGCTGGCGGACAACGCGCACGAGAACGGCCCCTGACTGATTTACCTGGTCAGGGGCCGCTCACAGGCGGTGGGTGTGGGATTTGAACCCACGGTGACATCGCTGCCACGACGGTTTTCAAGACCGTGTACGGATCGACTCTCCCAAGGCATCGAGTGCGCCCACGGCCGCCTGAATATGAGCCGGGCCGCGACGCAACCGTTCTCCCGCGCACCACCAGAACAGCCGCTCCTCTGCATCCTCCCTCGGATGCATGCCCAGGCCATGCTCAGGACACAGGGGCCACGCCTGCCACAGAAGCTCCATGACGGTCTCCTGTGCAGCATCGGCGACGCTCGCCAGCGCAGAGGCAAGGTTGTCCTGCGAGTCCGGGTCCAGGTGATTGCCGTGCCACTCGCCGTTGGCCATGGCGACGTGGACGTTCTCCGGCTCATCCGCATCGTAGGACGGCAGGGCCAGCAGTTGCAGGGGTTCCAGCTGGGGAAGCGTCGCCGCCAGGTCCCGGTTCAGAAGGGCGAGAGCCTGGTCCCACACGGGGTACTCGCCCGGCGAGACGCGGCGAGGCTCGGGAGGGTCGAAAAGAGCGCACATGAGCACCATCCTCCGCCACGCCAGGGACGGCCTCAATCGCTCAACAGCGACGCCCGCTGCAAAGACCGCGTGCGGCGGCTGACACCAGCGGCTGACACCAACTAGCACGAACAGCAGCGCTCGGCGGCGGACCTCAGGGGACGATCGGCCGGGGCGCAGGCCGGGTTGACCGATGTCGACGGTCCCTGTGATCGACCTGATAAGGATGAGGGCTGACCTCAGAATCTGGAACTCGTAATTCCCCTCCCGCCCCTTACGTTCGAGCCCGCCCTGCTGCCTGGCCGTGCGCGGCCCGAGTGTCACCGGTCCGGCGCGGGGGTGACTGTGAACAGGTCGCCGGGCTGGCAGTCGAGGGCTTCGCAGATCCGGGTGAGGGTGGAGAAGCGGATGGCCCTGGCCCGGTTGTTCTTGAGGATCGAGAGGTTCACGACCGTCACGCCCACGCGAGCGGCGAGGTCGGTAAGGGTCATCTCGCGTTCGGTGAGCAGCGTGTCGAGGTGGCAGACCACCCGGTGCGGTTCTTCTGCAGCATCGGGTGCCATGTCAGACGAGCCCCTCGACGTCCCGGGCCAACTCACCGCCGCGGCGGAAGGCTTCCGCGAATGCCAGCACTAGGAGTGGCAGCAGGAGATTCCAGGTCACCGAGCCGATGAGGTCCACAGGTGGGGCCACGACCGGGCTGTGCGGCCCGGCCAGACCCGTGCGGTGCAGGACGAGGCTCGCGGCTGCCCAGGTCAGGACCCCGGGGACCACTCCGGCCACCCAGATCGCTCCGGCCAGGCCGGCGATCCGTCTGGGGTTGCGGGATTCGAAGGGCCGCCCGGCCGCGATCGACAGCAGGATCCGGTAGAGCAGGAACGCACCGACGCCGACGCACACGGTGATCACCGCGGTGCCGCCGCGCGCCAGGATCTGCTCGGGCACGGTGGAGCCCCAGGATCTCAGAGTGACTGTGGGCAGGTCGGCGTCCAGCCAGGTGGCGCCCCGGGCGCCCGGTACATCGAGGTGCAGGGTGTGGCCGGTGGGGTCGCCATCGTACTGGCGTATAGCCTGCTGCGTTTCGCGTCCTGCCACGCCTTCCGCCTGTGCGGCGGTGATGGCGTGGTCGGGCAGGGGGATCTTGAGGCGGTCCACTGCTCGGACTTGTACGCTCACGCCGACGTCAGCACCGGCCTGGGTGGCTCCATTGATGTCGTAGACGATGCCGTACAGCGGTGCTGCGATCGCCAGGAAGAGCATCAGGATGGCAAGTTTGTCGGGGAGCCGCCTCGAACGGGCGATCGGTTCGGCGGGGCCGGTCACAAGCGACTCCAAGGCATCCTCACTTTCGAGAGCGTGCGCGTGCATTCAGGGTCCGCGCACCATCGAAAGTCGATGCTATTGATATTCGATATGGTTGCACAAGGGTTTGAAGGGCCGCGCCTGGCGCCGCACGGCGGCCACGGGGCGAGCTCGACCAGGCCGAGGAAAGATCGAACTCCTAGCTTGACTCTGTCGGGGATCTTGGAGTCGGCGAGGTCAACTGCCCAGGGCTCGCCAGGATTTCAGCCGAGGTAACTCGCGCTGGTCGAGGTAGTTTTGGAAGGCAGTCGGTCGGCGGGGTACGAGGGCTTCCTCGGCCGGTGGCAGTCCGCTGAGGCGCTCGATGTTGACGGCGATAGCCGTCAGGACGTGCTGGATGTGGGCCTTCCCCTGCCCTCGGTAGCGGCAGCGGCGCATGCCGTGGCCGTGGGCGAACTCGTTGACGGTTCCCTCCACTCCGGAGCGCACCGCGTAGCGGGTCTTCCACTCAGGTGTCTGCTGCTCGGCGCGGAGGCGGAGTTGCAGGTCGCGGAGTTCTCGTGGGGGAAATCCCACGGTCCGGGCGCTGTCGGCGGTGGTGGTGCAGCGGGTGCGGGCAGGGCAGGGGCGGCACTGGCTCTTGGTGAACCGGGCCACGATCAGCGGGGCGGCGGTGGGAGAGGAGGTCGGGTAGGGGCCGTGCCAGCCTGCGCTGATCTGGCCCTGGGGGCAGGTGACCTGGCGGCGGTCGAAGTCGATATGGAAGTCGTCCCGGCCGAATCCTTCGTTCTTGCGGTGTTGGCGGGTGGGGTTGCTGCGCAGTGGCCCGGAGACGGTGACCTGGTGTTCACGTGCGGCTTGTTCCAGGTGGGGCAGGGAGGTGTAGCCGGCGTCGACCAGGTGCTCGGCGGGCAGTAAGCCGCGGCGCCGCAGTCGGGTGTGGATGCCGGGCAGGACCTGGCTGTCGTGGGTGGTGGCCGCGGTGGTGGCCACGTCCGTGATCACGTTGGGGCCGTCGGGAGCACAGGTCTCGGTCAAATGGGCGGAGAACACCTTCCAGCTGATGATGTGTCCGTGCCGTGCGTAGCGGGCCGAGGTGTCGTAGGGAGAGACGATCGCCCGGGACGAGGGCGGCAGCCCGGGCCCGCCTTCCGTCTCGGCAGTGCGCCAGCGCAGGCGTCCTGCGGCGTCACGGTGGTAGTTCTGCACCATGATCTGGCGCAGGGCCTGGACACGCGGGCCCAACGCGCGGTCCGCTCCGTGACGGTAGAGGTGCTCCAGGAGCCGGACGGCGTCGTTGCCGGTGGCGAGGATCCTGGTCTTGGGCTTGGTGGGGTTCTTGCCCAGGCGGACCGGGCGGCCGTAGCGGCGCCCCCAGTCCTCATCGACCAGATCGTCCAGCAGGTGAGGAGAGATGCCGGCGACCTCTTCCAGTGCGGCACGGACCGCCTCGGTGACCAGCTCCATTCGGGTGAGATCCCGCACCGCGGCCAGGACATGGGTGGAGTCGGTACGCTGCGTGGTGCGCTCGCTCACCAGCCCGGCCTCCTTCAGGCGGGCCAGCGCCAGGTCGAGCAGGCGGTCGGCACGGCCGTCATCGGCGAGACGGTCGCGGAAGTCGGCCAGCACGCTGTGATGGAAGCCTGGATCGTCCAGCTCCATGGCCAGCGCGTACTTGAAGTCGATGCGGCAGCGAACCGCCTCGGCGGCCTGCCGGTCCGACAGGCCGAGCACGAACTGCAGCACACAGACGGTGGCCAGCTGGGCGGGCGAGAGACCCGGACGCCCGTCGCGCGGGTACCAGTCGGCGAAGTCCTCGTCGCACCACAGCCCGTCGAGCCGGTCACGCACCCATATCGCCGTCGTGCCGTCCGGGTTGCTCGCCCGCGCGATCTGCGCGGTCAGAGACGGGACTTGCTCACCGGAACGGGGACGGAGGGACAACGAGCACCTCGACAATCGCAAGGACCTTTGGAACAGCCCCGAGCATGCCCGTTGATCACGCTGCCGTACCGGGAAACTCCAAGATCCCCGACAGAGTCAAGCTAGGGCGTGTGTCGAAAGTGGCTGGTTGTGACTCTGTGGCTTGTGTTTCTATGCCGGAGTGAACATCGAAAGCTCCGGAGTGCCTGATGAGAGG
>NZ_JBSHAQ010000114.1:0-10010 GCF_053611585.1 Streptomyces sp. NPDC054794 | reverse complement strand
GCCGGAATGCCGCTGACGTCGCGCCACGACGCGACGTCACGACCGTCGATCCGGATGGCGATCCACCGCCCGCCGAGGCCTTCGGCGGTCAGGGCTGAGGTGCCGAAGCTGGGAGTAGCCATGGTGTCGCTCCTGTCGTGGTCCGCCTGCGTTACGACGGCCGCCGATCCGGCGAGGGCCACGACGCAGGCGAACACGCCGGCGACGGCAAGACGTCGACGCTGGCGCCGCCTCGTCCCTGAGTGGACCGCTTCGTCGATATCGATGTGGTCGGCGGGAGCGCTGATGCTGATAGCCGCGATACGCGCGGCAAGTTCGTCCGGCGCCTGGTCGGGGTTCACGATGCTCCTTCGATCCTGGTCGGTCGTACGTCCTTGGTGGGTCGCGTCCGGAGCACGGAGCGCAGAGCCTCCAGGCCGCGGCTCGTCTGGCTCTTGACGTTGCCCGGACTCGTCCTGAGCAGGGCCGCGGCCTGCTCGACGGACAGATCCTCGAAGAAGCGCAAAACGAGCACGGTCCGCTGCCCGACCGGGATCGTCAGCAGCGCGGCGATCAGCTCGTCGTCACGCTCGTCCGTACTGGTGTGCGGGTGCGCGTGTAACGAGGCCACATCCGCCTCGCTGATCTCACGTCTGGCCGGTCGACGTCGGTAGTCGGTGTGCAGGTTGCACAGGATCCGACGGACGTACGCACGCGGATCGCCGCCTGCCACCACCTTGCCCCACCTGGAGTAGAGCCGTCCGAGCGCGTCCTGGACGAGGTCATCGGCGAGGTACCAGTCACCGCAGAGCAGAAACGCCGTCGTCCGCAGGCGCGTTCGATGCTCGAGCACCCAGGAACGGAAGTCGCTCTCGCGGGAATGATCGGTCACGCTCTCCCTCGTCTCACGCATCGAAGCGTCGGACCCACGTAGACCCAGATCCGCCTCTCCCTACGCCCTACACGGAACCCGCGCCGCCTAGGGTTGCACGGGGCCGCGAACTCCGTGCCTAAGCCTTGATCTGCATCACTCATTGACGGACAACATCAGGCGAGCAGGACTCGCTTGCGAAGGACTGCGAAGCCGGCTCGGCCGAACATCTGGCGCTTGAGCATCTTGATCCGGTGGCGGTCGCGAAGTTCACCTGGAGCGGCCGGGAGCGGCTGAGCCTGCTGCGTACTGGAGAACGCGCTGGTGCTCCACGCGATGCGCTGGCCCGACGAGATCCGTGACCCCTCCGAGCTGTATCCGCCGGCGGTGGAGGTGTCGCAGGAGGAGGTCGACGAGGCCGTGCTGCTCATCGACCGGATGGCCACCGACCGGCTGGAGGGCGCGGACTTCGTCGACCACTACACCGAGGCACTGGAGAAGGTGATCGAGGCGAAGCGGGAGGAAAAGCCCCCTGCCGCAAGTGCCGGAGCCGGAGATCCAACCGGGCAAGATGGTGGACCTGATGGCCGCGCTGCAGGAATCCGTGGCCAAGGCGCAGGCCTCCCGTGGCGAGGACACCGAGGCCCGACGTCCACGAAATGCCCCAGAAGACCGTCCCCAAGAAGGCGGCGAAGAAGACACCGGCCACGAAGGCCACCGCGAAGAAGAGCACGGCCGGCAAGACGACCGCGAAGAAGACGACGGGCCGCGGGCCGCGCAGCGCCTAGTCCAGGATGCCGAGGGCGGTGTCCGGGCGGCAGTGGATGCATGCGGCTACCTGCCGGCGCAGCGCGTCGAGTGCCTGCTGCCGGGTGGCCGGGCGGCATCGTCCGCTCTTCGCGCCCGCCCAGCAGTCGCCGGTGTGCACGGCGTCGATGTTCTGTTTGTTGAGTCCGTACTGGATCAGCCATGCGGGCGGGTCCGGGCGCATCTGCTCGCCGCCGCGGCGGCGTTCCGCGTCCCGCCGTTCCTCGTCGGCGATCCAGGTATCGAGTTGGGCGAGGGCTGCCGTCGCTTGCTGGACCATGACGCGGCGGGCGAAGTGGAGCAGCTGGAGCCGCGACGGCGCTTCCTCGTTCACATGTTCGATTCTATGGTCAGGGGGGAACAACCGCCACATCAGGGACAGTGATCCACTGCACTGCGAGAGCGGCCGAAGCTGCTGGGTAGCATCCGGCCATGGCTCAGAAAATTGTGACCGTTTACTCGGACGACCTCACCGGTGCGGAGTCGGACGAGGTCAGCACGCACAGGTTTTCCCTGAACGGCATTAACTATGAAATCGACCTCAACCCGGATAGCTATGACAAATTGGATGCGGCGCTCCGGCCGTTCATCGATAAAGGTCGGAAGGTAGGCCGGACGAAGGAGACAGGTCGGGCACGCAGGGACGCCGCGGCTGGCCCCAGTGCGGAAGAGGTTCGTGCGTGGGCTCGGCAGAACGGCTATGAGGTGAACGACCGTGGTCGTGTCCCCAAGGAAATCCGAGACGCGTTCGACGCCTCCCACTGACTCGCGAATGACCGCCCCCGGCAGCGCTGGACCGGTGCCGGCACTGTTTCCTGGCCGCCCTCGGCATGATCCCGGGCCGGGCGCCGGGCACGGTGGAGCAGGTCGTCGCCGATGTGCGGGCCGCGGCGTTCCAGGCGGGCGCGTCACCGGTGATCCTTGTCGACCGGACCGAGGGCATACGTCGTGGCTGAGCCGGGCCGGTACCACCTCACGCTGACGACTGAGGGGCGGACGGTCATGCAGGGCTGGTGGGATGTCCGGTCGACGGCGGAGCGGATGTTCGCGTCGTGGATCGGCTCGTACGGCAGCCTGCCGGGCGCCACCGTCGTGCTCCGGGAGCATGCTGCCGAGGGCGAGCGGGTGGTGGATGTATGGCAAGCCGATACGGACGCTTGACCGGGGCCGTGACCCGCGCCGTCAGGGTGCGTTTATCCCGTGACGCGTGTGCAGGCCATCATCACGGACCGGGAATTGCCCCCGGCGTCCGGGGCAGGCACGCCCATGGGAGGCCCGCGTGAACGATGGGCAGTCCCACGCGCGCACCTGGTCACCGTGAATGCGCCTCCCGGCGCAGCCGTGAAAGGGGAGGGAGGTGGCGTCAGCCCGGTCTGCGCCAGGTGAGTTCGGCGGGGCGGTCTGTGCCCCAGAGGCGGGTGGGGGTGGGCAGGCTCAGCTTCAGGACGTCGTCTTCGAAGCTGACTGTCCTGACCTGCGGTTGTCCGACCCAGTTCGGGAAGAGGCTGGTCGTGACGTGATGCTCGACGGTCGACGGGTCGACGACGTGGAAGGGACCGGCGTAGGCGACGTAGGTCAGTGCTGCGTGCGCCAGTTCGGCTGCCGCGGCTTCCTCGAGACGATCGGATCCCGTGTGCGGGCGGTCGCCGCGGCTCAGCTGGGCGGACATGTAGCCGTGGGGGGTGTAGATGATCAGCCCGTGTGGCCTGGGGCCGAGGGGGTGGATGATCTGGCCGTCGACGCTTGTCGCGGTGTACGACACGAGTTCCCAGACGCCCGTCAGCTTCTTGCGCAGGTCTTCGCGGGCATGGCGTTCGCTGCGTGCCGCCGCTTGGTCGTTGGTTGTCATGGATGAGCTCCTTTCATCGGTGGCTTCGGTGGCTTCGGTGTCCGGCCCCGGTGCGTGCGGTGTCCCACGGCGACGGGACGAGCCACAGCCGGCCTCGCCTGGGCGCCTGCTGGTGTTCGGTGACGGCCGACCACGGCGTGCGGCACGGGGGCTCGCCCGGTGGACAGCGCGCTCATGGTGTGTTGGGGGAGGGGAGAGCGGAGGGGTCCTGTGGGGCGTGGAGGCTGTGGAGGTCAGGCGCGTGTGCGTTCGCCGTCGACGAGTCGCCACAGGTGCAGTGGGTTGGCCTCGCGCAGCGGCTCGGGCAGCAGTTCGTCGGGGAAGCCCTGGTAGGTGACGGGCCGCAGGAATCGCTCGATCGCGCTCATGCCGACGGAGGTGAAGCGGCTGTCGGAGGTGGCCGGGAAGGGGCCTGTGTGGACGGAGGCGTGGGAGACCTCTTGCGGTATGGAGAAGGCGTTGATCACGATGCGGCCGGTGCGGCGCTCCAGGATCGGCAGGAGCTGTGCGGCGGCGGCGCGGTCGGATGCGTCGGCGTGCATGGTGGCCGACAGCTGTCCCCTGAAGGCGCGGGCCACCTCGTGCAGTTGCTGCATGTCGGTCAGCCGGACCAGCAGGATGGACGGGCCGAAGACCTCCTCACGCAGGGCCGGTTCGGCCAGTACTTGCTCACCGGTGACCTCGTGCAGCAGAGACTGGCCGTCCCCTGCGCGGACCGGGGCCGCTCCGGCGCCGATCCGGGTGGCGCCGTCCTCCTCCATCCGCCGTACGTTGCGGGTGTAGGAGTCGTGAATGCCGGGCGTGAGCATGGTCCGCGCGGCTGTCTTTTCCACCTCGGCCGTCGCCGCGTCACGCAGCTGGGTGAAGCCGGGCCCGTCGATGGCGAGGAGGATGGCGGGCTTCAGGCAGGCCTGCCCGACGTTGTACTGCGCGTACTGGGCAAGGCCGGCACCGATCTGTGCGCCCCGGGCTGCCAGGGCGGCGGGCAGGACGAAGGTCGGGTTGACGCTGGTCATCTCGGTGAACACGGGGATGGGGTCGGGACGCTGCTGGGCCCGGCGGTAGAGGGCCATGCCGCCGCCCTCGGAGCCGGTGAAGGTGACCGCCCGCGCCAGGGGGTGCTCCACCAGTGCCTCGCCGATCTCGTTGCCTGCGCCCCGGACCAGCGAGAAGACGCCTTCGTGCAGTCCCGCTTGGGCGATGGCCTGCTGGATGGCGCGGCCCTGGATCTCGCAGGCACCGGGATGGGCGTTGTGCGCCTTGAGGACAACGGGGCAGCCAGCGGCCAGAGCGGAGGCGGTGTCGCCGCCTGCGACGGAGTAGGAGATCGGGAAGTTGCTGGCGCCGAAGATCACCACGGGGCCCAGGGCCACCTTCTGCATCCGGTGGTCCATGCGCGGTGCGGGCTGCCGGTCCGGCTGTGCGGGGTCGATGGCCGCCTGGAGGAACCGGCCCTGACGGACGACGGCGGCGAACTTGCGGAAGTGCGCGGCGGCCCTGAGGGTCTCACCCTCGAACTGGGCTGCGGGCAGGCCGGTCTCCAGCGAGGTGCGTTCTGCGAGTTCGTCCTTGACCGCCTCCAGCTTGTCCGCGATGAGGTCGAGGAATGCGGCACGCTCGGCCAGGGAGGTGTGGCTGTAGCTGTCGAAGGCCTCGTCGGCGAGGCGCAGAGCGCGGTCGGCCTCGGCGGGGCCGCCGAAGGCGAATGCGGGCTCGAGGAGTTCTCCGGTGGCGGGATTGAGCGCCTTCATCGTTCCCGCGGTGGCGGCCACGTGGGCCGCTGCGATCAGTAGTTCTCCGGTCAGCGTCATGCCTGGGCTCCCTTGAATGCGGCGGTGAGTTCGTCCGTGGTGACGATGGCGTGGGCGTAGGTGGGGCCGTTCAGTTCGTGCGCGGCGTGCATCTCCTCGGGGAGAAAGGCCGCAGTGGCGTCACGCACCAGCGTCACGTGGTAGCCGAGTTCCATGGCGAACCGGCCGGTGGACTCGATGCAGGTGTTCGCCAGCAGGCCGATCACCACGACGTGGGTGATGCCGTGCTGCTTGAGCTGGAGGTCCAGGTCGGTGTTGGCGAACCCGCTTTGCGCCCAGTGCTCCTGGGCGACGACATCGCCGGGCTGCGGCTGGAAGTCGGGGTGGAACTCCCCACCCCAGGTGCCGCGGGCGAAGCTGTGCCGCTCCTGGATCTTTTGCTGGGTGGGATTGGGGTGGTCCCAGCTCTCGTAGTCGCCCGGCTCCCAGCGGCGGTGCGGGACGAACACCACGCGTACGCCGCTCTGGCGGGCGGAAGCGACCACCGAGCGCAGGTGGTCGATCAGGCCGGTCTCGGCCGCCATGGGCTCCAGGCGCGGCCAGATCTTGCCGCCCTCGGAGAGGAAGTCGTTGTAGGGATCGACGAGCAGGACCGCCGTGCGGCGGGGGACGTAGGTCTCGGTCATGGTGTCTTCTCCATTCTGGATGACAGTCGACATCCAGATTTGAGGATTGCTTCCATCATCTTGAAAGTCAAATAGATGCAGATCGAAGCGGCATTTTGCGTCATGTGTATGATGTGAATCATCTATTTGTCCGGCGGCATGCGCCGCTCCTCGAAGGGAGGCCCGACATGGGGCACTCGCAGGCGGACAAGGCGGCATCCCGTGAGCGGGTGCTGCGGGTGGCGGCCCGCAAGGTCCGCGCCGAGGGCGTGAACCGCCCCGGTGTCGCCGACCTCATGAAGGAGGCCGGACTGACGCACGGCGGCTTCTACAAGCACTTCGCTTCCCGGGACGACCTGATCGCCCAGGCCTCGGCCGTGGCCCTGGCCGAGGGCTCGGCGAAAATGGAGAGAGCCGCGCGGAAGAACGAACAGGATCCGCGTGCCGGCCTCGTCGGCGCCTACCTCGCCCCACAGCACCGCGACGCGCCGGCCACCGGCTGCGCCCTGGTCACCCTCGGTGCCGCTGCCGGACGCGGCGACCAGCACTTCAAAGAGGCCTACGAGAAACAGGTCCGCGCCTACCTCGACCTGATCGTCGGCCTCGGCGACGACTCCGAGCAGGCCCGCGCCGAGGCGATGCTCACGCTCAGCGCCTTGGTCGGCGCCACGCTCATGGCCCGGGCCGTGGCCGATCCCGACCTCTCCGACGAACTGCTGGAAACGGTTGCCGGCCAGCTCGGGCTGCACGAGTCGGGGGCCCCGTCCGACGCCGCCTGACGTGTACCGGGACGGATTGGTCGCCGTCCGGCCAGGTACCCAGGCCGCATCCGGCGCAGCGCGGTGGGATGATCTCCGGCCGATGCTGTGCGCGGGCCCACCGCCAGGTTCTCGTCCGCGCCCGCCCAAGACGCCGTCGCGGCGCGGCCGGCTTGCCGGCCGTGGGCGCAGTGCCTGGTCTGCCGCCCGGAAGCGGCGTCAGCGGCCGTGCCCAGGGTGTGAGGGGCCTGGCGCCGCGGCATCGGCCGGGGCTTCCAGGTCGTCCGCAGCCGTCTTTGGGGCTGTCGGCTCGCGGCGGGCCCCGGAGCCTGCGGCGGCTCGGACGCAGGCCCAGGCGGACGGCTCGACCGCCGGACACGTGGAGGCAGGCCAACCGTCAGATGAGTGGCGCGAGTTGCACACTGCGTCCGAGGGTCGCGGGCAGTCCAGGGTTCAGCGTTTTTGCCGCAGTTCAGTATTTTTGGGATTTTCACGGGGATCCTCTGGTGCGGGACGGGTGGAACAGTTGCGTCCGCCTGGGCGGCACGGGGCGGCATCCGCACGGCCTCGTCACCGCTCACGAGGGGCGATGGGTCACGCCCCGACTGACACAAGGGGTGTGGGGGTGCGCAGTCACGGACTGGGCGTCAGTGGCTGTTCGGCCCAGATGAGTTTTCCCTCCGGTGTGTGGCGGGTTCCCCATCTGCGGGACAGCTGTGAGACGAGGAGGAGGCCGCGGCCGTTCTCGTCCATCGTGTGGGGGTGGCGCAGGCGCGGGTGGCTGGTGCTGGTGTCGTAGACCTCGCAGGTCAGCGCCTCGTGGCGGATGAGGCGCAGGTCGATCGTGCCGTCGCTGTGCTGGATGGCGTTGGTGACCAGTTCGCTGACGATCAGTTCCGTGGACGGGGACAGGTGATCCAGTCCCCACTGGGCCAGTTGCCCGGTGGCCAGGGCCCGGGCGCGGCTGACGACGGCCGGGTCGGCCGGAAGCTCCCAGGAAGCGACCTGGTTCGGGCCGAGTGCGCGGGTCTGGGCGAGGAGCAGGGTGACGTCGTCGTCCGGTGCGCTGGCCGAGAGGGTGTCCACCACCGACGCGCTGAGTTCGTCCAGCGGGAGGCCGGGCTGCGCCAGGGCGGTGCTCAGGCGGTGCATTCCGGTGTCGATGTCGTGGTTGCGGTCCTCGATCAGGCCGTCGGTGTAGAGGGCGAGCACACTGTGCTCGGGCAACTGAAGTGTCACGGATTCGAAGGGGACCAGTCCGAGGCCGAGCGGCGCTCCGGTGGGCAGATCGGGAAAGGTGACGCCTCCGTGCGGATCGATGATCGCGGGCGGCGTGTGGCCGGCCCGCGCGATCGTGCAGCGCCGGGTCACCGGGTCGTACACGGCATACAGGCACGTGGCGGCCATCGTTGCCCCGGCCGGGTCCCTGGGGTCGGCATCGGCCTCGGCGAGGCGGATGACCTGCTCGTCGAGACGGGCCATCAATTCATCGGGAGGCATGTCCATGCTGGCCAGGGTGTGTACGGCGGTGCGGAGCTGACCCATTGTCGCGGCCGCATTGATGCCGTGCCCGACCACATCTCCGACGACCAGGGCCACCCGGGCGCCAGGCAGCGCAATCACATCGAACCAGTCGCCCCCGACGCCGTGGTGACTGTCGGCCGGCACGTAGCGCCAGGCCACGTCGGCGGCGGACCCGCCCGTTGCGCGGTGGGGGAGCAGGTGGCGCTGCAGGGCCAGGGCCGCGGAGCGTTCGCGCGCGTACTGGCGGGCGTTGTCCAAGGCCAGCGCGGCCCAACTGACCAGTTCCTCGGCCAGGAGCAGGTCGTCCTCCTCGAACGGCGCACGGTCAGCCGTCCGCACGAACATCGCCACGCCCAGCACGGCACCGCGCGCGTGGATCGGGACGACCATCAGTGAGTGCGCCGTGCCGTCGTGGATCGCAGCCCGCGCCGCATCGTGGTGCTCCGCCCAGGTGCTGGGCGAGGCGTCCAGCGCTGGCTCGAAGTGGGACTTTCCAGAGAGCAGGACGCCGGCGAAGGGCGACGCCGGTGGGACGGGGACCGGCTCCCCCCGCGGGATTGGGGAGCCCGGGGCCCCCTGGTGGCTCGAGGCCAGGCCCGCGCGGCGGAACGCGCGGGGGCGTCCGCCCTGGCCGAGGCGGGCCAGGGGCCCCTCGCCGAGGGGAACCGACTCCGCCAGGTCGACGGTGGCGTAGTCCGCGAGGAGCGGCACCGCGAGGTCGGCCAGTTCCTGGCCGGTCTGCATGACGTCCAGGGTGGTTCCGATCCGCTTGCTGGCCTCGCCCAGAATCGCCAGACGCTCGCGGGCAAGTCGGCTGTCGGTGACATCCACGCTCACGGCGCACACGCCCAGGGCACGGCCCTGTGCGTCGTCGAGGCGGAAGAAGGAGGCTGTCAGCGTGCGTTCCTTGCGTGCCTGCGGCGGCAGGAACGCCCGGTATTCCACGTTGAGCGTCGGGACGCCGCTCTGCAGCACCTGGCGCATCAGTGCCTCGAGCGTTTCGGCCTCGCCGCCGGGGGCCGCCTCTGTCAGCCTGCGCCCCAGCCGCCGGGTTAGGGGGATGCCGTCCTTGAGGCCCTGGGTGTCGTTCACCCAGGTGCAGCGCAGCTCGGTGTCGCGTATCGCGACACCGACCGGCAGGCGGCTGGGGAGATGCAGCGCCCCCGGCAGCGAGGGATGCGCCGCTCCGTGCGCCGCCCACGAGGGAGGTGTGGCCTTGTCGCTCGCCGAGACGACCCACTGGGCCCGGCCGTCCTGTCCGGACAGGGACTGCACGCACAGGCGCACGTCGATCCTGTGGCCGTCGCGATGACGGACCTTCGCGAAGCCGGACCAGCGGCCGGGGGAGGTGCCCTGCTCGAAGAACGCCGAGACTTTCGCCCTGTCCTCGCCGTCCGCCAGCAGGATGGCAGCGGAGCGGCCCACCACGTCCGCGGGCGCGTAGCCGACAAGCTGCTCGGCGGCCTGCGTCCACCCGACCACCCTCTCATCCGCATCCAGCAGGGCTATGGCCGCGCCGGCGCTGGCCGCCTCAACGGCCGTCTGGGCCACGGTGAATACCGCTTCCATGGAACTGCCCATCGATCATCCCTTTCTGTGTCCCCCGCGTCTGCGTCCCCCGTGGTGAGGCGTGCCGGGTGGCCGGCCGTTGTGCTCGCGCGCCGGTCACCGGCCACCAGCGGTGCTGCCGCCCCCCCCAAGCGCCAGGACTCACGCGTGCCGCCCCGCGGCCCCGGCAGAAAGTGCCCGCCCAGGGCGGCAGACCCGGGGAGCGGACGTGCGCCGGGGGCGGGGATTCTCCGCCCC
>NZ_JBSHAQ010000113.1:0-10863 GCF_053611585.1 Streptomyces sp. NPDC054794 | reverse complement strand
GCCCGCCTCATGCGCAGGGAGCGGACACCACCAGCCGGAGCACACCGGCGCACTACTCAAGGTTGATCGGCTACACCATCACGCGGGACACCATCCCGATGTAGGCGCGGTCGGCGAGGACCGGGACGCCTTGGCGTTCGCAGACCCGGATGATGCGGTGGGTGCGGGCTGCGGTCAGATCGTGGGCGCGGCCCGGCAGTGCGGGCGAGATCCACAGCAGCCGTCCTGCTGGGTCGGTCACCAGCTGCACGTTCACTCCGTGTCGGCGGTGCTTGTGGGAGTAGTCGGCCCGACTGTCGCCGACTCGGTCGCACTCCGCGAGAGTTCCGTCGAGCAGGACGTAGCCGGGATCGGTCTCACGCAGCACCTTGAGCAGGCCCGGTGCACGGTCGGCGAGCACAGTGACCACCGCGGTGGTGTAGGCGTGGGCGGTGCCCACCGAGATACCGAAGCCGCTGGCGATCTACGCGAGGGTGTCGTGCTTGCGCAGGTACGTCAGGCCGACAAGCGCACGCTGGTGCGGCGGGAGCTTGCAGCGGCGGTCACCCTCCCGGGTGACGATGAGCATCGTGACCCACTCGACGAGCTTGTGAGGCAGGTCGAGTGCGGCAGGATAAGCAACCAACGAGGCTCCTGTGCCGGTGGGTTGAGACTTCGAACACCTCCCTCAACGGCACGGGAGCCTCGTGCGTTGTGGGCACCCTCACCGTCACCTGATCAGTGGCCACACTGAAAAGGCTCACTGCAGGCCCGCACACCGATCGGCTGCCGGAAGGGCGGAAACGCCGAAGGGTCCGGCAGTTTTGCCGGACCCTTCGACTCTGGTAGCGGGAGCAGGATTTGAACCTGCGACCTCTGGGTTATGAGCCCAGCGAGCTACCGAGCTGCTCCACCCCGCGTCGGTAGCTCCACCCTACGCCATCCCGTCCACGCGGGCAGCCGAATTTCCTCTTCGGCGGGCAGACCCGCCGCCTCCAGTCAGCTGGCGCTGACCGGGTTCAGTTGGTACAGGTATCCAGCATGGAGGACAGGGCCGACTTCTCCTCGTCGGTGGTGGTCAGCTTCCACACCGACTTGATGTGCGTGTAGTCCTTGGCATACGTGCACCAAAACGCGTGGTTGGTGGGCTTCCAGTCGGCCGGCCCGCTGTCGGACTTCGACGAGTTCGAGGACTCCGACGCGATCAGCAGCTGGGGGTCCTTGAGGTCGTTACCGAAAGCTTTGCGCTGATCGGCGGTCCAGGTGTCGGCGCCGGAACGCCAGGCCTCGGCGAGCGGGACCATGTGGTCGATGGTGGCCTGGGCGACGTCCTTGACGGTGGTGTCGTCATAGACGGAATACCAGGTACCGGAGGCGGGCTGACAGCCGTCGGGCTTGTCCTGGACGTCCTTGCCGTCCCGGGCGAGCACCGCCTGACGGGTGGTGCAGCCACCGGGCTGGGTGGACCAGATGTCGAACTTGTCGCGGGCGTAGCCGTCCATCGAATGGGGTGCAGCGACCGTGAGGCCAGCGAGTTCCGTGCGGGCGGTCGCCGTCGACGGCGGCGCAGGAGGCTCGGCAAGTGCGGGGGCGACGCTGATACCGATCAGCAGCAAGGTGGTGGCGGGCAGGCCGAAGGCGGCGCGGCGCATGAAGTCTCCATGGAATGTGGGGGGTTGGAGAACTGCGCCAACGAGACAACCGCACTCCCATCGCGGTCCGCTACGCGCGTTGACCACATGGGACAACTTCCCCACCACTCCTTCACCCGACGGTCACGGCACGCACGACGCTGGTCAGGCCACCGGGCCAGCAGCGGAGCGAAGCGACGCAACCACGGGCAACGGGCATGAGCGTCGACCGGCAAGGGTGCCCCGCCGCTCACCCTTCTGTGCTCCATGATTGAACTCGGTGCAGTCAGACCGATACTGAACGTAATCTTTTTGGCGGTCGGGGTGCACGTTCGGGCCGTCCCAGGCGCTTGATGGGTGGAGGCAGAGGTTGCCTCTGGTGCCAGGGATTCAAGGGGAGGCGGCACCGATGGAACAGGTACAGGGGAGGACCCGTGCAGCACACCGCTGCTGCGTGGCTGGTCGAAGTCGCGCTCGCCCTCAGGGTGTTCGGCCCGGACGTGATCCGGGGATGCCGCCGCCTGCTCACCGCAGGCGTCCGGGTCGGCATCACGCAGTTGACCGGGGCCCGCACCCCCGAGCGTGCTCCCGGGTGCGATGGGGAGGCCCGTTGAGCGGCGACATCAGCCCGGACGAGGCGGCGGGCACGATCGGCGTCCCGCGTGCTGTCCCGATCGACCAGTGGGACGTGGCCGCGCAGCTGGCGTACTGGGGTTTCCACCAGCAGCGCCGCATGGACTACATGCGCTACGCCTATCTGCAGCTCGGCTCGGATGCGGATGCCGAGGAGGCAGTGGACCTGACGTTCGACCAGGTGATGGACCGGTGGCTGGGGATGCTGCAGATGGAGAACTTGGAGGGCTATGCCTGGACGATCCTCAAGCGCCGCATCATCGACATGCACCGAAAGCGGCGGCGCCGCCCCGAGCTGATGGAGACCGCCGCGTTCGAGGCCGCGCTCGCCGGCCACCCCGAGGACCCCTACGACACGCTCACCGACACCATCGCCCTGTACGCCGCCGTCGCCTCGCTCAGCGAACGGCAGCGTGATGCGATCCTGCTGCACTACGGCATGGGCTTCACCGCCGCCGAGGCCGCCGTACTGATGGGCAACGAGGAAGCCACCGTCCGGTCCCAGCTCCGCACCGGCCGCCAGCGCCTCGCCACCCTGCTCAAACTCCCCTCCCCGGAGCACCCCGACGGGAAGAAGTACCGCTCATGACCGCTCTGCAGCCCGAACACCGCACCACCATCGACGATCTGCTCGCCAAGGCACTCACCCGCAACCGCTACACCCCCTACGACATCGCCGCCGCCGAAGCCAGACTCCGCAGCCGCCAGGCCGCCCGCCACCGGCCACCGCGCCAGCGCACCGCGGACGCCGCACGCACCCACACCGACTGGACCCCGCCCGAGGACGAGCGCACCCCCGACGCCGACCGGGCCTGGTGGGACCTCAACGCCGTCTGCCTGCTGGTCCTGTTCGGGCCCGACGCGGACGGGCAGCTCGCCGACTTCATCGCCAGCCAGTACGCCGACAAGACCGGCGCGCTCGTCTTCGCCTGCCTGCTCCACCTCGCCGACGACAGCAGCGGCGCCCGCTTCTGGTGGCGCTTCGCCGCAGGCGTCGGCCACCAGCTCGCCGAGTACTGCCTCTTCCTCGACCACGCCCACAGCGGCGAATACCACGACGCCGACTACTGGCGCCGCCAGCTGGTGCGGAACCATTTCGAACCCGCCTACGTGTGCGGCGACCGGCACACCGCACCCTTGCTCAACCCGCCCTGCATGGACCAGGTCCACCCCCACATCACCCGCCAGCAGCACCCCGAGATCGGCAGCGTCCCCCTCCCCCAGCCCGCCCTCGTCCGCCAGCTGCGCCACCTCACCACGCTGCTGTAACGCCAGGCCCGGCCGACGCCTGACCAGGCACCGACCGGGATCCGTTGCTGCGCCTTTCCACCCCCGGCAAGTGAGCCGAAAGAGCCCGGGAGGGTCACCGGCGCCCCGGTCACCACTCGGTCAGCGGATCGAATCCGAGCAACTCGATCTTGTGCTGCCTCGTTGACTCCTTCGGTTCGTACGCCAGGTAGGGCGGGTACGGAAGCGCCAGGTGTGCCGCAGGCGGATTGTCCATGTACTCGGCCTTCGGGCAGCCAGCGACGTGCGGACACTCCTCCACGGTCCGGTTGCAGAACTTGCACAGGGCCCGTTAACCGAACTAACTCGTGAGTTCTTGCAGGTCAGACGGCTTCTCCGCTAGCTTCTCGGGATGCTTCAAGGCGATGTCCCCGAGCGGGACTTGGCAGCGTTCGTCCTGCCCGAGTTAGGCAGACTGCAGGAGACCGGTGATCAGTGGGCGCCGTACCAGTTGCTCGACCAGGATGGCGTTGTTGTCGACCCCGTCCGGGTCTTCTTTGCCGAGCTGCAGGCAGAGGACAAACCTGCCTCCACGGTCCGCTCATACGGCATGGACCTGCTGCGCTGGTGGCGGTTCCTGTGGGCTCTCAACATCGAGTGGAACCGGGCAACGCGTACTGATGCACGGGACTTCATCCGGTGGATGCAGATCGCGAACAAGCCCCAGCGCCTGCACTGGCGACACCGGAAGGCAGGCCACTCCGAGGAGACGGTGCCGAAGCCGCGGACGACGCGCAAGAAGATCCCCGGTACGCCGAACGCCATCACGGGCAAGGTCTCACCCGGCCCGCAGTACGCCGCGAGGACGCGCGTGCACTGCGAAACCGTGCTCCGCACGTTCTACGACTTCCACCAGGACGAGGGCACCGGGCCAATCATCAACCCGTTTCCGCTCGACCGCTCGCGTCGCAGCAGCCGCGCGAACGCCCACCACACGCCTGACCGGCCCTTTGCCCAAGAGCGGACAGGCCGCTACCGGCCGACCATCCCGAAACGTGCGCCCCGGCGTATTCCAGACGAGATGTTCAACGCGCTGTTCGCCGCCCTCCGGCACAATCGAGATCGCGCTCTACTGGCTTTCTGGGTTTCCAACGGGGCCCGCGCAGAAGAACTGCTCACCAGCCAGCAGCGCGATGCGCTACCCGGTCAGCAGTTGGTCGGCGTGATCCGAAAGGGAACCCGCGCCTACCAGCAGCTTCCTTGCTCAACCGACGCCTTCGTCTGGCTGCGCCTCTACCAGGAGGAAACACGGCGAGATGGCATCCCGCGGGGCAAGAACCTGCCGTTGTGGTGGACCCTGAGGCGTCCCTGGCGCCCGCTGAACTACGACGCGGCGCGGGCGATGTTCAACCGCGCCAACGATCTCCTCGGGGCGAACTGGACGCTCCACGATCTACGCCACACCGCGTCCTACCGACTCGCCCGCGACCCCAACATGCCCCTGACCGACGTCCAATGGGTCCTCGGTCACGCCCATCTGACGACCACACAGCTCTACCTTCCGGCCAGCCAAGACGAAGTGATCGAACGCGTCCGCGCCCATCATGCACGCCGGGCAGAGCAGCGTGACCGGCCGCCCGCTCCACCGGCCCCCGGCTACAACCCCGACTCGTTGAAGACTCTCTTTGGGAACTCATGGTGACGAGCACAGAGACCTTGCGCGCTCCGGCCGTCATCCGAGATGCACAGCCACTCGCCGGCGAGGCACTCCGGGCAGCCAAGAAGAGTTTCCCGCCGCGGCCCTACGAGGACGCCTGGCCTGCCACCGGCCAGTCCTACGAGGAGGTCGTGGCTCGGCTGAACCGGCCTCCGCTTCGGGCCGCGAGCGAGTCCACCCATTTCTACCGGCGGCGAGGCGCAACGCTCATTCTCCGCTGGCTCCTGGACCAGCCGGGCTCCACCTGGCAACAACGGTGGAACGCGAGCCCCGCTGCAAACGCGACCGGGGCACAGTGGAACAAGCTCAACGCCAGCTGGGTCGGCTACGACGCGGCGAATGCGAACGGCATTCTGAACACCGGCCTGTTCGCCCTGGTCTGCGCCGATGTGCTCCGGCCATCGCTCCACTGGCAGCTCACCCGGACCTCGACCAACCTGCGTGCCATCATCTGCCAATACCGTGACCCTGAGGGCTTTGCACGCCTTAATGAGTTGGTGGGTCCAGAAGCATGGTCCTCACACCTCGGCATCCTCGCCAAGAACGTGCTGGTCAAGCTGCTCATCGCCAAGGGCGGAGGTCTGGCCGACATCAATGTCGGAGACGCCATTGAGTACATGGAGGCGCATCGGGAACAGCGGGCCACGTCGGGCGGTCAAAGCCTGTTCTACTCCTGGCTGAAGGACCTGGGTCACCTGCCGCCCGACGCGCCTGTGTCACTGAGGCTGCTGCACCGAACGTCCGGCCAGGTCTCGGTCGAGCAGCTCGTCGACCGCTACCGGCCGCAGTCCAAGCCCATCCGGGATCTGCTGGTCGAGTACCTCAAGGAACGCCAGCCCACCATGGACTACACGTCCTTGGAGGACGCGTCCCGGACGCTCGTGAGGAACTTCTGGCTGCAGATTGAGCGCATCCAGCCCGGCATCGACACACTCCGGCTGCCGTCCGAAGTCGTGAGCGCATGGAAGCAGGTCAGCCGGACGAAGGTCACACGCCGCCGGCTGCCGGATGGCACAGTCCATGAGGCGGTGACGGAGCGGGCCAACTACGGCAACCTCATGATCGGAGTTCGAGCCCTCTACCTCGACCTGGCCCACTGGGCCGTCGAGGAACCAGAACGCTGGGGTCCGTGGGTTGCTCCCTGCCCGGTCAGCGCCGCCGACGCCAGTACCTCCAAGCACGAGAAGCGCCGCAAGGCCAAGATGGACCAGCGCACCCGCGAACGACTGCCCGCGCTGTCCACCGTCGTCCGCGCCGCCAAGGCGAACTGGACAGAGGCCCGTGAGGGGATGGACGCCCTGCAGGCCGCCCCGCTCGGCGGCCAGTTCACGTTCAGGGGCGGAACCTACACGCGGCAGAAGAAGGACTCGTCGACTCCGTTCCGGGCCTACGACGAGTCCGGCCGACGCATCCATCTGGGACTGCTCGAGGAGCGGGCCTTCTGGGCCTGGGCCACGATCGAATTCCTGCAGCACACCGGCGCCCGGATCGAGGAGATGCTGGAGGCCAGCCATCACGCCTTGATCCAGTACAAGCTGCCCACCAGCGGTGACATAGTGCCTCTGCTCCAGGTCGCTCCCTCGAAAACAGACGAAGAACGGCTTCTCCTTGTCAGCCCAGAGCTGGCCGACGTCCTCAGCACGGTCATTGCCCGCGTCCGTGACCCTCGAACAGGCGCGATCCCGATGCTGCCCAACTACGACGTCGCGGAGAAGATCTGGAACCCGCCGATGCCGCTGCTGTTCCAGTGGACATACGGAGGCCAGCGCACGCCAGTGTCCCGCCAAATGATCCGCGATGGTCTCAACGAGGTCCTGAAACGAACCGGGCTCACCGACTCCGCGGGCCAGCCCCTCGACTTCGCTCCGCACGACTTCCGAAGAATCTTCATCACCGACGCAATCCGCAGCGGCCTGCCGCCCCACATCGCGCAGGTCCTCGCAGGTCACTCCGACATCAACACCACGATGGGCTACAACGCCATCTACCCGGCGGACGCCATTGAAGCCCATCGCGCGTTCATCGCCCGTCGTCGATCGCTTCGTCCCAGCGAGGAATACCGGACCCCGACGAACGAGGAGTGGGACGCCTTCCTCGCCCACTTCGAGAAACGGAAGGTGTCCATCGGTACCTGCGCACGCGCCTTCGGGACCCCATGCATTCATGAACACGCTTGTGTCAGATGCTCACTCCTCCGACCTGACCCGGCCCAACGGGCACGGCTTGCCGAGATCCGCGACAACTTGATCGCCCGAGTCACCGAAGCCGAGACGGAAGGCTGGCTCGGCGAGGTCGAAGGTCTCCAGATCAGCCTGGCTGGCGCCGAGGAGAAACTCAGCCAGCTCGACGTACAGATCTCCCGGCAGCAGGAGTCCGTTGACCTGGGAATTCCCACCTTCCGGGAGATCGTTGCTCACACCACTACCGTGGCCACACCGCCGGAGCCTTCGTGACCTGGACGGTCGTCACCTCCGGCGATGCTCAGTGGACGTCGGCACAGAACGCGGCGGCGCGGACGAGCTTCATCCACGCGGATGATCTACACCACCCCGACCCAGGCCACGGGCACGCTCTACGGGCGGCGGGCCAGAAAGTGGGTATCGAGGAAGCCACGCTCGGACGCTGGGTCGTGGAGCAACCGAGCCACCGTGACAAGGCCGGCACCGGCCAGCAACTCGGCAAACTGCTCCGCCGGCCAGCTATAGGCGGGCGCCACCTTGTGGTCGAAGCGGACCGGCTCCGGTCCCTCGGTCCCGAAGAAGGACACCAGGAGCAGACCCCCTGGTGCCAGGACACGCACCTGCTCAGCGAGCAGTGCGGGCAATTCTCCAGGTGGGGTATGGATCATCGAGTAGTGGGCCAGCACCCCGCCGAGCGCGCCGTCCTCGACCGGCAGGGACTCCATTCGCGCTTCGTCGAACCGCAGCGACGGCTGGGCCCGCCGAGCGTGGTCGACCATGGCCGGGGAGAGGTCGAGCCCGAAGGCGTCCAGCCCCAAGTCGTGCAGCATGGCTGTCAGATGACCGGGTCCGCACCCGACGTCGGCTACCCGCAGGTTCCCCGTGCCACGCACGAGCTCGGCGAAGGTGCCGATCATGTTCCGCGCGAACGGCCGCGTCTCCAACCGACTAGTGAACATCGACGCATAGAGCTCGACGACCCCGTCGTAGGCCGCCCTGGTCTCATCCTGGTGTTTTAACACGGGCAGGAAACTAACACCCGCGCCGTTCGCAGCCGTTCTCCGGCCCTTCCTCTCGGGACTGATCGTCCCGTCACCGGATCACGGGACGCCTCGGTAGTTCGGAGAAGTCCTCGCCGACCTGGCTAGTGCTGTGACCGTGTTGGTTCGCCGGGTTGGTGGTCGTGACGGTTGGATGTGCGGTGACGTCCATTCGAACGGTGGAGGCGCGGTGGCTGAGCCTGTCCGTGTACGCAGACTGACCGACCAGGAGGGGCAGAAGCTGCAGCAGATCGTGCGCCGGGGCAGCACGAGTTCGGTGCGCTATCGCCGGGCGATGATGCTGCTGGCCTCGGCGGGCGGGAACCGGGTGCCGGTGATCGCCCAGCTGGTGCAGGCTGACGAGGACACCGTGCGCGATGTGATCCACCGGTTCAACGAGATCGGCCTGGCCTGCTTGGACCCTCAGTGGGCGGGAGGCCGTCCCCGCCTGCTCAACGATGACGATGAGGACTTCGTCGTCCAGACGGCCACCACTCGCCCTGCCAGGCTCGGCCAGCCCTTCACCCGCTGGTCGATCCGCAAACTCGCCGCCTACCTGCGGAAAGTGCACGGACGCATCATCCGTATCGGTCGTGAAGCCTTACGGTGCCTGCTGTTGCGACGCGGCATCACCTTCCAGCGCACCAAGACCTGGAAGGAGTCACCCGACCCTGAGCGCGACGCCAAGCTCGACCGCATCGAGCACGTCCTGGACCGCTTCCCGGACCGGGTCTTCGCCTTCGACGAGTTCGGCCCCCTTGGGATCCGGCCCACCGCCGGCTCCTGCTGGGCGAAGCAGGGCAAGCCCGACCGCCTGCCGGCGACCTACCGCCGCACCCACGGCGTCACCTACTTCCACGGCTGCTACTCCGTCGGCGACGACCGACTGTGGGGCGTCAACCGCCGCCGCAAAGGCACCGCCAACACCCTGGCCGCGCTGAAGTCGATCCGCGCTGCCCGACCCGACGGCGCTCCGATCTACATCATCTTGGACAACCTCTCCGCCCACACCGGCGGGGACGTCCGCCGCTGGGCGAAGAAGAACAAGGTCGAGCTGTGCTTCACCCCGACCTACGCCTCCTGGGCCAACCCCATCGAGGCGCACTTCGGCCCGCTGCGACAGTTCACCCTGGCCAACTCCAACCATCGCAGCCACCCCGCACAGACCCAGGCCCTGCACCGCTACCTGCGCTGGCGCAATGCCAACGCCCGCCACCCCGACGTACTCGCCGCCCAGCGCAAGGAACGCGCCCGCATCCGCAGCGAGAAGGGCATCCGCTGGGGCGGACGCCCCCTCGCAGCCGCAGCCTGAACCCGGTGAACCTACGCGGTCACAGCACTAGCGGCCACGCGGACCGCACCTGGGAGAAACGCGTCCGCGAACTCGTTCGCCCCGACGTCCTCATCCTCGATGACTTCGCCATGCGTCAGCTGTCTGCGGCCCAGGCCGACGACCTCTATGAGCTCGTCTCCGAGCGGCAGGGACGCTCGCTGATCATCACCAGCAACAGGGCGCCCAGCGACTGGTATCCCCTCTTCCCCAACCCCGTCGTCGCCGAGTCCCTCCTGGACCGGCTCATCAACACCAGCCATCAGGTGATCATGAACGGGCCCAGCTACCGCCCGAACAAGCGGCCCAGGAACCCCACCGACAAGACCAAGTAGGGAAACCGGTGGACGTCGTCGGGATACTGCCGTCATGGCCGTCACTCAGCAACTCGCCCGCATCTCGGCGGAGTATCTCGCCTCCTGCCGCCAGTCAGCCGACGCATCGAAGGATGGAGATCCTCTCTGGGATCCACCGTCGGCGGATGTCCTGGACCTGGACTGGGCGCCGGTCCTGCTCGAACGGGTCTGCGAGCTGGGAGGTCTTGATGACGTCCATCGGAGTGCTCTCCGACATGCTCTCGACGGCGACACTGCCATCGACCTCGCCTTCCTCAACACCCATCCCCACGCCATCGGCCCCTTCGGGCCAGCCCCCACAGCCCTCTCTGCAGGTCAAGTGGCTTGCGCTGCGGAACTGCTCGGGCAGATCGACTTTCCGACCCTCCTGGCTGCCCTGCCGACAGACGAAGCAGAGGTCGCCTCCTTGATCGGCAACAGCGCAGACAAGATCGTCGGTGGCCCGAAGAAGTACGTGCTGGGGCACTTCGACGCCCTGCGCGAGTTCTACCGTGCTGCATCCCAACGGCAGCTTCTCGTCGTGCTCTGGTGGGACTGACACGGATCGCCTCATCGTCGGCTCGCGTCAGCAGCTGGGGAATTACGTGAACTTCAGCCTGAGGAATTACGGGCTCTGGCGCTGATCTTGTGACGCGGTCGGTGTCAGTGGTGGCTGTGATCATGGCTCGCGTGTTCTTCGCGGAGTTTCGGGGTGTTGTTCCCTCATCTGGCCGGTGTCGTGGTGGAGTTGGTCGAGCGGGCCGCAGCCGGGGTGGTCACGATGCATGCGC
>NZ_JBSHAQ010000112.1:0-11004 GCF_053611585.1 Streptomyces sp. NPDC054794 | reverse complement strand
CGCTGCACACCCCCCCCAGCATGGCATACCCCCCCGCACATTGGGGCGCTTGGGCTTTGGCCGTCCGCCGACGCTTGTCGGTGCCTGCGGATACGCTGATCACCTGATCGCCATCGTGCCGCGACGGCACGATGGCCTGATCAACAGGTGTGCGGGGCAAGGAAGTCGGGAAGGCCGCAGGAGCGGAACCGCGGCGATCGGGGGCGGGAATGTCGGTGGGAACGGAGTGGGACGGGCCACAGGTGCCCATCTCGGGCGACGAGAGTCAGGCGGCGACCTTCGCCCTGGCCTCGGCCGCCTACCGGGACAGCCCGGTCGACGAGATCAAGAAGGCCGACAACGACTGGCACGAGTCGGCGGTGTCGGCCGGCAGAATCGCGCTGTTGCGGCCGAACCTCGGCGAGGCCTTCTCCCGGGCCGTGGTCGACCGCATGCTCGGTTCCGGACGCAAGCCGCTCATCCAGTCCTTCGGCATGGACCCCCAGGTCGTCGTGGAGCACTGTCTGGCGGCCAACAACATCCGCAGGACGCGGGACCACCGGCTGAGCGCCGTCATGGTGTTGTGCGGGCTGGTGTTCCTGCCGGGGCTGCTGATCTGGCTGCTGGTCTTCCAGATCCGCACGACCGTCGCCAAGCGCGACAACAACCGGGCCGGAGCGCTCGCCACCACCCTGCTCGTCGCGGTCGGCGCGCTCGCCGCGATCTTCCTGGTGCGCATGCCGTTCACCGGCTTCTGGGCCTGGTACGCGCGAGCGGCCGTCGTGGCCCCGGTGCTGGGCTGGTTCTGGGCCAAGCAGATCTGCGAGAAGACGGCGCAGGATCTGCGCGCCCGCTGGGACGGTCTGCTCTCCGGCAGCAGCGTCGGCGCGAAGGTCCCCGAGACCGTGCCGAGCGGTCCTGGCGAGACCGCGGCCGAGCAACTGCGCCAGTCCCTCGCCAAGCTGAGCGCCGAGCAGCGTTCCAACTCCGTCTTCTACGCCGGGCCCAAGGGCATACTCGGCATGGGCACGCGCTGGGGTGCCTGGCAGCTCGCCGAGGATCTGCTGCCGGCCGACCCCGCGCGGGAGATCCACCCGTTCCGCAGCTGGGACGTCATCCGGTCCGTCCACGACCAACTGCGCATGCTGGAGCGCGGCCCGCTGAACACCGGCGGGTTCCCCAAGCCGTCGATCCGGCACTGGATCGTCACCCCGATCGGGGAGAACGCGAAGGCGGTGTCCCGTCCGGACGGCACGGACGTCGACGCGTACCAGGTCAAGACGCACGCGATACAGGACATCTGCAACAAGCAGCAGTTCGGCAGCGGTGACCGGCACTACCTCGGCGTGCAGTGGACGCTGTGGGACGGGCAGTTGATCATCACCATGCTGATCACGGTGACCGTGCTGCACCAGACGCTGCGCATCGAGGTGACCGGGCACGCGCTGGGGCCGGTGCACTCGCTGTTCACCTCGAAGCCGGAGGCGCCGACCAAGCAGGTCGCCAAGTCCCTCAAGCCCTGGGAGAACCGGACGATCAAGCTGCCGCTGATCGGCACCGACGAGGTGGTCCGGCTCACCGCGCGGGCGCCGCTGACCTGGTACCCGCCACTGCTGAACTGGCTCGGCGGCTCGCTGGGACTGCCCGAGCCGTTCGGGCTGCGGCACGCGTGGGCGGACCAGCCGTGGCGGCACCGGTTCATGGCCGACGACGCGCTGCGCGCGGCCACGCCGGTGCTGCGGGTCGTGCACTCGGCCGCGATAAAGGTGCTGGAGGAGAACGGCGTCGACACGGAGAAGTTCGGCAACCGGTCGTCGTTCCTGAGCACGGCGGTGCAGGATCCCTCGCCGCGGAAGGCGGACCTCTACGACGCGTAGGCCTCCGGCGGTTGGGCCGGGTTGGTGGGGTGGGGTGCGGGTCCTGGGGGCTGCGCCCCCAGACCCCCGCTTTCGGCCTGACGGCCTCGCCTCGTCCTCAAGCGCCGGACGGGCTGGGTGGTGTGGGCCAGGCTTCTGCCAGCATTTTTCTCGTGTCGGCCAGTAGTTGTGGGAGCACCTTCGTGTGGCCGACGACCGGCATGAAGTTCGTGTCGCCGCCCCAGCGGGGGACGATGTGCTGGTGGAGGTGGGCGGCGATGCCGGCGCCCGCGACGGTGCCCTGGTTCATGCCGATGTTGAAGCCGTGGGCGCCGGAGGCCGAGCGCAGGGCCGTCATGGCCTGCTTCGTCAGCTCGGCGAGCTCGACGGTCTCCGCCTCGGTCAGGTCGGTGTAGTCGGCGACGTGCCGGTACGGGACGGTCATGAGGTGGCCGCCGTTGTACGGGTAGAGGTTCAGCACGGCGTAGACGTGCTCGCCGCGGCGGACGATCAGGCCGTCCTCGTCGGACTTGGCCGGGATCGAGCAGAACGGGCAGCCGTCCGCGGCCCCCGGGCCGGTCGGCTTGTTCTCGCCCTGGATGTAGGCCATCCGGTGGGGCGTCCACAGGCGCTGGAACGCGTCCTGCGTCCCCACTCCGATCTGCTGTTCCGGCTCACTCGTCATGCAAAGCAGCATATGGCTTCGCCCGTTCGTGGCGTGTCGCCGGGGCGTGCGCGGACAGGGCGAGACAGGGCGAGGGGCCCTCGGCGGATCACTCCGCCGAGGGCCCCTCGGGCAAGGACAGGGCCCCTCGGGCAAGGACGTCAGACCTGCGGACCTCAGACCTGTGTGCGGTCCGCCACGACCTTCGCGATCTTCGCGATGGCCTCGTCGAACGGGATGCCGTTCTCCTGCGAGCCGTCGCGGTAGCGGAAGGACACCGAACCGGCCGCCATGTCCTCGTCGCCCGCGATGACCATGAAGGGCACCTTCTGCTTCTGGGCGTTGCGGATCTTCTTCTGCATGCGGTCGGAGGAGGAGTCCACCTCCACCCGCAGGCCCTGCTTCTTCGCCGCCGCGGCGAACTTCTGCAGGTACTCGACGTGCCCGTCGCCGATCGGGATGCCGATTGCCTGGACCGGGGCCAGCCACGCCGGGAAGGCGCCCGCGTAGTGCTCCAGGAGCACCGCGAAGAACCGCTCGATGGAGCCGAACAGCGCGCGGTGGATCATGACCGGGCGCTGCTTGGCGCCGTCGGCCCCCGTGTACTCCAGGTCGAAGCGCTCGGGCAGGTTGAAGTCGAGCTGGATGGTCGACATCTGCCAGGTGCGACCGATCGCGTCCTTGGTCTGGACGGAGATCTTCGGGCCGTAGAACGCGGCGCCGCCCGGGTCGGGAACCAGGGGAAGCCCCTGCTTCTCGGCGACCTGGCGGAGGGTCTCCGTGGCCTCTTCCCAGACCTCGTCGGAGCCGACGAACTTCTCCGGGTCCTTGGTCGACAGCTCCAGGTAGAAGTCGGTCAGACCGTAGTCGCGGAGCAGGCCGAGGACGAAGGTGAGCGTCTTGTCGAGCTCTTCCGACATCTGCTCACGGGTGCAGTAGATGTGCGCGTCGTCCTGGGTGAAGCCGCGGGCGCGGGTCAGCCCGTGCACGACGCCCGACTTCTCGTACCGGTACACGGTCCCGAACTCGAAGAGGCGCAGCGGCAGTTCGCGGTAGGAGCGGCCGCGCGCGTCGAAGATCAGGTTGTGCATCGGGCAGTTCATGGGCTTGAGGTAGTAGTCCACGCCCTCGTCGAGCTGCATGGGCGGGTACATGCCCTCGGCGTACCAGTCCAGGTGGCCCGACGTCTCGAAGAGCTTCCCCTTCGTCGCGTGCGGGGTGTAGACGAACTCGTAGCCCTCCTCCTCGTGCCGGCGGCGCGAGTAGTCCTCCATCACGCGGCGGACGACGCCGCCCTTGGGGTGGAAGACGGCGAGGCCGGAGCCGATCTGCTCCGGGACGGAGAACAGGTCGAGCTCGCTGCCGAGCTTGCGGTGGTCGCGCTTCTCGGCCTCGGCGAGGAAGTCGAGGTAGCCCTTCAGCTCGTCCTTGGACGGCCAGGCGGTGCCGTAGATGCGCTGGAGCATCGGGTTCTTCTCGCTGCCGCGCCAGTAGGCGGCCGCGTTGCGCATCAGCTTGAACGCGGGGATCAGGCGGGTCGAGGGCAGGTGGGGACCGCGGCAGAGGTCCTTCCAGCACAGCTCGCCGGTCTTGGCGTCCAGGTTGTCGTAGATCGTCAGCTCGCCGGCGCCGACCTCGACGTCCGCGCCGTCGGCGCCGTCCTGAACGGCGTCGGAGCCCTTGAGGCCGATCAGCTCCAGCTTGTACGGCTCGTTCGCGAGCTCCTCGCGGGCGGCCTCGTCGGTGACCACGCGGCGGGAGAACTTCTGGCCCCGCTTCTGGATCTCCTGCATCTTCTTCTCGACGGCCTTGAGGTCCTCGGGCGTGAACGGCTTCTCGACGTCGAAGTCGTAGTAGAAGCCGTCCTTGACCGGCGGGCCGATGCCCAGCTTGGCCTCGGGGAAGAGTTCCTGCACGGCCTGCGCCAGGACGTGGGCGGTGGAGTGGCGCAGGATGCCCAGGCCGTCCTCGGAGGAGATCTCGACGCCCTCGACGGTCTCGCCGTCCCGCACCTCGTAGGTGAGGTCCTTCAGCTCGCCGCCCACGCGCGCGGCAATGATCGAGCGCTCGCCGGCGAAGAGGTCGGCGGCCGTAGTGCCCGTCGTCACCACACGTTCTTCCCGCTCGGAATCGCGTTGGATGACCACACGGACGTCTGACACCGGTCTCTCCTGACTGCAGGTGGGGTGCGGCGCCATACCGGGAGCGCGCGCATACCGGATCGTACCGACCCGGCCCCACCGACCGCGAAACGGTTACCGACAGTCGGCGGTCAGTCGCAGTCCTCCCCGCTGCACGCCTCCTCGAAGAAGTCGAGGTTCTCCTGCAGCGACTTCATCAGCCGGTCCCGCTCCGCCTCGTCGACCTGCACCGGCACGACCCCGGACGCGCCGGTCAGCCGCCGGAAGCCGCCCCGGCTCTCCAGCCGCCCGTGCAACCGCACCGGCAGCCCGACCAGGTGCGCCTGCCCGGCGATCCGGTAGTCCTCCTCGTCCAGGATCACGCGCACGTGCGGCACCTCGGCGCCGGCGATCACCCGCAGCCGTACGGCACCCTCGCCGCGCGGCCCCGACCTGCGCATCCGGACCACGGCAGCGGTGAGCCGCACCGGCACGGACGGTTCCTCGCGCAGATAGCGGGCGCCGGCCTCGCGCAGGACGGGCAGGTCGCCGGGCGAGAACTCGACGGGCTCGGCGGAGGCGGCGCAGTCCTCGGGGGCACCGGCGGCCGGTGCCCACTCCACGGCGATGCGCGCACCCTCCGTACCGCGCACCAGGGCGATCAGTGCCTCGGTGAGTTCGCGGCTCACCCCGGCCTCGACGGCGCCGTCGAAGGCGTCCATCCCGCCGGTGGCGCGCTGGTAGTCGATGGCCTCGCGGGCGGCGTACAGGGCCTGGTGGAGACGTACCGCGAGCGGGCGCCCGGTGCCTACGGGCACGAAGGCGGTGAGCCGACGGCCGCCCGTCGCCGCGCCGACGAGGACGTGTTCCAGCAGCGTGCCGGCCGAGCGGCGGTGCCGGGCGCCGTAGTAGCCCGCACGCGCGCGTGTGGCGAGCGCGCCTGCGAGCAGCATCTGGCGGGCAGCCGTGCGCAGCTGTTCCTCGACGGTCCAGGGGGCGGCGCCCGCCGGGCCGCTGGGCACGTCGCGCCACCAGCGGATCTCGTCGCTGGGCACGGCGAGCCCGACCAGGACCTCGCGCGCGGAGGGCGAGCCGCTGCGGGACAGGGCCACGAGCGCCTCGGCGAGCAGGTCCTCGCTGTCGGGGAAGGCGCGGCTCTCGGGCACCAGCAGGCTGGTGCCGCTGCCGCCGGGCCCGGGTGGGGTCCAGCGGCCGTAGCGTCCGGCGGCTCCGCCGCGCCGCTGCCAGCCGTGCCGCAGCAGCAGGGCGCCGAGCACGGCCGGGTCGACGTCGGCGGGCTCGGGGGGACCGTTCCAGGGGAGGTCGACGGGATGGGGCCTGACTTCCCGCAGTGGCTCGTCGAACAGACGGTGCCTCATGGTCTGCCTCCCGTCCCGACCCGCGTCATGATCTCGCAGAGCGCCCGGTCGTCGAAGATGCGCGAGGTGGGTATCCGCACGGTGGTCCGGTGCCGGCCGGTGACGGCGTGGCCGGCCAGGTTGACCCAGTAGCAGCAGTGCCGCAGATCGAGCCGGTCGTGGCTGGCGCGCAGCCAGTCGTCCTGGGAACGCGGGACGAGCATCACGACCAGGATCTTGTGCACCGAGACCGGGGTGCGGGCGAGCTTCGCCAGATGGTCGTTGTCGAGCGTGAAGGAGAAGAAACGGCCGGGCGGGTTCGGCGCGATCTGGTAGGTGCACTTGAGCTGCACCTTGATCGTGACCTCGTCGTCGACGGTGTGCCCGGGTGAGCCGTGACTGACGTGCCAGTCGATGCCGTTGTCCGGGAATGGCTGGGACAGAGAGCAGCCGGCCGCTGCCGCGACCGCGTGCAGATACCCCACCTGCAGTGTCTCCATGCACGCGGTGGTGGCGAGTGTGCCGCGATGGGGGCCCGTGCGTTCGGGCAGCAGCCCGCCCCGCTCGGGCTGCGCTATCGCCATGACCTACAGCCTTCCACGCCAAGTGTTTCCCCGCTGCGGGCCGCTGAACTGCAAAGACCCGTACTCCTGTTGTGTCCTTCCGGCGTACGGCGCAAACGGCCCGGGTATCACCAAACGGGCAGAAGACGGAACGTCAGCTGCCGTGGGTGAACGAGGAGTTGTGTTGGCATGACGTGCTGGTACGAGGGGCCCTTGGCCGCTTTTGACACGGAGACCACGGGCGTGGACGTCGAGACCGACCGGATCGTGTCGGCCGCCGTCGTCGTCCAGGACGCCCCGGGCACCCGGCCACGGGTGACCCGCTGGCTGGTGAACCCGGGTGTGCCGGTGCCGGAGGCGGCGACGGCGGTACACGGACTGACGGAGGAACACCTGCAGCGCAACGGCCGTTGGCCGGCGCCGGTGATGTACGAGATAGCGGAGGAGCTGGCCGAGCACGCGACCATGCACCGCCCGCTCGTGGTGATGAACGCACCCTTCGATCTGACGCTGCTGGACCGGGAGCTGCGCCGGCATCGGGCCTCGTCGCTGGACCGCTGGTTCGCGTCGTCGCCGCTGCTGGTGCTCGATCCGCGGGTGCTGGACAAACACCTGGATCGCTACCGCAAGGGCCGTCGCACCCTGAGCGACCTGTGCGGACACTACGGCGTCACGCTGGACGGCGCGCACGACGCGGGCGCGGACGCGCTCGCCGCGATGGAGGTGGTACGGGCGCTCGGGCGGCGTTTCGCGACCCGGCTGGAGCGCCTCTCCCCCGCCGAGCTGCACACGTTGCAGACGACGTGGCACGCGGCGCAGGCGCGCGGCCTGCAGGCCTGGTTCGCGCGCAGCGGCTCGGAAGAGACCGTGAACACGGACTGGCCGCTGCGCCCGGACCTGCCGGCGGCGGCGTGAGACACAAAAAGGCCGGTCCGCCTGAACGGACCGGCCTCTCCCGGTGGGCGATACTGGGTTCGAACCAGTGACCTCTTCGGTGTGAACGAAGCGCTCTCCCACTGAGCTAATCGCCCGGGAACGCACTGAACAATACAGGTCCGGGCGGGCTTCCTTCAAACCGCTTCGAGGTACGCGGCCAGTCCGCGCCGCCCGGAGCGCATCATCAGCCGGTGGTTGAGGCGGAAGAACGGGCGTCCGGGCACGGCCAGTCGCCGCAGCAGCGGCTTGTTGACCTCGACGACCTGGTCGTAGCGGGCGAGGGTCCCGGCGCCGTCCGGGGTGACCGTCCAGCGGACCCAGCCCGCCATGTCGCCGGACAGCGCGCTCTCCAGGATCCCGGCGTCCGGGTCTCGGCGCCCCTCGTGCGCGGTGAAGGTCAGGTCGTACGGGAGGAACGAGCGGACGGCGAACAGGCCCGTGGTGTCGTTCAGCCGGTTCACCGAGCGCACCTGGGGCCACCAGCGGGGATAGTCCTCGACCCGCTCCAGCGCGTCGTACACCGTGGCCGGGGGCGCGGGCAGGGGCCACAGGCTGCGGAAGCGGTAGTGGGACCAGTCCATGGGCAGAGTCTGCCCGCACGCGGCGCCTCCCACCGGGATATGAGTACGTTCTGAGTACGCGCACTCATGCCGGGTGACGTGACGCCGACCACACTTCGAGTCATGACGTACCTCCCGCCCCCGGCCGAGGAGCTGCGGCTCATCGACGCGGAGCTGTGGCAACTCGACGCGCGCCGCGCCCATTTGCTCAGACGCCGCGCCTGGCTCCTGGCCGCCCTGCCCGCACCGGTGCCGTCGGCGCCCCTCGCGCCACCCCTCGCACCGCCCCGCCCCGAGGCCTCTGCCCCGCGCGTCCAGAACGTGCTGCTGCTTCTCGGCGGTGTGCTCCTGACCGTGGCCGCGATGGCGTTCACGCTGGTCAGCTGGGGCCATCTGGGCATCGCCGGGCGGGCCCTGGTGCTCGGTGCGGTCACGCTGGCCGCCCTCGCGGCGCCGGTGGCGCTGCTGAAGCGGGGGCTCGGATCGACCGCCGAGTCGGTGGCGGGCCTGGGGCTCGCCCTGACGGTGCTCGACGCGTACGCGCTGCACGAGGCGGCGCTCACCGGCACGGACGGCACGGCGTACGCGGCGCTCGCCGCGGCGGCGCTCGCGGGACTGTGGGCGGCGTACGGGCTGCTGCCGGTGACGCAACGGCTGCGTACGCCGATCCCCGCCGCGCTGGCCTGCGCCCAACTCCCCTTGTTCCTCTGGGCGATGGCGGTCGACGCGGGCCCGTACGGCGGCGCGCTCGCGCTGCTGGTGACGGCCGGATTCGACACGGTCGTGGCGCTCCGCGGCAACGCCCGAACCCTCCGTCTCGTCGCCGCCGTCGCCGCCTGCGGCACCGGCGGCTCGGGCGCATGGACGGCCGGCCTGCTGTCCTGGGACGCGGCCGGCCCGGGCGCCGCCGCCCGTGCGGCGGCGCTCCTCGCCCTCGCGGCGGTGATCGCGCTCGGCGCCGCGTGGCGCCTGGAGCGGCCGGTCACCGCCGCGAGTGGCGCCCTGGCGGGCGGTCTGCTGCTGGTGGCGGCGTGCGGCGGCGTCCTGCGCGCGGCACTGCCGGACGACTGGACGGTGCCCGGCCATCTGCTCTGCGGCGTCGCCCTGTTGGCGGCCGTGCGGGCTCCTCTCCCCGAGCCGGTACGGCATGGTCTCGCCCTGGCTTCGGGCTGCGCCCAGGCCCTGGCGCTGCTCTGGACCGTCCCGCTGGTCGCCGTCACCCTCGCGGGCCCGGCCGCCTGGGCGGGGCACGCCTGGTCCGGCGCCCCGTCCGACGCGCGCGCCGCGGTGACGGTCGACGCGCCGTGGCCGCCGCACGCGGCGACCGTGCCGGTCGTCCTCGCGATCGTCACCGCCGTCCTGCTGGTCGCGGTCCGCGACACGGTCTGGCGCCCCCGGGCCCTCGTCGCCGCGCCGGCCCTGGCATGGGCGACGCTCCTCGTCCTCCCGCCGGTGCTCGAACTCCCTTACACCGCCGGGCTGTCGGTCCAGGGACTGGTGACGGCGGGCGCACTCCTGACGGCCGCGTTCGTACGGGGCCAAGGGCCCGCGCAGCCCGCGGCCCAGTCGCCCGCGCGGGTGACCGCGCTGGTCCTCGCGCTGGTCGGCTCTCTCGCTCTCTCCTTCACCGCGCTCGCTTCGCGGTCGGCGACCCTGGCCGCGCTGTGTGTCCTGACGGCACTGTTCGCGGGCGCGTCCCGCTTCCCGCGGCTCGCCCCGTTCACGGCGCCGGCCGCGTTCGCGCACGCCGCCGCGCTCGCCGTCGCCACGGGGGCCGCCGCCGGGTGGCAGCCGGCGCACACGGCGCTGCTCGTCGTGCTGGTTCCCGCGGCCGCCGCGCTGCTCGCCGCGCGCCTCGGCGACTCCCCGGTGACCGTCCCGGTCGAGGTGGTGGGAGGGGCGGCCGGGCTGCTCGCGACGGGGCTCGCCGTCGCCGACCCGCCGCTGCTGGCCCTGGTGCTCGGCCTGTGCGCAGTGATCACCGCGGGCGTGGCGCTGCGCCCCGAGTGCCGTCCCGTCGGCTACGCCTCCGCCGTCCTGTTCGCACTGGCCTCCTGGGTGCTTCTGGCGTCCTGGGACGTGGTGGCCCCCGAGGCGTACACGCTCCCGGTCACCGTCCCGGCGCTGCTCGTCGGCGTGCTGCGCAGGCGGCGCGAGCCGGGGACCTCGTCCTGGCCGGCGTACGGCCCCGGGCTCGCCGCCACTCTCCTGCCGAGCCTCGCCGCGGCCTGGGGCGACCCGCACTGGACGCGCCCCCTGCTGCTGGGCGCGGCGGCGCTGCTGCTCACCCTGCTGGGCGCCCGGCACCGGCTGCAGGCACCGCTGGTGCTCGGCGGCGCGGTGCTCACCCTGATCGCGCTGCACGAACTCGCCCCGTACCTGCTCCAGTTGACGGGCGCGCTCCCCCGCTGGGTTCCGCCCGCCCTCGCCGGACTGCTGCTGCTCGCACTCGGCGCGACCTACGAACGCCGCATCCGGGACGTCCGGCGGGTGCGGGAGGTCCTGGGGAAGCTGAACTGAGCGTCCGCGACGGCGGCGAGGAAGTGATCCGGGCTCAGATTGCCTGCGTCGACCTGGGACTTGAGGTCAAGGAGAATTCCTCTTTTGTCGTACTTGCGAAGAAAGCCGACGGCATTCTGAAATACGTCCGGCGGATTTCCACCCGCGGCCCACGTCCGGAACTCCTCCCGGCTTCTTCTCGAAGAGCGCGATGGCCTGATTGATCTTTTTTCGCCCGCCCCTCGACACCCCACCACGGGTAACGGATCGTCACCACTCCACTCCCGGACCGGCCGCCGCCATCCTCTTGAATCATTTCAAGCAAGCGCTTGTCGACAGGTGGGGAGGGGGTCGCGCCTGTCGGTGGAAACGACGACGGCCCGTCTGCTCTGTCGCAGACGGGCCGTCGTCCCGGGTGGGCGATACTGGGTTCGAACCAGTGACCTCTTCGGTGTGAACGAAGCGCTCT
>NZ_JBSHAQ010000111.1:0-11223 GCF_053611585.1 Streptomyces sp. NPDC054794 | reverse complement strand
GTACTCGGCCCACATGTAGTCGCGTTCCTCGTCGGTGACCATTTCGAGGGTCAGCTCGTCGTGGTTGCGCAGGAAGATGCCCCACTGGCAGTTGGCGGGGATCGCGGGGGTCTTGGCGAGGATCTCCGAGACCGGGTACCGGGACTCCCTGCGCACGGCCATGAAGATGCGGGGCATGACGGGGAAGTGGAAGGCCATGTGGCACTCGTCGCCGCCGGACTGGTAGTCGCCGAAGTAGTCGACCACGTCCTCCGGCCACTGGTTGGCCTCGGCGAGGAGCACGGTGTCCGGGTACAGGGCGTCGATCTCGCGGCGCACCCGCCTCAGGAACGCGTGGGAGGCCGGGAGGTTCTCGCAGTTGGTGCCCTCGGCCGCGTAGAGGTACGGCACCGCGTCCAGCCGGTAGCCGTCGATGCCGAGGTCCAGCCAGAAGCGGAGGGCGGCCAGGATCTCCTCCTGCACGGCCGGGTTCTCGTAGTTGAGGTCCGGCTGGTGGGAGAAGAAGCGGTGGAAGTAGTACTGGCCGCGGACCGGGTCGTAGGTCCAGTTGGAGGCCTCGGTGTCGACGAAGATGATCCGCGCGTCGGCGTACTTCTTGTCGTCGTCGGCCCACATGTAGTAGTCGCCGTACGGCCCGTCGGGGTTCTTGCGGGACTCCTGGAACCACGGGTGCTGGTCGCTGGTGTGGTTCATGACGAAGTCGATGATGACGCGTATGCCGCGCTGGTGGGCGGCGTCGACGAACTCCACGAAGTCGGCCAGGTCACCGAACTCCGGCAGCACGGCGGTGTAGTCAGAGACGTCGTAACCGCCGTCCCTGAGCGGCGACTTGAAGAAGGGCGGCAGCCAGAGGCAGTCGACGCCGAGCCACTGCAGGTAGTCGAGCTTGGCGGTCAGCCCCGAGAGATCGCCCACTCCGTCGCCGTCGCTGTCCTGGAAGGAGCGCACCAGGACCTCGTAGAACACGGCGCGTTTGAACCACTCCGGGTCCCGGTCCTTTGCCGGAGTGTCCTCGAAGGTGTCGTGGACGGGCTCGTTGACAGTCATGAGGCTGTTGACCCTCCCGTGTGCGGTGAGGCGGACGATCGCTGGATGTGGAGCACGTGCGCGGGTCGCCGACCCGGTTCGAGGCGCACGTAGTTGGTCCTGCCCCAGTGGTAGGTCTCACCCGTCAGCTCGTCGTGCGCCGAGATGCCTTCGTGCCGGTCGAGGCCGAGTTGCGGCATGTCCAACGAGACCGTGGCCTCCTGGGTGTGGTGGGGGTCCAGGTTGGCGACCACCACGACCGTGTCGTCGCCCGTGCGCTTGCTGTACGCGAGTACGGCGTCGTTGTCGGTCGGGTGGAAGCGCAGGTTCCTGAGGTGCCGCAGCGCGGGATGCCGGCGTCGGACGGTGTTGAGCTGGGTGATGAGGGGGGCGATGCTGCGTCCCTCGGCCTCGGCGGTGGCCCAGTCGCGGGGTTTGAGCTGGTACTTCTCGGAGTCGAGGTATTCCTCGCCGCCCTCCCTGAGGGGGGTGTTCTCGCACAGTTCGTAGCCGCTGTAGATGCCCCAGGTCGGCGAGAGGGTGGCCGCGAGTACGGCGCGGACCTCGAAGGCGGGCCGGTGTCCGTGCTGGAGGTAGGCGTGCAGGATGTCCGGGGTGTTGGCGAACAGGTTGGGCCGCATGTACGAGGCCGCCTCGCCCGACAGCTCGCTCAGGTACTCCGTCAGTTCCTGTTTGGTGTTGCGCCAGGTGAAGTACGTGTACGACTGCTGGAAGCCGATCTGGGCCAGCGTGTGCATCATCGCCGGCCGGGTGAACGCCTCCGCCAGGAAGATCACGTCCGGGTCGGTCCGGCCGATCTCGGCGATCACCCGCTCCCAGAACACGACGGGTTTGGTGTGCGGGTTGTCGACCCGGAAGATCCGCACCCCGTGGTCCATCCAGTGCCGCAGCACCCGCAGCGTCTCGGCGATCAGGCCGTCCATGTCCGCGTCGAACGCGATCGGGTAGATGTCCTGGTACTTCTTCGGCGGGTTCTCGGCATACGCGATGGTGCCGTCGGGGCGGTGGTGGAACCACTCGGGGTGTTTGTGCACCCAGGGGTGGTCGGGGGAGCACTGCAGGGCGAAGTCGAGGGCGACCTCCAGGCCCAGCTCCCGGGCCCGGCCCACGAAGTGGTCGAAGTCCTGAAGCGTGCCCAGGGCGGGATGGACCGCGTCGTGGCCGCCCTCGGGGGAGCCGATGGCCCAGGGCACGCCGACGTCGTCGGGGCCCGCGTGCAGGGTGTTGTTGCGGCCCTTGCGGAACGTGCTGCCGATCGGATGGATCGGGGGCAGGTAGACGACGTCGAAGCCCATCCGCGCGATGGCCTCCAGCCGCCGGGCGGCAGTGCGGAAGGTGCCGTGCGGCTGCTCGACGGTGCCCTCCGAGCGCGGGAAGAACTCGTACCAGGCGCCGTACAGGGCACGTTCACGCTCCACCAGCAGCGGCAACGGCTCCGAAGCGGTCACCAACTCCCGCAACGGACACCGCGCGAGCACCTCGCCCACCTCGTGCGAGAACGCCGCCGCGAGCCGGGTCCGCAGGGCCATCGAGTCGTCGCCCAGGGCGCGTGCGGCCTCCAGCACGACGTCGCGCTCGGGGCCCTCCGGCACTCCGGCGGCCGCCCGGGCGTGGAGTTCGGCGCCCTCCTCCAGGACCAGTCCGGTGTCGATGCCCGCCGGGATCTTGACGCCGGCCGTGTGGCGCCAGGTGGCCACCGGGTCGCTCCAGGCCTCCACGCAGTACGTCCAGCGGCCCGTCGCGTCCGGTGTGACCTCGGCGCCCCAGCGGTCGCTGCCGGGGGCGAGTTCGCGCATCGGCGTCCACGGGCCCGGCCGGCCCTCCGGGTCGCGCAGCACCACATTGGCGCCGACGGCGTCATGGCCTTCGCGGAAGACGGTGGCGGTGACCTGGAACGTCTCGCCGACAACCGCCTTCGCCGGACGCCTGCCGCACTCCACGGCCGGCCGTACGTCGCGTACCGGAACGCGGCCGACGACCGGAGTCGAACCTGAACTCATGGGTCTCACCTCCACCGTGCGCGAAGCCGGGCCCCGGTCCCGGCTCGGAATCCGAACGTCGCCGGAAGGTCAGTGCCTCCCGGCCCTGGGGCGCCGGCCCTTCGGCGGAGCCCGCCGGACCGCGCCGCTGCCGCGGGGGAGGGCGCTCTGCTCCCGCAGGTACGTGCCCAACGTGCTGCGCAGATAGCGTTCGGCGGCGTCGGCGGCCTCCCGGGCACAGCGTTTGCCCATCAGCACGCAGAGCGTGTAGCCCGAGTCCTCGAACGTGGCGCGCACGGCACGGTCGGAGGGCGCGGCGAGCATCGCGCGCTCCCACGCCCGGTAACGCCGCAACTGCCGGGCCACTTCGGCCTTGGCGGGTAGCAGCATGGCCCTGTTCACCTTCCGACGGGCTCGACCGGGCTCGTTTCCCGACGGGCGGGTGGCGTCCGCGCGCGAAGAGGCACGACACCGTTACGGCGATCGAGGCATTTCACTCATGGTGCACGGATGACGACTCAGCGTCTTGTTGGTTCTTCAACTACCCCATGACGCTCTCGTGTTGCACGAATGGCGTAGTGCCCGCACTGTGGATCTGACTCAGAAGCGAGCAGCGCTCAACGCTCCGTGATCGGGGCCCACGCCCACGGGGACGAGCAACGAGCGGGAGCTTCGTCGGTGAGGAGCAAGCGACAATGAAGACCGCAGTGCCCTGCTACTACCACCTGGACGTGGAAGTCAGCCCCGAGCGGGTGGGACAGGTGAGCCGCATCCTGGCCGCCCATCTGCGCCACTGGGATCTCGACAATCTCGTGGTTCCCGTCTGCGGCGGCGCCGAACTGCTGCTGCGGGCCATCGACGAGCACGCGACGGACAAGTACACCTCGATCGAGATGTGGTGGAACGGCCAGCACCTCATCACCGCCGTCGGCGGCGATGACCGTGACCTCCGTCCCGACCAGGACCTGCGCACCTGCCTGGCCCATATCGCCGCGATGAGCGACGGCTGGGGCTGCTGCGCCTCGGACACCGGCAGCAAGATCATCTGGTTCTCGCAGCGCGCCCGCGCCGGCCAGCGCGTCCCGCTGGTCCCGACGGCCCCGGCGCCCAGCCTGCGCCACGTCCGCCAGGTGCCCCGGGACATGCCGCTCGCCGCACGGGCCTCCTCGGCGGGCGCGACAGAGCCCGCCCCGGAGGAGGCCCGGTGACGGCGTCGCCGAACCGGAAAGGGGTGCCCGTGTGGAGCGGGCACCCCTACCCGTTGGGCGCCGTCTTCGACGGGCAGGGCACCAACTTCGCGCTGTTCAGTGAGGTCGCCGAGAGCGTCGACCTCGTCCTGGTCGACGACGCCGGCACCGAGACCCCCGTCCCGCTGACCGAGGTCGACGGTTTCGTCTGGCACGGCTATGTGCCCGGGATCGGACCCGGCCGGCGCTACGGCTACCGGGTGCACGGCCCCTGGGACCCGGGCCTCGGCCACCGGTGCAACCCGGCGAAGCTGCTGCTCGACCCGTACGCGCGGGCCGTGGACGGGCAGATCGACAACCACGCCTCCCTGTACGAGCGCGCCCCGGGCGGCCCCTCCCCGGCCGACAGTGCCGGGCACTCCATGCTCGGCGTGGTCACCGACCCGTACTTCGACTGGGGCGACGACCGCCCGCCTCGGCGGCCCTACGCGGACACGGTCATCTACGAGGCTCACGTCCGCGGCCTCACCCGCACCCACCAGGACGTACCCGAACGGCTGCGCGGCACCTACGCCGCCCTCGCGCACCCGGCGGTGATCGAGCACCTGACCTCGCTGGGCGTGACCGCCGTCGAGCTGATGCCGGTCCACCAGTTCGTCCAGGACGGGATCCTCCAGGACCGCGGCCTGGCCAACTACTGGGGCTACAACACGATCGGCTTCTTCGCCCCGCACAACGCCTACGCCGCCTTCGGCACCCGCGGGGAGCAGGTCAACGAGTTCAAGGCGATGGTGAAGGCGCTGCACGAGGCCGGCCTCGAAGTCATCCTCGACGTGGTCTACAACCACACCGCCGAGGGCAACGAACACGGCCCCACCCTGTCCTTCCGCGGCATCGACAACGCCTCCTACTACCGCCTCGTCGACGGCGACTGGGCGCACTACTACGACACCACCGGCACCGGCAACAGCCTGCTGATGCGGCACCCCTACGTGCTCCAGCTGATCATGGACTCGCTGCGCTACTGGGTGACAGAGATGCACGTGGACGGCTTCCGCTTCGACCTCGCGGCCACCCTGGCCCGGCAGTTCCACGAGGTGGACCGGCTGTCGGCGTTCTTCGACCTGATCCAGCAGGACCCGGTGATCAGCCGCGTCAAGCTCATCGCCGAACCCTGGGACGTGGGGGAGGGCGGCTACCAGGTCGGCAACTTCCCGCCCCTGTGGTCGGAGTGGAACGGCAGGTACCGGGACGCGGTACGGGACTTCTGGCGGGCGGAGCAGGGCTCGCTCGGCGAGTTCGCCTCCCGGCTCACCGGCTCCTCGGACCTGTACCAGCACAGCAGGCGCCGGCCGCGCGCCAGCGTCAACTTCGTCACCGCGCACGACGGTTTCACCCTGCGCGACCTCGTCTCGTACAACGACAAGCACAACGAGGCCAACGGCGAGGACAACCAGGACGGCGAGAGCGCCAACCGCTCCTGGAACTGCGGCGCCGAGGGCGAGACGGACGACCCCGCCGTGCTGGAACTGCGCGCCCGCCAGCAGCGCAACCTGATGGCCACCCTGCTGCTGTCGCAGGGCATCCCGATGCTCTGCCACGGCGACGAACTGGGCCGCACCCAGCGCGGCAACAACAACGCCTACTGCCAGGACAACGAGGTCTCCTGGGTCGACTGGCGGCTGTGCGGCGACCAGCGTGCCCTGACCGACTTCACGCGGTACGTCATCGGGCTGCGCGCCGCCCACCCGGTCCTGCGCCGCCGCCGCTTCTTCGCCGGGGAGACCGCCACCCACGCCGGCCAGCCGCTGCCCGACCTGGTGTGGCTGCTGCCCGACGCGCGCGAGATGACCCGCCGGGACTGGCAGCGCCCCGACGCGCACTCGGTCGGCGTGTTCCTCAACGGCGACGCCATCGCCGAACGCGACGCGTACGGGCGGCGCGTGGTCGACGACTCGTTCCTGCTGCTGCTCAACAGCTACTGGGAGCCGGTCGACTTCCTCCTGCCGGACGACTCCTACGGCGACCGCTGGACCACCCTGATCGACACCGCGGACCCCGAGGGGCTCCCGGACGAACGGGAGCGCAAGGCGGGCACCCGGCTGAGCGTCGAGGCACGCAGCCTGGTGCTGCTCTCCCGGCCGTCCCGCACCGGCGACCGGCCGTCCCGCGGCACCGAACGGCGGTCCCGCGCCGGGGACCGGAAACCCGGTGCCGGAGACCGGCCGTCCCGCGGCGACGACCGGCCCTCCCGCGCCGGCGGCCGCCCCTCCCGCACCGGAGACCGGTCGTCCCGCGGCGGCGGCCGGTCCTCCCGGGCCGGTGACGGGGCGTTTCGTACCGGCGACGCGTAGGAGGTCAGCGTTCGCGGCGCGACGTCACCGTGAACTGTGCGCCGTCGGGGTCGCGCAGTACGGCCTCCGCCTCGGCCTCCCTGAGGACGCTGCCTCCGTGCTTCTCCGCGGCGCGCGCGCAGGAGGCGATGTCGTCCACGGCGAAGTGCACCTGCCAGTGCGGCCGGACCTCCGGGTCGGGGGCCGCCTCGACCGCGCCCGAGTCGATGCGGGCCACGACGTCGCCCTGGCTGCGCAGCACCACCTCGCCGCCCTCGTACTCGACCTGGCAGCAGCCGGTCCGCTCCGAGGCCCAGTCGAGGATCTCGCCGTAGAAGAGGGCCGCGTCGAAGGCGTTGCGGGTGTGCAGCCTTATGAAGGTGGGAGCCGCCTGCCGCCAGGCCTCCCAGTTGGAGATGAGTTCCCCCTCCCAGATCCCGAACGTGGCTCCGTCCCGGTCGGCGAGCAGCGCCGCCCGCCCCGGCGGGAAGGACAGCGGACCGACCGCCGCCGTGCCGCCGCGCTCCCGGGCGCGGGCCACGGCCTCGTCGGCGTTCGGCACGGCGAAGTACGGCGTCCACGCCACCGCCATCTGCCACATGGCGGCGACCGCGGCGATCCCGGCGACCGGTACACCCCCCGCCAGTGCGATCCGGAAGTGATCACCGAGCTTGGCGTTGCGCCATCGCCAGCCCAGTACGGCCCCGTAGAAGTCCTCCGTGGCCTGTAGGTCACGGCTGGTCAGGCTCACCCAGCAGGGGGCGCCGAAGACGGAGTGGGTGGAGACGACGTCTCGCTTCTTCGCGCCACTGCGGGCAGGGGTGTCGTGATTCATGTCAGTGCGTCCTGTGTCCGATGCCGGTGGCCACCGGTCTGTCACCAGTGTCCAACCGCAAACGCTCCGAGCGCCTGCCGAGTACCCCGGTGGCACTCGGCCGGACGAGTGACACGATGGATGAATGGGCGACAGCGAGACGGAGCGCAACAGCGAGACGGAGCGCATCTTCGAGTTGGAGGAAGAAGTCGACCAGCTGAAGGAGGCGGTCGTCTCCCACGCCGTCGTGGACCAGGCGATCGGGATGATGGTCGCGTTGGGCCGAGTGACGCCCGACCAGGGCTGGTGGGTCCTCAAGGAGGTCTCCCAGCACACGAACGTCAAGCTGCGCAACGTCGCGGAACTGATCCTCATCTGGGGGCGCACGGGGGACATGCCCCGGGACATCCGGGCCGAGCTCGAGGGGGTCCTCGACCGGCACGGGCCGACGCAGGTCCCGGGGGCGCCGCAGGAGTGACGCCCGGCGGGGGTCGAGGCCGAGCAGGGGCCGAGCAGGGGTGAGGCTCAGCTCGTCTCGGTGAGCAGCTCCTCGCGCAGCCGGTCGAAGCAGCCGCTGAGCAGCCGGGACACGTGCATCTGCGAGATGCCGAGCTGCTGGGCGATCCGGCTCTGTGTCATGCCACGGAAGAACCGCAGGTAGAGGATGGTGCGTTCACGCTCCGGCAGCGCCTGCAGACAGGGCTTGACCGCCTCCCGGTCGACGACGAGGTCGTAGCCCGCGTCGGGCCCGCCGAGCGCCTCGCCCAGGGCGTAACCGTCCGTGTTGGGCATCTCCGCGTCCAGGGACAGCGTGGTGAAGCACTCCAGGGCCTCCAGGCCGGTCCGTGTCTCCTCCTCGGTCAGCTGCGCGCGCTCGGCGATCTCGGCGACGCTGGGCGCGCGGCCCGAAGTCGTCTGGGCCAGCTCCTTGGCGGCCGAGCGGACCCGGTTGCGCAGGTCCTGGACCCGGCGCGGCACGTGCAGGGACCACATGTGGTCACGGAAGTGGCGTTTGATCTCGCCGGTGACGGTCGGCACCGCGTACGCCTCGAAGGCGCGGCCGCGCGTCGGATCGTAATGGTCGACGGCTTTGACCAGTCCCAGGGCGGCCACCTGGTAGAGGTCCTCAAGGGCCTCGCCGCGGCCGCGGAACCGTACGGCGATCCGCTCGGCCATCGGCAGCCAGAGCCGGACCACCTCGTCCCGCAACGCGTCGCGCTCCGGACCGGCCGGCAGTTCGGCCAGACGCTCGAACGCCTCGGCCGTGTCGGGGGCGTCGTCATGCGGGTGGGGCTTCGTTCTGGTGGTGGTACCCATCGTGGGTGGCCACCTCCCTCAGCAGGTGCTGGATGGACAGACACCATGGGAGGCGCGCGCTGGGACCGTACGGAAAGGCACCCGGGGCGCCCGGCGGACCGGCTCCCACGGACGTGCCTCCTGTCCGAAGCACTTGTCTTCACCTTCCCTGCGTCGAACGTATCAAAACAAATCACCCGAAATAGTGACGAGACACCAGCGATGACGGCCCTTTTGACCGCCTTTTGGTGTCCTCTTGGGATGAATTACCTCTCAAGCAGAGGTAATTTTCCAGTGTGGACCCACGGGAGCGGGAGGCCCTGCCCCAGCAGCTGGCCGACACCCTCGTCGGCATCCAGCGGGTGATCCGCCGCCGGCTGCGCGGCGGGCTGACCGCGCCCCGGCTGCGCGGCGCCGAGGTGGAACTGCTGCGCCTGGTCGAGGCCCGGCCCGGCATCGGCGTCTCGGACGCCGCCAAGGAGCTGTACCTGGCGGGCAACTCCGTGTCGACCCTGGTCAACCGGCTGGCCAAGGCCGGCTACCTGGTCCGGGAGACCGACCCGGCCGACCGGCGCGCCGCCCGACTGGAGCTCACCGACGCGGCACGCGCCCGGCTGGGCGACTGGCAGCGGCGCCGGGCGGCCCTCGTCGCCCGGCACGTGTCCCTGCTCGACGAGGCCGAGCGAGAGGCCCTGCATGCCGCCCTGCCGGCCCTGCGCAAGCTGGCCGTCACCCTGCACGAGGAGGCCGAGGAACCATGACGAGCGACACCACGGGCCCGGCCCCGACGACCGACGCCGCGGGCCCGGCGGACGCCGTCTCCTGCACCGGGCTCGCCTACGCCTTCGGGCAGACCCGGGCCGTGGACGGTCTCGACCTGTCCGTGCGGCAGGGGGAGGTCTTCGGGCTGCTCGGGCCCAACGGGGCCGGCAAGACCACCGCCATCCGCTGCATCACCACGCTCCTGCCCATCCCCGCGGGCATGGTCCGCGTCTTCGGCCACGACGCCGCCGGGGACCGCATGGCCGTGCGCCGCCTGCTCGGGTACGTCCCGCAGCAGCTGTCCGCCGACAGCGGACTGACCGGACGGGAGAACGTCGCTCTCTTCGCCCGCGTCTTCGACGTCCCCCGCCGCGAGCGCGCCGCCCGCGTCGCCCAGGCGCTGGCCGCCGTCGGCCTCGCCGACGCCGCCGACCGGCTCGCGGGCACCTACTCCGGCGGTATGGTCCGCCGGCTGGAACTGGCCCAGGCCCTGGTCAGCGCGCCCCGCCTGCTGATCCTCGACGAGCCGACCATCGGCCTCGACCCGATAGCCCGGACGGGCGTCTGGGAGCACATCAAGGCCGTCCGCGCGGTCACCGGCATGACGGTCCTGGTCACCACCCACTACATGGACGAGGCCGACCAGTACTGCGACCGCGTCGGCCTGATGCACCGCGGCCGCATCCGCGCCCTCGGCACCCCCGGGGAACTGCGGCAGGGCCTCGGCGCCCGCCGCCGCGCCGAGGGCGCCCCGGCCACGGACGCGCCGCCCACGCTGGAGGACGTCTTCCGCGACGTCGCCGGCAGCGGTCTCGACGAGAAGTCAGGAGATTTCCGCGATGTCCGAAGCACCCGTCGCACCGCCCACCGCGTCGGCTGACCCGGCCCCCAAGGACGGCACGGACCTCCTCGTACGGCCGCCCATGCCCCGCGCGGGCTGGCGGCTGCTGCCCGCCCGGGTCGTCGCGATGTGCGCGGTGGAACTGCAGAAGCTGCGGCACGACCGCACCGAGCTCTACACCCGGGCGGTGCAGCCCGCCCTGTGGCTGCTGATCTTCGGCCAGACCTTCACCCGGATCAAGGCGATCCCGACCCGCGGCATCCCCTACATCGACTACCTGGCGCCCGGCATCATCGCCCAGTCCGCGATGTTCATCGCCATCTTCTACGGCATCCAGATCATCTGGGAGCGGGACGCCGGCATCCTGAACAAGCTCCTCGTCACGCCCACCCCGCGCTCGGCGCTGATCACCGGCAAGGCCTTCGCGGCCGGGGTGAAGGCGCTGATCCAGGCGGTCGTCGTGGTCCTGATCGCCGCCCTGCTCGGCGTGGCCCTCACCTGGAACCCGGTCAAGCTGCTCGGCGTCGCGGCGGCCGTGATCCTCGCCTCCGCCTTCTTCTCCTGCCTGTCGATGACCATCGCCGGCATCGTCCTCAGCCGCGACCGCCTGATGGGCATCGGGCACGCCATCCCCCCAAACCCTCTCTGCCGTCAGCGCCCATCCCCATCGGCCGCTTGACGGCAGGGCGATCTTGCATAGCTATCGAATCTCATTAAACTACTCGCGACCAGAGGAAAGACCGGGAGTAGCCGCTTCCGGATAGCAGTATGTCGACCTTGAAGCCGAGGCAGAATTTCAGCTGCTAAGGTCCCGCGGCCCCTGCTGTCGGGCACAAGGAGTCATACCCCCTGCGACTCCTCCCGACTGTTACCGGTAGTTCGTTAAATCCGGCGATAGAGGTCAATTCCGTGTCCGGTGGTGACCGCGTCGATCAGGGCCTGGAGCTCGGCGGGTGGGTCTGTG
>NZ_JBSHAQ010000110.1:0-11937 GCF_053611585.1 Streptomyces sp. NPDC054794 | reverse complement strand
GCCGCTGCCGCTGCCGCTGCCGCTGCCGCTGCCGCTGCCGCTGCCGCTGCCGCTGCCGCTGCCGCTGCCGCTGCCGCTGCCGCTGCCGCTGCCGCTGCCGCCGCTGTCGTGCCGGGCGGGGGAGTTGCGGCACGTCCACAGGTGCAGCACGTCCCTGATCGCCAGCCCGTAGGGGGACGCGACGCGGTGCCTGGCTGAGGTATCCGGCAAGGGCACCGTTCGTTGCCTGCTGTTCTTGCCAGCTATGCCACGCTCGCCGATCGTCTCGCCGACCGATCGGGTAGAACCGTCCAGCAAGTTGTGGAAGGCATCGTCCATGACCTGGACGCTGCCGGAGCCGATGCTCGCCGCCTCCGTGTCCGACCCGGTCCTGCCACCGGGCTGGGCGGCGGAGCCGAAGTGGGACGGCTGGCGTGCACTGCTGTCCTGGGACGCTCACCGCCTGGTGCTGCGCTCCCGCAGGGGCACCGCCCTCGAACCGGCGTTCCCGGAGCTGCGCTCCGGTGCCGCGCAGCTGCCCGATGCGACCGCCCTGGACGGGGAGCTGGTCGTCTGGGATGCCGCGAGCCGCCTGGCGTTCGAGCGGTTGCAGGGCCGCTTGCAGCGCCGCGGCGCCGGCGCGCTCCGCCTCGCCGAGCCGTGGCCAGCGCACTTCGTGGCCTTCGACCTGCGCCGGCTGTCCGGCACCGACACAACCAGGTGGACCTACCGCCGCCGCAGGGCAGCACTGGAAGCCCTCTTCACCGACCACCATGCGCGCCCGATTCCAGGGGATATGCGGCCGAGTTCAGGCAAGACCGGCGAGGGGAGCGCTGGTTCGCCAGGAGACGGGCAGGACAACATCGACTCCGTCACGGCGGGCTAGGGGCAGCAGTCGGCTCATGGTGGTGTCGAGGTCGTCGAGCAGGTAGGGCATGGGGCGTAGTGGCCGGTCGAGGCCGAGGAAGAAGTCGTCCCAGTGCACCAGGATGACCCGCTTGGCCCCGGTCGCGGCCACGACCTCGTCCCAGTAGGTGTGCAGGAACTCGGCGGGCTGTTTGCCCAGCGTGCCGACGCCTAGGTAGACGACGTCGGCGTGGTGACCGCGCAGCGCGCCGGGCCGGTAGTTGGCGCTGGCTTGCAGCAGTACACGGCCGTTGGGGTGGGTGATGAGCACGGAGTAGGCGGTGCCGGTCTTCCAGGCACCGGCGCGGGCCGGCGGGATCAAGGGCTGATCGACGGTACCGGGGTAGTGGTCGCCCGGGCTGTGCACGGAGTCCAGGAAGGTAAGCGTGAAGCTGCCGTAGGTCGCGGTATCGCCGACGTCGACCACCCGCAAGGACGACTCGGGGACCCCGAGGCCGCGCCCGATGTTGGCGGTGGACTCCGACCCGACCAGCTCGGCGCCGGTCTCCAGCGCCCACACCGGTGCGTCGAGGGCGTGGTCGTAGTGGGAATGCGCGCACACCACGGCGGCCAGGGTGTCCACCCGCAGGCGCTCGATGGCGGCACGGACCAGCGCTCGGTTCGGGGCGATCTTGCCCATGCCTACTCGCAGCAGCCCCGGGCGGGTGACGAACCCGTCGCTGAGCACCGATGTCTGCCCGTCCGACAGCAGCACTGAACTCGTGCCCAAGAAATGAGCACTCAGCCCCTCACGGTGCGCTGCAGTGCGCTGCTGGTAAGACAGGTAGGGCCGCAGACTGGGACGACCGATCGGCACCTTCATACGAGCATCCTCGAACCCCAGGGGCAGGAGTGCCACCTCCGGACCTCGTGTGCCCTCTCACAAGCGGTCCATCCTGTAAAGCCCGTTCCGCACGCGCTGGTGAGCCGCCGCGGGGCCCGGGCTTCCTCTCAGAGCTCGTTCCCACTCATGCCTAGTGACTTGTCACGCAGCTTTCGAACACACCCAGCCAACGCCCCACCGCTACATCCATCACCGCGTGATACCGCTGCTCGACCGTGCTCAGCCCCACCAGCACGGCCCCGGCCCTCCCTGCACGCGGATACGACGCGCACAGCCAAACCCAGGCAAGCGGTGTCAAGCATCAGGTGAAGCCACAACGTCAAGCATCAACCGAGACACGACAGGTTACGCAGCCCACTGAGATCGCGCTGTACTTGAAGGCATTCGAGCAGCTGCGCAGCATGGCCGTCTACGGTGCCGACGCCCGGGCACTCGTCCTACGCGCGATTGCGGCCCTGCATTGATCAAACACGACAAGAAGCCGCCCTCCCGCCCGAAACACTTCAGTAGTGGACGGTGATCCGGCGTGCCGTGACGGCCGGACTCACCCGCCCCTCCCCAGGAGGGGCGGATCGCAGCCGTCAGCCGGACCTCGCTGCAGGCCGACCTGGCGAGTGGTCCCGTTTCACGTCCGGGCAGGACGTCGATCGGACGATGGCGTTCGCCGTCCGTGATCACAGTGGCGTACGACTGTCCGCGCCGGGTGGCGAAATCGTCCACACCCAGCACGCGCGGCGTGCTGGACGGCGGATCCGGCAGCGCCATGACCCGGCGCTGCTAGGTCATCCTCCCTGCGTCAAAGCCGAGTTGGACAGCGAGCCGGGAACCGGCCCGTCCGGCGAGGGCCAGCCCGATGTGCTCCAGGGCGCGGTTGAGGCGGCTGGTGAAGCGTGCGTGCGGAGTGGTCAACTGCGCGAACGGCTCGGCGAACGTACGGCGCGGGCAGTCCGCCGAGCCGCAGATGAACCGCCGGACCGTCAACAAGATCACGACACGGAACTCGCCGAGCGGGAGATCTCTGAGTCTGCGCTGGTAGGAGTCGTGTACCCGGTCGGAGAAGCCACTGCAGTCCGGGCACGGTGCCCCGGCCGCCCGGCCTCTTGCCACCACGTCGACCGTGCCGAAAATGGCCGTCACCGCCTCGACAGCCAGGTCGTCGATCCCGTCGAACACCAGCGATTCCCAGAACGATACGTCGACCTGCATGACCAGCACCGTCACCGGCCACAGCCGCATACGGCCGAGATCTACGGACGCCTGATGGAGCGTCAATGCCTGCTGTTCGGCGGCACGGCGTACGCGGTCTCACACACGTTCGGCATATCGCAATCGAACACTGCGGTCACGCTCCGCGACCGCTCCCCAAGATCTGTGCCAGAACCTGGAACTCGTCGGCAAAGCCAACCCTCACGGCCGTCGAGCTCGCGGGGACGACCTGTCCATGGGCAGCGTGGATGAAATCACCCTGCAGCTACCCCCGCACGCACCGGGACGACGCCAGAAGGCGCGGCCCGGGGGGCATCTCCGGCGAGCTACCCCTGCACGCGCGGGGACGACGCAGACCAGGACGACAAGGGTCAGGGAATGGACGTGCCGGGAGAAAGCAGCCTGGCCAGCAGGGTGCGGGCCGCGCGGACCTCCCTGAACAGCACTGGGACAGGGTGCTTGCTGGTAGTTCAGGTGGTAGTGGTCGGCGGCGGCTTCGGCGAGTTCGTCGACCAGCGGGCTGCCCTCGCCTTCCGCCAGGAGCGCGAGCTGGAGGGACTCTCTGACCGAGGGGAGCCCAGCATCGGTGGTCATCGGATCCGCCCCTTCCTGCTATGCGGCAGCGAGCTGGAGGAGTTCCGGAACGCCCTGGGCGTCCTGGTGGTGCTGGAAGCGGGGGAGAAGGTCGTCGACAAGCTGCACGCACCGGGGTGCTCCGATGCGACGTGCCAGAAACAGGGATTCGGTGGCGGCGGCCGCGGCGGGCTCGGGTTCCTTCAGATCGAGGTAGCTCGCGGCACGGTAGGCGAGAAACACCCCGCGGGTCTTGTCCCGGGCCGGGGGCAGCAGGCCCTCGCCTTCGGCGATGAGCAGGTGGGCACGGCCGATGTCGCCAAGGTCCAGAAGGGCCTGGCCGGAGTCCACGGCGAGATCGGCTTTTATGTTGGCGCTTCGTTCTGTCTCACGTAGCACGCAGTTATCGCGTAGCTGCTGTCTCAGGGGGTCCGATGAAGCGCACCAGTCCCAGCAGGTCAACTGCTACCGCTCGACAGGGAGTCGTCGCCCCCTTCGGGGAGTCGGCGCCGGAGGCCGTGGTCCTCTTGCATCGGACTGCGCAGGCTCGGGCAGCTGGTCCGTGGCCCTTCGACGCGTCGGCCGTGCTGGAACGGGCGGGGGCATACGACGGCAAGTGCTTCATCCTCGGCCCCGACGGTTCGTACGACGTCCAGTTGAACCGGTTCGGGCGCGAACTCGACAGCTGGGGCGTGCGGTCGGACAACGGGCACGAGGGCTACATGCGCGACATCATGCTGTACTGCCGGTTCCTGCACGAATCCCGGGGAGGGAAGTCGATATGGGAGACGGACAGCGCTGATCTGCGCGCCTACAAGGTTGTCCGGATGCGCATGGACGACGAGAACTCGATCAGCGCGGCCACGTGGCGCCGGTCCATCGCGGCTCTCGACAAGTGGGTGGAGTGGTCCATCTACGAGGGGCTGCTGGATCGCGAGCCGTTCCGGTACATCGACAAGACGGTGATGACGCCGCAGGGACCGAAGCGCGTCCGGGTCAACGCCGAGTACGAGGTGGACGACGACCAAGAGCCCCTGCACATCGTGCAGTTCGTTGACTACCTGCTGTGGCGCAATGTCGGGCTGCGGGGAGAGCTGCCGGACGGCAGGCCGGACCCGAAGTGGCGTGGCCGGCACGGTGAGCGCAACGCGCTGTTCGCCGACTCGCTCGTCTACACCGGCATGCGCCTGGGCGAGGGGGCGAGTCTGCTGACGACCGAGCTTCCTCCCGTGGCAGGAGGCTGGGGAGACATCTACCTCGCGGCTCAGGTGGCCAAACGGAAAAGGCGCGCAGGATGTTCGCGAATCGGCGGACGCTGCGGGCGTGGCACCACTACCTGTCGATCGAGCGTTCGGCCGTGGCGGAGCAGGCGCGGGCCCGTGGGCGGTACGTTGGGCTGGAGGAGTTCATTGCGGTGGGTCGCGCGGGGCGTCACGCCTTGACGGTGGTGGGCTCTTTTTGCGCCTGGGCGTACTCGAAGATCGGCGTCGGCGTGCGGCGGAACCTGTTCCGCGTGGATGCCGCCGGCCTGCCGCGGGAGCCGTTGGCGCTGTGGCTGGGCGAGGACGGGTTTCCGCTCAAGCCCTCCACGTGGCAGTCGGCCTTCCGCCGGGCCAACGAGCGCTGTGCTTCCTTCGGGATCGACATCGAGGTCTCGCCCCATACTCTCCGTCATGTTTTTGCAGTTCAGATGCTTGGTCTGATGCTGCGGCAGACCATCCGCGCGCTGGGGCAGCGGGAGGACCGGCGATTTACCAGGGCGGAGCTGGAGCGGCTGCTGTTCGGCAGCCCCATGCGCAAGCTGCAGCTGCTTCTCGGGCATGCGCACGAGTCGACGGTCTACATCTACCTGGACCTTCTGGATGAGTTCCAGGAGATCGTCCTGTCCGCGCTCGCGGAGTGGGACACCCAGGTCGCGGCCCTGGAGGCGGTCGCTTCGGAGGCGGCGGCAGCATGAAGACGCGGCGCGTTCGGTTTCCAGCAGCGAGCGACATCCCCGCTCCTCTGGACCCGGTGCCCAGCATCGGGCCGGTCGCCTTCTCGCTCCAGTTCGACGGGAAGGATATCCGCTACGACCTCTCGCATCTGCCGGCTCGGCCTTACCGAGGAGGGACCTGATCCAGCAGGGGTTCCCTGGAGTTTCGACACGCCGGCGAGGCGGAGCAGGCCGCCCGGGTACCCGCTCACCCAGGAGTTGAGCCAGATCGGGGGTGACGACGGGACCATGGGCGGCAAGTATGCCTTCCGCGAAGCGATCCGGGCCGTGCGGCTGTTCGTCGAGTTCGCGCTCGCCGACGTCCGCGCGATCCGGGACCCGATTCTGCGCGGTGGGCGGATGGCCGAAGCCGGCCAGGACCCCGAGACCGGTGGGTGGGGGCGGCTGGAGAACGTCCGCTCGGGCACGACGTACGCGGCCACCTGTGCACTCGCTGCCGCTCACTGCCGACGGCGTGGTACGCCGAAGGGCTGGTGAGCGATATGCCAGGCCACTTCTCGGGATTCGCCGACGACACGGCCATCCGCACCAGCCCGGAGGGCACCGGCCGCCCGGTGAGCACCCCACCGTGAGGTGCACGAGCAGGCGGTGGAGGGCGGCCTGCGCGAAGCCCTGGACGGGGCCCTGGCCGCGCCGGTCGTGCTCGACCCTCAGCGCCTGGTCGCCGTGAAACCGCCTCCAGCGGCAGGGCCGGCAGGCCGCGCCCGGCCGCCCGGCGCTAGCGACTACTACGGCTCCCCCTGGGCGCGGAAGAAGGGGGCAGGCTGCCCGGTCGCGGTCTGGGGGTGCCTGGAGTCGCCTCCGGCGGGGCCCCCGGCGATCTTGAGCCCGCGGGCGGACTCGTGGACGGCACGCAGCAGGCGCACGACCGTCCCGAGCAGCTTGTACGGCTGGCCGCTTCCCTTCGGGAAAGCCCGCGCCAGGTGCCCTTCGAAGGCATCCCCGGACACGCCGACGACTTTGCGCTGGACGACCTCGAACCTGAGCAGGACCTTGCGCCGGACGAAGTCCGCACCGCGCTCGGGACGGACAACGACGTCTGGCTGGCCTCAACTCCGCGCTCGTCCGGCGACTCACCGGTGGAAGAAGGGGTCCCTCTCCACTGCTGCCGGGCGCGGGTTCGTCAGCATCGCGTACGTCAAGATGCGCGCGTCCCCGTTCTCCAACGTCGAAACCGCCCGCTGGGACCGGACCGTCACCCGCTGTGCGGGCAGCGACAGGCGCGGCCCGCCGGCTTCGGCGATGGCGGTGGCCGTGGTGATCTGCTCGACTTCGTGTCCGGCCACACCAAGGAGGACCAGCAAGCCCCTCGATGCCTACCCGTCCGCACCAACCGCAAAACCGGCAAGGTCGAGACGAAGACCGTCCACGCGGTCACCAGCCTCCCGCCCGAACAGGCAGGCCCGGCACAACTCGCCGAACTCGTCGATAATCACTGGTCGGTTGAGGCCCTGCACCACGTCAGAGACGTGACGTTCGGCGAGGACGCCTCGCGAGTACGCACCGGCACCGCACCCCGCGCCATGGCCTCCCTGCGCGACCTTGCCATCGGACTCATGCGCCAAGCAGGCTGGACCAACATCGCCGCCGCAGCCGATCACTACCGGTCACGTCCCCAGCACGCGACAGCCATGCTCCGACTCACAGCCTGAGAACGCATCACCCCTGGCGCCAGCCCCACATCGTCCGCTGCCACTTCCACGGTCCGCAGGTGCGCTACACCCTCGACGAGAACCAATTGCGTTTCTGATCAATATCAGCAGCCATACCCAGCAAAAGCGGAATCGAGCAGTAGAGTGGTGAGAGGGCGTGTTGCTCGCCGGCAGCGGTCGCGGGCTGCTGATCGTCCAAGCCCTGCCCAGCGCAGCCCGGGTGGCTGAGTTCACCAGCCGGGTCGGCTGTCTCAGGGCGTTCCGCTGTTTTTGTGGCCCAGGCCTGGTGTCTGTCCGCCATGGACGTACGGGACGTCGGCCGTACATCCGGCGGAGCGGGCCTGGTGGGTCCGGGTGTCGGCCAGGCCCGTGGTGGCGGGGGCATGTGCCTGCGCCGGTCTGGGCTCCGGTATCGGCGCCTGGACGGGCACCGAGAGACTGCCGTAGCGCCCCATGCGCTGCCAGCGCAGCCGCGATCCCGCGGTCGCGGTCACCACGGACTGGATGACCACGAGGTACATCAGCTGCCGGTAGACGAACTGCTGCAGCGGCAGACTCCACAGGGGAAGGGCGCTTTCGTTGTCGAGGCGGAAGGCGTAGAGGCCCAAGGCGGTCTGGAGGACCTGGAATCCCAGTCACAGCCCGAGAATTCTCAACGGATCGAGGAAGAACAACCCGTAGATGGCGATGATGTCGACGACCGGTGCCAGGAGCGGGAGCAGGACCTGGAAGAGCAGCAGGTAGACGAGGCCGCGCCGGCCCAACTTCCCCGCCGCGCCTGACTGGATGAGAGCACCCCGGTGCTTCCACATCGCCTGCAGCGTTCCGTAGCACCAGCGGTACCGCTGCCGCCACAGGGCGCCCAGGGATGCCGGCGCCTCGGTCCAGGCGACCGCGTCCTCCTCGTAGACCACCCGCCAGCCGGCGCGGCACAGTGCCATGGTCAGGTCGGTGTCCTCGGCCAGTGTGGCGTCGCTGACGCCGCCGATCCGGAGCAGCGCGGCACGCCGGAACGCGCCGACGGCTCCGGGGACGGTGGGCATGCACTCGGCGAGATCGAACAGCCGGCGGTCGAGGTTGAAGCCGACGACGTACTCGATATGCTGCCAGCGGCCCAGCAGTCCTTGACGGTTGATGACCTTGGCGTTGCCGGAGACGGCGCCGACTCGCGGGTCGGCGAACGGCTGCACCAGCATGCGGACCGCGACGGGCTCGAAGACCGTGTCGCCGTCGACCATGACGAGCAGGTCGTGCGAGGCGGCGGCAATCCCGGTGTTGAGGGCCGCGGGCTTGCCGGCATTCGCCTGGCGGATGACGCGGACGTACGGGAGGCGTAACGACTCCACGAGGTCGGCCGTGCCGTCCGTGGAGCCGTCGTCCACCAGGATGATCTCGACGGGGTGATCGGAGGCGAGCAGCGAGCGGACCGCGGCCTCGATGCCTGCGCTCTCGTTGTACGCGGGCACGATGACGCTGACGGGCGCGGTGACCGGGTGCCCCGTGGCTCTCCTTCAAGGGTGATCCGGACCGCACCTACCGGGTGGAGGAGGGCACCCTGATCCGGAATCGGGAAAAATCTGACGTCTACTATGCCCGCTACCTCGAACTCATTGGCGACAACCGCCGATAGGCCAGCACCGTTGAGTCCTGCCTGATCCGAGCCGGCTCCTCGGCCCTTGGGCCGGGAGGGCGGGAGAGGTGGCCCGCCTGGAGGCCCTGTGGGCGCAGCAGGGTGGCGCGCCGCGGGGTGCTGGCCGACCGGCGGGCGGAGGTCCACGGTGGGCCCCGGAACTGGCCCGCACGCGTGGCTGTAGCTTGACTCTGTCGGGGATCTTGGAGTTTCCCGGTGCGACAGCATGATCAACGGGCATGCTCGGGTGGTCCTGCCGATCGATGCAGCTGTCGAGGTGCCCGTTGTCCCTCCGCCCCCGTTCCGGTGAGCATGTTCCGCCTCTGACAGCGCAGGTCGCGCGGGCGAGCAACCCGGGTGGCACGACGGCGATATGGGTACGGGACCGCCTCGGTGGGCTGTGGTGCGACGAGGATTTCACCGACTGGTACCCGCGGGACGGGCGTCCGGGTCTCTCGCCTGCTCAGCTGGCCACCGTCTGTGTGCTGCAGTTCCTGCTCGGCCTGTCGGACCGGCAGGCCGCCGAGGCGGTCCGCTGCCGCATCGACTTCAAGTAAGCCATGGCCATGGAGCTGGACGATCCCGGTTTCCACCACAGCGTGCTGGCCGACTTCCGCGACCGGCTCGCCGAAGACGGCCGTGCCAACCGGCTCCTCGACCTCGCGCTGGCCCGTCTCAAGGAGGCCGGCCTGGTGCGCGAACGCACCACTCAGCGCACCGACTCCACCCATGTCCTGGCCGCGGTGCGTGCCCTGACCCGCCTGGAGCTGATCACCGAAGCGGTCCGTGCTGCACTCGAAGAAGTCGCCAGCACGTCCCCTCACCTGCTCGACGGGCTGGTCGATGAGGACTGGGGGCTCCGCTACGGCCGACCGGTCCGGCTGGGCAAGAACCCCACCGCACCTGGAGCACATCGCGGGCACGGTCGGGGCGCGGGCGATCGGTGAGTTCGGGATCGATGTGGCCCGCCTGCACTGGGACATGACCAGCATGTCCGTGCACGGGGACTTCCCGGTCGAGGGCCAGGACGAGGACTTCCCCGTCATCGGCTACGGGCATCCCAAGGACCGGCGCTTCGATCTGAAGCAGGTCCAGGCCGGGCTCGCGGTGTCGGCCGACGGCGGCATCCCGCTCCATGCCCGGGTCTTCGGCGGTGGTGCGGCCGAGGTCAGCCAGGTCGTCGGCGCGATGAAGGACCTGCGGGCCATGGCCGGTGAGCGTGACTTCCTGATGGTCGCCGACTCCAAGCTGGTGTCCTACTCCAACATCCGGGCCCTGCTGGCGGCCGGGGTTCAGTTCATCGCCCCGGCCCCGGCCGCGCAGGTGAAGGACGAGGTCTATGCTGCCCTCGACCTCGCGCAGGCCACTGTCGTGGACTGGACACCGGACCGGGAGGCGGGCAAGCCCGCCGAGCTGCGCGAGACCTACCGCGTGCTGGAGGACACCCACACCCTGACCGGACCCCGCAACAGCGATCCGCCGCTCACCGTGCGGCGGATCCTGGTCCACTCCACGGCGAACGCTGCCGGCCGGCAAGCCGCCCGGGACAAGCGCCTGGCCAAGGCCGCAGAGGACCTGAACAAGCTCACCGCCGCGGCCGGCGGACGCCACTACAAGACCAGGGAGAAGATCGTCGCCCGGATCGGTGTCATCGCCGCCAAGCGCCGCGTCACCTCCTGCCTGCGCTGGACCGTCACCGACAACGAGGACGGCACCCCGGTCCTGGCCTGGCACTTCGACATCGGCGTGCTGAAGGCCGAAGCCGCCGTCGACGGCTGGTACGCACTGCTGACGTCCCTGCCCGACGACCGGGCGGACGCCGAGCAGGCCCTGATCCACTACAAGGGCCAGGGCACGGTCGAGCGCAGGTACCACGACTTCAAAGGGCCCCTCGCGGTCGCGCCGGTCTTCGTCCAGCAAAACCGGCGCGTTGCCGCCCTGATCCAGGTCATCTGACTGGCCCTGCTGGTGTTCTGCCTGATCGAACGCCAGGTCAGACGGGCGCTCGGCCCCGAGCAGAGCATGAGCGGCCTCTACCCCGACAACCGCCGCGTCCGTCCCACCGGCCGCATGATCTTCTACCACCTCGGCGAACTCACCCTGCGGATCGGCAACATCACCGACCCGCCCACCGTCCAGATCACCCGCGGCGTCCAACTCCACCTCCTCGACCTACTCGACACCGACATCGGACAAACCCGCTGGCCACAGATCTGTGGCTGAGCGCTTCAGCCGGCCTGTGAGTGCGAGAGTCGGCCACCTGGGGGCAGGTGCACCGCCCCGGTGCTGGGTGCGGGCAGACTACGCACATGCAGCTCCCCGACGAAGCCGTGGCCACCACTGTGTTGCTGGAGGTCATAAGGATCTCCGAACTCCCGACAAAGCGGGGCGCCCCGTATCCCGGCAGGGCGGGCGCCCACTGGATCGGGAGCGAGGCAGCCGACGTCCTGGCCTTGATCGAGAGCTTGCCCGGCAGCGAGCAGCACCGCTGCGGCTTCTCGCCGGGCTGGAGCGTCCGGGCGTACGCGGACACTCTCGACCTGGCGCTGTTCGAGGCGGCGTTCTGCTTCAGCTGCCATGAAGTCCGCATGCATGGAACCGCCGTGCCACCCGCACTGGCCACGCAGTTCTTCGACGCGGGTGCCCCACAGGCGCACGCCCTCCTGGCCCTCTTCCGCGAGGCAGCCCCCTAGCCGGCCGGCCCCAGTCAGAAGACCTGAAACGGTGACCCGCGAAGTCCGGGGCTAGATGGTGCCGAAGGGAATGCGGGCGAGGATCAGGCCACGGACCTCCGTTGCTCCCCCTTCGGTTATCAGCCGTTTGCTGACGGTGTGGAAGGAGGCGCCCGTGGTCGCGATGCTGGTGGAGCGTGCCCGGTCGGAGGGGCTGCAGCTGACCGGGCAGGGTGGGCTGCTGCAGCAGCTGACCAAGCGGGTCCTGGAATCTGCCCTGAAAGGCGAGATCACCGATCACCTCGGTTATGAGAAGCATGTGAAAGTGCCGTCAGAGGCGGACTCGCGTCCGAGCGCCTTCCTGCACACGGACGTCATAGAGGGGCGCGAACTGATCGTGGTGTCCTCGCGCCACAGGGCAACGAGCCGCCTGTGGCTGTCCAGGAACCGCAGCGTTCGGGCGCCCGAACCATCCGGAT
>NZ_JBSHAQ010000109.1:0-11986 GCF_053611585.1 Streptomyces sp. NPDC054794 | reverse complement strand
CCTGCCGCTGGTAGCCGTGCATGGCCTGGACCAGCACATGGTCCACGATCGCGAGCATCAGCTCGGTGCGGTTGCGGAAGTGGCGGTACAGGCTGGAGGAGTCGGTACCCAGCTCGGCGGCCAGCTTGCGCATGCTGAACAACTCGTCCTTCTCGGAGCCGGAAATCAGCTCCACGGCAGTGTCCAAGATGGTCTGCCTACTCCACCGCTGACGCATGGCGACAGCTTAGTCGAGCGGAGTGGGTGCTTCACCAAATGACGAAGGCAGCGTTGAACGCAGTGTTGCGCGCAGTGCGTGCATGAGGTTCAATGAGCCCATGACACACCTGCACGAGCTGGTCACCCTGCGGACCGGGTTCGACATCGGCCCCGGGCGTGCGGAGCCGGCTTGGCTCCGGCGAGGTCTACCGGGTGCGGTCGCCGCTGGGGCACGAGGCCACCCTCTTCAGCCGCTACGACGATGTCCGGGCCGTGCTGCAGCGGTTCCCCGGGTCGCGCCTCGCCGACCCCGCCGCCAGAGCCGCCTTCAAGCACCGTGCACTGATCTACGGTCTGCGATCCCTGCCCATAACCTGGTGACCATCCTCAAAGGAACAACCGTTGACCATCGACGAACAGTCCAACGCCGCGCTCCTGGCCGAGGACGACTTCCCTGACCACCAGCAGGTGGTGCAACGGTTCGGCGACCTCGCACCGGACGGCACGACAAGCACGGTGGCGTTGTCGCGTCTGTTCGAGCATCCCCGGGTTGGTCTGCGCTTCTCGCGCTTCGACAAGCTCACGGCTGACGGCGGGTTCAACCCGTACCAGATCCTGTTTGTCGGCCAGCATGTTGAACGGCAGACGGCGTTCGGCAAGGTCGGCGCGACCGTCCGGATCGGCACCGGTATCCGCGCGATCGGACGGTCCTCGTACACCTACGGTCAGGGCATGTTCGTCGACGGGCACCTCGTCGCCACGGCTGAGGCCACCCTCGTCCTCGCCGACGAGTCCGGGCCGATCATCCTGCCGGATGAATTGCGCGCCGACCTCGAGGAGCTGCAACTGCCGCAAACCAGTGCAGCCGTCGCGTCGAAACCCGACCCGCGTCGCCGCGAGCGGCAGTCCTACCCGGCCGCTGCCACCGTCCACAGCCGCGTCGGGGACGTCGACCTCAACCGGCACGTCAACTACATCGCCCAACTGGGCTGGTACGACGAGGCGATCGCGTCCTATGCACACCGTCTGCTGGGAGACGACGCTGCCAGGAAGCTCCCCCGATACCTCCCTTGGCGCTACCGCGTGACCTACCTCGGTGAAGTCCTTCACCCTCGCTCCTACGACATCGGGATCGCCGTCAGCGGACACGACGAGCACACCGTGCACTACGAACTGGGACTGTTCGACGGCGGACAGTGTCTGGGGACCGCGGACGCAGCCGCACCACGCGGCAAGCTGTCCGCCACCGCACTCGCCTGGTCCCGTCAATGGATCAGCTCGTGAATTCGCCGTCGCTGATGACCGGTACGCGCTCACGTCCTGTCATATCGCTGAGCACGCGACCGCCGAACGCCCTGTCGTGCCGCGAACCGGTCGTTCGCCGACACAGCCTGGCCGCCGGGTCCGGGGGCCAGGCCGCAGGTTCGGACGAAATGGAGCGTCGAGGTCTGGTGATCGCGGTCGGATCGACGAGTTTGGCCTCCAGGCCGGCGACGCGGTGGTCTTGGAAGCGCAGGTTGGAGCGAGCGGCCTTCAGGCGTTCCTCCAAGGTGCGGTTGTCGGTGGTGAGCTGACGAACGCGCTGCTTGAGGGTGGTGTTCTCCGCGGTGATCCGCTGGATCGCGAACACGGTACCGAGAGCGCCGTCGCCAAGGCCGTCGACGACCTGATGGACTCCAGCGCCGGCTCTCATTTGGGCAGACTGGCGGCCCCGAGCGGTGAACTCGTGCGTGACTTCGTCGATCTCCAGGACCAGCGTTGGCCGACTGGTTCCCGAGGCAGTTGGTGATTAGCGGAGGTGCGGATGGCGATGCCAAATGACGGCATCGTCATGTACCAGATCGAGTTCACTCGGTGCCAGCACCCCTTGGACCTGCTGCAGCAGCTCGTGCACCTGTTCCCGGACGGCGATCGCGTACGGCGTCGGGGTCATGGTGCGGCCGGTGCGCACCAGGATCTGGTCCCCGGTCGTGCGCCGAATCCGCCCAGACTCCGGCTCATCGCGGGGGCGGTGACATGCAGGCGTGCGGCTGCCCCGGCCACACTGCCCTCCTCCAGCAGCGCGTCGAGCGCGGCGAGCAGGTTCAAATCTAATTGCATACGAGTAATCCTATCCGTGCTTGACATGCATTTGAAGTTAATTACGGCGCTGCATACCGTTGAGGCGAAAGCGCAAGAAGTAACGCGCAGTTCGGCCCTCGACCGGCCATCACCCCTCCTCAGACGGGAGTACCACCATGTCCGAAACGCTTCAGACCACCGCAGTGGCCGGCTCCGACGCCGACTTGCTCGCCCGGACCGCGATCGCCGTGCGTGAGGCGGGTTCGGCGCTGCGCGAGCGCTTCGGCGAGGTGGTCCGCTACCAGACCCGCGAAGAGCTGATGCGCGCGCTGGCCGCCAACGACGACACGGCCCTGGACATCCTGCGCCCCGCCCTGACGGAACTGCGCCCGGATGCCGGCTGGGTGGAGGAGGAGCTGGACGGCGGGGCGCTGCCGTCCGGCGAATGGTGGGTCGTGGATCCGGCCGAGGGCAACGTCAACCACCTGCACGGCCTGCCGGAGTGGGCGGTGACCGCCACCCTCGTGCGGGACAACCAGCCGGTGCTCACCGTGGTCCACCTGCCGTTGACCGGCGAGACCTACACCGCGCTCACCGGCGCGGGCGCCCACCTCGACGGCCGGCCGCTGCACGTCTCCCAGACCGCGGACCTCGGCCTGAGCATCGTGGCCACCAGTCAGGCCCGGCCGGACGAGAACGAGAAGGTCGTGCGGCGCGTCGGCTCCTCGATCACCGCGATGCTCCTCGACGCGCTCGTCGTGCGCGTCGCTGTGCCCGCGACCCTGCACCTGGTGAACGTGGCCGCCGGCCGGATCGACGCCTTCTGGCAGTTCGCCGGCGCCCGAGCTGACCTGCTCCCCGGCGCGCTGCTTGTCACCGAGGCCGGCGGACAGATCTCCGACGCCGAGGGCCGTCCCTGGACCCCGCAGAGCAACAGCTTCCTGGCCGCCGCACCCGGCGTCCACGCCGAAGCCGTATCGACGCTCTCGCGCTGACCCCTTACGAGAACTGAAAGACCAAGAGGAACGAATCGCCATGACCACGATCGCAGTTCTCGGAAACGGCCGCGTTGGCGGCAACCTGGCCACCGCTCTTACCCGGGCAGGGCATGAGGTGACCGTGGCGGACCGCGCGCCGGGCGCCGCCGCCGACGCCGCCCGCACAGCCCGGATCGTCATCAACGCCACCCCGGGAGCCGGCTCGCTGGACCGGCTCGCCGCCCTGCGCGAGGAACTGCGCGACAAGATCCTCGTCGACGTCTCCAACGCCACCGTCGACGGACCGGACGGACTGCCCGCCGACCTGCTCTACCCCGGCTCAAGCCTCGCCGAACAACTCCAGGAAGCACTCCCCGAAACCAGCGTCGTCAAGACACTCAACACCATGCTCTTCCCGGTGATGACCGCGCCGACAACGCTCACCCAGCCGCCGACCGCGTTCCTCTCCGGCGAGGACCCCCAGGCCAAGCAGACCGTCCACGAACTGCTCACCGACCTCGGCTGGCACAAGGACTGGATCACCGACCTCGGCGGGATCCAGACCGCCCGCGCAACAGAAGCCGCGATCCTGTTCGTCCGCCACGTCATCCGGTCCACCGGATTCACGCCCTTCGCGATCTCAATCGCCCGCTGACCCGCACACAGTGCACTTCGCCCTGGGAGGATCACCTCGCCGGATCCTCCACTTTGGGCCTGGGGCAAGAAGCCCCCCACCAAAGGCTCGTGGATCAAATTGCGCCTCGGGCAGAAATCCCAGACCGGACTACCCACGCACTCCACGGGCTGTCGCCAAGCACCTGGCCTACGACTGCGTCCCGATGGAGCTCGACTGACCCTGAAACACAAGATCTGCCGCGCCTTCTTGATCCCGGCAGGCCAAAGGACCACGGCGGTGGAGCTCGCGCAGGGCTACTACAAGGAGCCCCTCATACGGCCAGTGAAGACCTGGGTGGAGGAAGAAGACCAGATGACGAAGAAGGGCGCTAGCTCGGGAGTTGCTGATCAGAGCGGCACTTTTCCGCCGGGAAGCCCCGAATGTACGCGAGAGCCCACACCTGCCGTGTCGCAATTGGCGGTTTCCTCGTTGCTGGTCAACCCCGCGCCACGGCCGATGACCACGCGCGCGAACCAGCTCACTTCGACCCGAACCGCTTATCTCCACGACCTTTGCGAAGTCAACGCGATGCACACCCGGTGTTCGTGGGAATCGCGCTTTGCCCGCTACCACACTGCCCGGCAGACCGTGACAGCCCGCGAATGGCGGTATCTGTGCGACTGGTCCAACGGGACGACCTTGGTCACGGTCCCGCTCCATGAACCAACCCGCGTCATCGCTGTCACCCACCTGCTCCGGACGCCAGTCCCGCATGTCCGTGAACTCGGCATCCTCGTCGAGGACTCCTGGCAGGGGCAGGGGCTGGGCACGCTCCTTGCCCGCTACGCGGTGGACCTCGCGCGCACCCACACCCTCGACTGCTATGAGATCACGGCCATGACAGGAATCGACAACCAGCGCACGCTGTCCATCCTGCGGGGGCTGCACGCCCGCGTGACGGGCAGGGACGGGCCCACGCTGGGCACTGTGCTCCAGGTGGCGGGGTAGGTCCATGAACCAGGCACTCCGTCAAAGCCCTGTGCGGCACGATGCCGGAACCAAACGGGCCGATGGTGTCGGGATCCCGGTTTTCACGCCCGCCCCGTCGTCTTCCGCCGCCGGGCAGCAGTCGGCAAAGGCGCGGCACCACGGCTCGGAGACTTCCGTAGGACAGAGCATGCTCTGGGCGCGACCGGTCAATCAGCCTGTACCGCCACTTCCGCAACCGCACCGAGCTGATGCTCGCGATCGTGGACCATGTGCTGGTCCAGGCCATGCACGGCTACCAGCGGCAGGGGACCTGGCGTGCACGGCTCCTCGACCTGATCCTGCGCTCATGGGATGCCTACGCCGCGCTGCCGCAGCTGGCGAAGGACGCCAGCCACTATCCGGGCACCGGGCCCGGCAGCCAGCTGGTGATCGAGGAGACCCTGCAGGCCCTCAGCGACGCCGGAGTGCCCGAGGAACTCATCCCCGAGTGGTACCACCGGCTGGTGACCTTGTCCGTGTCCCTGATCTCCGCGCACGCGGCCAGCCAATCCTCCAGCCTGACCGAGCAAAAGCGGAGACTGGAAACCTTCCGAGTGATCACACTCGGCGCCGACCCGGCAGACGTCCGCAACGCGAACCCCGGCCGTCACCGCGCCATTTCCCGGACGTCGTCGGCCTGGTCCGCACCCGTATCCACCCCGTCAACTCGCCAATCGTGGCGAATCGTATGGAGAGAAACATGAACCATCTGCCGAGCACCGACGTTGGGGTCCTTATCCCAGTGGATGTCCACTTCGACGATCTGGACCCGATGGGGATGCTGCACAACAGCCGGTATCAGGTCTGGGTCGAGCGAGCGTGGGTGGAGTTCGGTCGGGGGCAGGGCCTCGGCGGCGCGTCAGGCTTCGAAGGGGACGGCTTCCAGGTGGTGAAGGCGTTCACCATCACCTACGACGTCCCTGTGAGGGGCCTTGGTCAGTGCGCGGTGCACCTGTGGATGGAGCACATGGGCAGGGCTTCGGCCACCGTAGGCTACCGGGTGTGCTCAGACGAGGGCAGGACCACGCACGCACACGGTACTCGCACCGTCGTTCGTCTCGACAGCACCACGTTGCAGCCCACGCCGTGGTCCGACCGAGCCCGTGAGGTGTCCCGGACCATCGAACTGCCGAAGAGTAGCGATCAGCCCCAGGCGGGGACGGGGCCCGCCTCTTGATGGCATAGCCATCTTGCTGCCCGACCGACGTCGTGCTGCCGGCTCCAAGCCGGCGGACGACTGTATCGCGGGACGTCCGGCCATCGACGATTCCGGTCATGAAGGTGGCTGCGGTGCGGCCCTTCAACGGGCGACGCGGGGGCCCTACTCCCTTCGGTCAAGTTGTCTGGGCGTCCGCGCGGAGGGGCATCGTGCGAGCGTCAGTCGTCCGTGGCAGTGCCGGCACCGGTGCATTCGTAGATCCAGCCGGCGGGAGCATCGGCGGAACGGACGGGCGTGTAGATGTGCCAGGTGGTCCGGTTACGAGGTCCCTGTCCCCGAGCGCCGCGAGCACGGAGGCGTGAATGGCGCAAGCCCATCTTGATCGAGCTGGACGGTGCCCCCACCAGCGAGCACGGTGGCTATCTGTTCCTTGGCCTGCTGCGGCCGCGAACGCTCGGGCGAGGCTAGAGCGGCATCACACCTTGGCCCTCAGTCGACGCCCGCGTCCCAGCTGATGTGCCAGCGGTGTGAGTGACCGGCCTCTAACAGCGAGAACACCACGGCTCAAAAAGGATCACTGGAAGGCGATCAGCTTCTATGAACGGTGCCGAGACTCTTTTGCGCACCCTGCTCAACAACGGTGTGGACGTCTGCTTTGCCAATCCGGGTACGTCGGAGATGCAGTTCGTCGCGGCGCTCGACCGCCACCCGGCCATGCGCGGTGTGCTGTGCCTCTTCGAAGGAGTAGCGACCGGGGCCGCCGACGGCTACGCCCGCATGACCGGCCAGCCGGCCGCGACCTTGCTCCATCTCGGCCCGGGCCTTGCCAACGGCCTGGCGAACCTCCACAACGCCCGCCGAGCGCACACCCCGATCGTCAACGTCATCGGCGACCACGCCCGCTCGCACAAGGAGCTCGACTCGCCCCTGGAATCCGACATCGATGCCGCAGCCGCGACCGTCTCCCACTGGGTGCGCCGGCCAATGACCTCGGCGCACATCGGTCCCGATACCGCTGCAGCCGTGGCGGCGGCGATGAGTGCCGGGGTGCCCGGCGCCCCGGACCGGTCACAAACCGGCACCTCCGGCGCGATCTCAACACTGATCATGGCCGCCGATCTTTCCTGGGAAGACAGCGCCCCGCCCGCGCCACACCTCCCGGCACCGCCACCGCGTTCCGTCACCCGCGCAGACGTGGAAACCACAGCTGCATTGGTCGCCGGTGCCGAGCCCGTCGCGCTGCTGATCGGCGGCGCCGGACTGGGTGAGCGCGGCCTGCAAGCTGCCGCCCGGATACAGAAAGCCACCGGAACCGCCGTCTTCTGCCCAACCTGGCCCGCCCGGCTGCGGCGCGGTGCAGGCGTACCGGCGATTCAGCCCCTGGGCTACCGGGCTGAAACCGTCAACCAGCAACTGGCAGGCATCAAGCACCTGATCCTGGTCGGAGCACGCGAACCAGTGGCATCGTTCGCCTATCCGGGCCGTCCGGGCCTTCTCACTCCACCGGGAACGCGCGTGCACCACTTCGTCCCCGAGGAGGGCTTCGATGTCGTCGACGCGCTGAGCGAACTGGCAGACATCGTCGCGCCGGACACCCTCGCAGTGCTGCCAGCACAAGACGCTCCGCCTCCAATCGCGGACGAGCCGTTGCGCACAGAGAACTGGGCAAAGGTCATCGGCGCCCTGCTTCCACAGGAAACGATCATCGTCGACGAGTCCATAACCGAGGGGATGAACACCCTCTTCCCGGCGACCGCCAACTCTGCACCACACGACGTGCTCGGGCTGACCGGCCTCGCCATCGGGCAGGGCATCCCCGTGGCCGCCGGCGCAGCCATTGCGTGTCCCGAACGGCCCGTCGTCTGCCTGCAAGCCGACGGCAGCGCGCTCTACACCATCTCCGGACTATGGACCCAGGCCCGTGAGAAGCTCAACGTGACCACCGTCATACTCAACAACCGCTCCTACGCAATCCTGCGCGCCGAACTGGACCGCGTCGGCGGCGGCCAAGCCGGACCGGCCGCCAACGCCCTCTTCGACCTCAGCCGACCCGACATCGACTTCACCGCCGTGGCCACCGGCATGGGCGTCCCCGCGACCCGGGCTGCAAGCACAACCGAACTGGCCGAACAATTCTCCACCGCGCTGGCCACACCCGGACCACACCTCATCGAAGCGATCCTCCAGCCGACCTGAAAAAGTCTTCGGGAACAGCGACAGCCAAAGACCTCGATCTTCAACGAACACGCAGACCGAGGGTGCGATGCGATCGGAAACCTGGGAAGCAAGCCTCTCACCGTTCGCAGACACCACCGGGCAAGCCGGACGGCTCGGAGGAATCCTTCTTCTGCAAGGCAGGCCGACCGGGAAGTCGTTCTACGTGGAAGAGATAAGGCGACACGCCGTCGCGGCTGGTTCCCCTTGCCTGCACGCCACCGGATTCGATCAAGGCGAGGGAATTTCCTCCCTTGGAACCCAGGGAAAAGCTATGCAGAGTGGGCGTAGGGCTCGACTGCCGAATCCGACTGTCATAAAGGATTAATCATGTCTACCAGTTCCACCCCGCTGCTGTTTCGTTCACGGCTTTTGGCAAGGCGCCTGGGTTTGGAGCGAAGTGGTTGGCCATGTCGTGGCCTTCGGACTCACGGACACGGCCGGCTTCGCAGACGACCTGCAAGTCGGGCTGATCTTGTGATGGGCTGTGACTGCGCGAAGGCGGCGCACGGGCGTCACGGCGGATGGACACTGGGGCATTGATCCCCGCGCCGCGCGCGTCGCGGTAGCTCTGCGAAGTACAGGAGTGCTGGTCATAGCCACTCGGAGATGGCTGCGACCAGCGCTGTCGCGTAGTAGCGGACAGCGAGTTTGTCGTACCGCTCACCGACCGCGCGATGGCGCTTGAGCCGGTTGGGACCGCACGCCACCGCGTGCCGCTCTTTGTAGTCGTCTGTGTCGAACTTTGGCGGGCGACCGCCTCGGGAGCCGAGCTTCTGGCGGTTGCGGATCTGGTCAGCCTTCTCCGGGCGTCCGGCGGCCCGCCCGCCGGGCACCCGGACCAGCGGGGTGTGACCACCAAGCAGGGGTGCTGCCACGAACGCGTGGAGGTCGCGACTGCCTGGGACGAGAGCAAAAGAACGGCAGGTCGGCAGGAATCCGTCACGGTCGGACGGGTTGATTCGCGGCACGGTGTCCGCATGTTGCACGAGCGGCCTGGTCTTCGTCACCCCGGCCCTTGGCGGGCTTCCATGGTGTGGGTCCGGGGTGCGTCTGTCGGGTTCACTGGCTCTTCGTGGAGATGTCGCGGGTGGCTTCGAGGAGGGGCAGCGGGTGGACACCGTCCGTCGGCGTGGCGTCGGAGGGTTCTCCCTGCGACTGGACCGACATGACGACGACCACCTGGTAGTCGCCGGGGTGCTTGTCCACGTCGGACCACGTCGTGCCGGGGCAGAGGCTGTCGATCGGCAGGGTCTTGGTGTAGGGGCGCCAGCCGACGGGGTACAGGAGGGCCGGGCTGCCGTCCGGACCAGTGTCGGCGGCGGGCTTCTGGCGGCCGGCGATGACCCCGTGCTTGATCAGGAGGGCCGTGGGCGGGACATCGACGATCGGCAGGTTGAGTGCCTCTGCCCGGTCCTGGGAGGTGATCTTGTAGGTGGTCCGCAGCGTGGAGCCTTGGCGCCGCAGGGACGTGACGGTCAGTTGCAGGGACCCGTCGTGGCCGCTGACAACGACCGGGGGCTCGATGGTGCCACCGCAGCGCAGGGAGCGGTCCTGGAACTTCAGTGGCGGGGAGGTGGTGGTGGTCGGGGCGGGGTGGGCCTGGTCACCGGTCACCGCGTCGGAATGGGTTCCGCATCCGGCGAGGGCGAGGGCGAGGAGCAGGGCGGGGACGGCGGGCAGCAGGGCGCGACGCATGAGTTCCTCCATGAGGTGTCGAGAGCAGTGCGAGTTGAGAAGAGGCCGGCCATGAGGTCGGCCGTTCATCCGGCCAGGGGTGCACGGGCGACGATCAGTGAATCGGGGGCCCCGGTGCCGGATGGCGCGGCAGGCTGGGTGGCGAGGACGACGGCCACTTCGTAGCCGTCCTTCCACGCCGAGCTCCAGGTGGTTCCCGCGCAGGGCCGGCCCGGCACGGGTGCGCGCTCGGCGCGGTGTGGACGGGCGGGGGTGATGGTCACCTGGTGCGTGGTGTTCTCGGATGCCGGTCCGGAGGGATCCTGACCGGCCACGACCCGGCCGTCCTTCAGGACGAGGATCCGCGGCTCACCGGAGATGACAGCGGGGGCGGTCGTGGTCACGGCGTAGGTGATCTGCGGGGCTTTGTCCGGGGCCGCGCGTACGTCGGAGATGCGCACGGTCATGGCTCCCCGGCCGGTACTCGCCGGGACCTTCGCGCCGCAGGTGTAGTGAGGGAGCCCCGGAGGGGCGCCACTGGTCGCCGGAGGCTGTCTGTGTACCTTGCCCGTCGGAGACTTGATCTCCGGTGTCGAGGCGGAGGGCAGCGTGTTCAGCACCACCGCGGCGGCCACGGCCAGGGCCGCCCCGGCCACGGCGGTGTACCGCGCGGCTCTGCGCCTGCGGACCCGGGTCCGGATCCGCTCGGTGTCGATCCCCGGCAGCGGTGTGCGTTGCGCGGCGGCCAGCAACTGTTCGCGCACGTCCTCGGGCTTCATGTCTCCAGCCTTTCCTCCGCGACGTGCTGAGTGGGGGGCCGCAACTGGGTGCCCAGCCGGGCGAGCGCGTCGCTCAGATGACGCTTGACCGTCCCTTCACCGCAGCCGAGCCGAGCCGCGATGTCGGCGGTGGACATGTCCTCGTAGTAGCGGAGCACCACGCAGGCCCGCTGCCTCGGCGACAGTCCGCGCATGGCGTCCATGAGGTCGATCCGGTGCAGGACGTCCGTGCTGTGGTCGGCAACCGGCGCAGAGGACACGAGCCGTGGAAGCGCGCGGTTCCACCGGGTTCGGCGCCGGTGCAGGTCCAGGTAGCGGTTGAGCATCGTGCGACGCACGTATGCCTCCGCCTCCCCCAGTTCCCACGCACGGCGGGGCCGGGAGAAGACCCGTACCAGTGCCTCCTGAACCAGGTCGGCGGCCTCCGCGCGATCGCCGCACAGCAGGAAGCCGTACCGGTTCAGCTCCGCGCCGCGCTCCTGCGCGAGCTCGGACAGCAGCCTCGACCATTCGGCCACGTTCCCTCCGATCCCCTCACCCGGTATCACGAACAACTCCCCCGTCCGGTTGGGGCCTTGCGGCCAGGAAGTTCGACGGGCCTCCGGGGATGGTGCGGTGCGGGATGCCGCCCACTCGTGCGAAGGGCACCACAGGCTCCGGGTGGAAGCTCCGTGGAGCACCTGATCGGGGTGCATGCCGTAGGCGCGGCAGCCATCCGGCACATGAGTGACCAGGTCGTCTCCCCGCTCAGTCGGATGCTGGGAGCGATGCCGAAGCTCGCTCGTAGAGAGCGGTGCGATGAGCTGGTCGAGCGGCGAGAGGCTTGTCATCGCAGGCCGCGGTCCGGTCCGGGATGAATTCGCGGGGTGGTGAGGACTGTGCCCTGTGGATCGGACAACGGCTCGTGACGGTCCGGTCTTCTTCGTTTCCGAGAAAGTTCCGATCCGGATGCAACCTGGCCGTGTGCCCGTGCGTATGGGAGGCGATAACCGCACTTCACATGGGGGATTTCATGCACGTGGACCGTTCGGCCGGTCGGACCGTCGGCCGTGTCGGCGCTGCTGTCGCGGCCTGTATTGCTCTGCTCTCGGCCGTCGGCTGCTCGTCGGACGCGGGTGGCGGCGTTCGGGACGCCGCCGCTCCGGATGGCCGGGCCTCCGCCGCGGCGCCCGTCAAAGCCGCGGGCAAGGCGTCCGAGCGTCCGGCTCCGTCCATGCCGGAGCCTGCCGAGGTTGCGCAGGCGCGGGTGAACATATCCGACCGGCAGACGGTCGGT
>NZ_JBSHAQ010000108.1:0-12012 GCF_053611585.1 Streptomyces sp. NPDC054794 | reverse complement strand
CGCGCGTACCGGGCGGTCGCCCGCGGCGCGCGTGGGGCGTTCGCCCGCCGCGCGGGCCGTGCCGCGGGCCGGGCGGGCGGGAGCCGGTGGGAGCTGGCCCTTCATGGGGCCCCACTCGTTCGGGTCGGGGACGCCCGGTGGCAGCATCTGGCGGCGCTTGGGGCCGCCGTGGTCCGACTCGCCCGGTTCCTTCGCTCCCGGCCACGCCTTGGCGACCCGCGCCGCCAGGACGAAGTCCTTGCGCAGGGGGTGGCCCTCGAAGGTCTCCGGGAGGAGCAGGTGGTCCAGCGCGGGGTGACCCTCGAAGGCCACGCCGAACATCTCGTGCGTCTCGCGCTCGTGCCAGGCGGCGCCCGCGTAGACGCCGACGGCGGAAGGAAGGGCCGGGGCCTCGTGCGGGACCGTGGTGCGCACCAGCAGGCGGCGGACCGGGGCGAGCGCGACCACGTGCGCGGAGACGCGGAAGCCCGTGCCCGGTTCGTCGACCGCGCTCAGCCAGTCGAAGTAGGTGCAGGACAGGGTCGTACGGGCCGTCTCCAGGGCGGTGAGCCAGGAGGACGGCGGGACGTCCACCGTCAGGACCTCGTACGACTCCTCGGCCGTCGCCTCCGTACCGAAGAGTTCTTCGACCGGGGCGGGCAGCCAGCCGACGGTGGTCATCGCGGATCCCCCTCGACGGCCGGCGGCTTCACCAGGCCGCTCTGCAGGGCGGCCGTGGAGGCACGCGGGGCTCCGACGGTGCCGTACCGCTCCCCCAGCGACTCGCGGGCGATCTTCTCCTGGAGTTTGAGGATGCCCTGGAGCAGCGCCTCGGGGCGGGGCGGGCAGCCGGGGACGTACACGTCGACCGGGATGATCTGGTCGACGCCCTTCGTCACCGAGTAGGAGTCCCAGTAGGGGCCGCCGCAGTTGGAGCAGGCGCCGAAGGAGATGACGTACTTCGGCTCGGGCATCTGCTCGTACAGGCGCCGGACCGCGGGGGCCATCTTGTCCGTGACCGTGCCGGAGACCACCATCAGGTCGGCCTGGCGCGGGCCCGGCGCGAAGGGGATGACGCCGAGGCGGATGAAGTCGTGGCGGGCCATCGACGCGGCGATGAACTCGATGGCGCAGCAGGCGAGGCCGAAGTTGAAGACCCAGAGCGAGTAGCGGCGGCCCCAGTTCAGGACCACCTTCATCGGCTCGGGAGCCAGGCGCGCGAGCGCGCCCAGGCGCTTCGGCTCGGGCAGCAGAACCGGCTCGGTGGCCGACGGGGTCACGTCCATGTCAGGACGCCCTTCTTGTATGCGTACAGCAGGCCCACGGCCAGGAAGCCGAGGAAGATGAACATCTCGACGAGCGTCGTCGCTCCGTAGCCGGGCGCGGCGAAGACCGTCGCCCAGGGGAACAGGAAGATCGAGTCGACCGCGAAGATCACGTACAGGAAGGCGTAGACGTAGTAGCGGACCTGGGTGTGGGCCCAGCCCTCGCCGACGGGGTCGACACCGCACTCGTAGGTGAGGAGTTTCTCCGGGGTCGGCACCACGGGGCGCAGCAGGCGGCCCGCGCCGAAGGCGACCGCCACGAAGAGCACGCCGACCAGAGCCAGCAGTCCCACGACCGAGTAGGACTGGAAGTAGCCGGCCGCAATGTCCGCCGGGACGGCGGTCGAGTTCCCCAACATCTCCCGCAACGTCGTCCTCGCTCCCTGACCTGGTGGTGACCCCAGTTAACCGCTGATTCGACGATCTGTACGCACGGGAGTCTAGGCCCTGATAAAGGGAGGGTAAGCAGCCCGTCACAGCATGAGACGCGGGGGTGGGGTTTTCCCCAGGGGATCGCGGCGGCGAACTCCATGGCACTGCGGCCCGGGGCGCGGCAGGCTAGCGCCCATGACCGCTCGCACCTCCTCGGCCTCCTCGGCCGGCACCGCGCGGACCGGCTCCGGGGCCCTCTCGCGGGCCGATGCCGGCGCCCGCCCGTGGGCCGACGCCGACGATCCCCTGCCTCCGGCCCGTTTCGCCTACGAGGCACAGACCTGGAAGGAGATCGCGCATCTCCTGGCGAACCTGCCGGTGGCGGTGTTCGGCTTCACGTACGCGGTCGCGGCGCTGAGCGTCAGCGGTGCGCTGACGTTCACCGTGATCGGCTTCCCGCTGCTCGCGATCGCGCTGTTCGGGGCGCGGCAGCTGGGGAGGATGGAGCGGGCGCGGGCCCGGCGACTGCTCGGGGTGCGGGTGGAGGAGCCGAGTCCGCTGCGGCTGGCCAGGGTCGGCGGCCTGCAGCGGCTGTGGTTGGCACTGAAGGACCCGGTGGGCTGGCGGACGATGCTCTACGACCTGATCCGGCTGCCGTGGGGCATCCTCACCTTCGTCACCGTGCTGACCGGCCTGTTCGTGCTGTGGCCGGTGCTGCCGTTCGTCGTCCGGGGGCTGACGAACGTGGATCGGGCGATGGTGCGCGGGCTGCTGTCGCCCTCGGACGAGCTGGAGCGCCGTATCGCCGAACTGGAGTCCGACCGCGGGGTCGTCGTGGACACCGCGGCGGCCGATCTGCGCCGCATCGAGCGCGATCTGCACGACGGGGCGCAGGCCCGCCTGGTCAACCTGGCCATGGGGCTCGGTCTGGCCAGGGAGAAGCTGCTCGAAGACCCCGACTCGGCCGCGGCCATGGTCGAGGAGGCGCACGGCGAGGTGAAGCTCGCGCTCCAGGAGCTGCGCGATCTCGCGCGCGGGATCCACCCCGCCGTGCTCACCGACCGGGGCCTGGACGCCGCGCTGTCGTCGGTCGCCTCGCGCTGCACGGTGCCGGTGAAGGTGACGGCCGACCTGGAGTCGAGACCGGCCGCCGCGATCGAGGGCATCGCCTACTTCACCGTCTCCGAGCTGCTGCAGAACATCAGCAAGCACAGCGGGGCGCGGACGGCCGCCGTCGACGTGTGGCGGACGGAGCACCGGCTGCTCATACAGGTGTGGGACGACGGCCGCGGCGGCGCCCGGCTGGACGGCGGCACGGGCATGCGCGGCCTCGCGGACCGGCTGGGCGCCGTCGACGGCCTGTTCGTCGTCGACTCGCCGCCGGGCGGCCCGACCACGATCACCGCGGAGCTGCCCTGGCGGGACCGTGCGCAGGACCCGGCGGGCGGCCGGGACCGGACGCAGACCCCCCGCGAGGGGTAGGGAAAACCCCCCGGTCAAGACGCCGACGGCCTCCATGTCCCGCCGACCTGCGAGACAGCAGGGTGGAGGTACGGCAACACAGCCGCCGAACGAGGAGAACGGGACGACGCCGATGGCCACGGAGTACGGACAGGGGTACGGGTACACGCACGGGTACGAACCCGGCGGTGAACGCCGGCACCGGCTGCCCGCCGCGCTGCGGGCGCCGATCGAGGCACGCAGCTGGCGCGAGTTCGCGTACGTCCTGCTGAGCCTGCCGGTGGGCATCCTGATGTTCGTCTACGCCGTCACGATGATGTCGCTCGGGGCGGGCCTGCTGGTGACGTTCCTCGGGGTTCCGGTGCTGGCGGCGGGGCTGGCCGGGTGCCGGGGGCTCGGCGTGCTGGAGCGGGCGCGGGCGCGCGGGCTGCTCGGCCTTGAGGTGGCCGAACCGGAGCCGCTGCCCCAGCGGAAGCCGGGCGTGATGGCCTGGATGGGCGCGGTCCTGAAGAACGGCACCTCGTGGCGGCACCTGCTGTACGCGGTGCTGCAGTTCCCGTGGGCGGTGTTCTCGTTCGTCGTCGCGGTGAACTTCTGGGCGTACGGCTGGGCGCTGCTGACGTACCCGCTGTGGTTCTGGCTGTTCCCGATGTACGGCGGTCAGGGCGGCCTTCAGCTCTACGGCGACGCGCACCACAGCGTCTATCTCGACAACCCCTTCGAGATCACCGTCACGGCGCTGGTCGGACTGCTGTTCACGCTGGCCACGCCGTGGATCGTGCGGGCGCTGACCACGGTGGACCGGGTGCTGGTGCACGGGCTGCTCGGGCCGTCGCGGCTGGCGACGCGGGTGGTGGAGCTGGAGTCGGACCGGGGGGTCGTGGTCGACGCGGCGGCGGCGGACCTGCGGCGCATCGAGCGGGATCTCCACGATGGAGCACAGGCACGCCTCGTGGCGCTGGCCATGGATCTGGGGCTGGCGAAGGAGAAGCTGACGGAGGACCCGAACGCCGCGGCCCGGATGGTCGAGGAGGCGCACGGCGAGGTGAAGACGGCGCTCCAGGAGCTGCGCGATCTGGCCCGCGGGATCCATCCCGCCGTCCTGACCGATCGCGGGCTGGACGCCGCGCTGTCCTCGGTCGCCTCCCGCTGCACGGTGCCGGTGCAGGTCGAGGTGGACCTGGTGGAGCGGCCCGCGCCGGCCATCGAGGGGATCGCCTACTTCACCGTCTCCGAGCTGCTGCAGAACATCAGCAAGCACTCCGGGGCCGGCCGGGCGTCGGTGGACGTGTGGCGGTCGGACGACCGGCTGATGCTGCAGGTGGTCGACGACGGGCTCGGCGGCGCCGACGTGTCGGCCGGTTCGGGCCTGGCGGGACTGGCCGAGCGGCTGGACGCGGTCGACGGGATCCTGGTCGTGGACTCGCCCCGGGGCGGCCCCACCCGCGTGACCGCGGAGCTCCCCTGGCGGCGGTGACGACTCGCGGCTTCACGGCCGCCCGCCCCTCGGTCCGCGGACCGGGGCGCGGGCGGCCGTGGCATGCCCGGGATCATCAACAGGCGACGAACGTCAACAGGTGTTGATCAACCACAGTCGTCGATCGACCACAACCGTTGATCGACCACAGGCCGTCCCGAGTGGCGGACCTGACATGTACTGCCCTGATTCCCGTGGCCCGGGGGCGGTGCGGTCCGAATGCTGGAATGCTGGACTTCCGTATGGACGGACCGGGAAGGAAGACGGGCTGGGGGGCCGAAAGATCGTGGAGGACAGGGTGCGGGTGGTCATCGCCGAGGACTCGGTGCTGCTCAGGGAGGGGCTGACCCGGTTGCTGACCGACCGTGGGCACGAGGTCGTGGGCGGTGTCGGGGACGCGGAGGCGCTGATCAAGACGATCGCCGACCTGCACGCGCAGGACGCGCTGCCCGACGTGGTCGTGGCGGACGTACGGATGCCGCCGACGCACACCGACGAGGGGGTGCGGGCCGCGGTGCGGCTGCGCAAGGCGCATCCCGGGCTCGGCGTGCTGGTGCTGTCGCAGTACGTGGAGGAGCGCTACGCCACCGAACTGCTGGCCGGTTCCAGCCGCGGCGTGGGCTATCTGCTCAAGGACCGGGTGGCCGAGGTGCGGGAGTTCGTGGACGCGGTGGTCCGGGTGGCCCAGGGCGGTACGGCACTGGACCCGGAGGTGGTCGCGCAGCTGCTGGGGCGCAGCCGCAAGCAGGACGTGCTGGCCGGCCTCACCCCGCGCGAGCGCGAGGTCCTGGGGCTGATGGCCGAGGGGCGGACGAACTCCGCGATCGCCAAGCAGCTGGTGGTCAGCGACGGAGCGGTGGAGAAGCACGTCAGCAACATCTTCCTGAAGCTCGGCCTGTCGCCGAGCGACGGGGACCACCGGCGTGTTCTGGCCGTCCTCACGTACCTGAACTCATGATGGCCTGACACTGTGTCAGCAAAGCAGCGGACCCAGAACCGGGAAACGAGCGGGAAGCGTCTTCCACCGCATCTCCAGGGGGGCGAGTAAGCATGACACCACAGGGCAACGGGTCGTCTCGGAATGCCGTCCATCATGCGAATGGCCGAGGGAAGGCGACCCTAACCGACGTAGGGTTGATCCTGGGATGGTCCGTGGGACGACCACACCCGGACAGCCGCCTCGAAGGAGGTCAAGTTCAGTGACCAGCCAGGTCAGCAGCCCAGCGGAGCAGACCGACGGGACCGTTGTGGGAGAGCAGCGCAAACCGGGCGGGGTGAAGGACGTCCGGCGCCTGGACCGGGTCATCATCCGGTTCGCGGGGGACTCGGGCGACGGCATGCAGCTCACCGGAGACCGGTTCACGTCCGAGACGGCGTCCTTCGGCAACGACCTCTCGACGCTGCCGAACTTCCCCGCCGAGATCCGCGCGCCCGCCGGCACCCTCCCGGGCGTCTCGTCCTTCCAGCTGCACTTCGCCGACCACGACATCCTCACCCCGGGTGACGCGCCGAACGTCCTGGTCGCGATGAACCCGGCCGCCCTGAAGGCGAACATCGGCGACCTCCCGCGCGGCGCGGAGATCATCGTCAACACGGACGAGTTCACCAAGCGCGCCATGCAGAAGGTGGGCTACGCGTCCAGCCCGCTGGAGGACGGCTCCCTCGACGGCTACAACCTCCACCCGGTCCCGCTGACGACCCTGACGGTGGAGGCCCTCAAGGAGTTCGACCTCTCTCGCAAGGAGGCCGAGCGCAGCAAGAACATGTTCGCGCTGGGCCTGCTGAGCTGGATGTACCACCGGCCGACCGAGGGCACCGAGAAGTTCCTGAAGTCGAAGTTCGCGAAGAAGCCGGACATCGCCGAGGCCAACATCGCCGCGTTCCGCGCGGGCTGGAACTTCGGCGAGACGACCGAGGACTTCGCGGTGTCCTACGAGGTGGCGCCGGCCTCCAAGGCGTTCCCGGTCGGCACCTACCGCAACATCTCCGGGAACCTGGCCCTGTCCTACGGCCTGGTCACCGCGAGCCGGCAGGCCGATCTGCCGCTGTTCCTCGGCTCGTACCCGATCACTCCGGCCTCGGACATCCTGCACGAGCTGTCCAAGCACAAGAACTTCGGTGTGCGGACCTTCCAGGCGGAGGACGAGATCGCGGGGATCGGCGCGGCGCTGGGCGCGGCGTTCGGCGGCTCCCTCGCGGTGACCACGACCTCCGGCCCCGGTGTGGCGCTGAAGTCGGAGACGATCGGCCTCGCGGTGTCGCTGGAGCTGCCGCTGCTGATCGTCGACATCCAGCGCGGCGGCCCTTCGACGGGTCTGCCGACCAAGACCGAGCAGGCGGACCTCCTCCAGGCGATGTACGGCCGCAACGGCGAGGCCCCGGTCCCGGTGATCGCGCCGTGCACGCCCGCCGACTGCTTCGACGCGGCGCTGGAGGCGGCCCGGATCGCGCTGACGTACCGCACGCCGGTGATGCTCCTGTCGGACGGCTACCTGGCCAACGGCTCCGAGCCCTGGCGCATCCCCGAGGTGGACGAGCTGCCGGACCTGAGCGTGCAGTTCGCCTCCGGCCCCAACCACACGCTGGCCGACGGCACCGAGGTGTTCTGGCCGTACAAGCGCGACCCGAAGACCCTGGCCCGCCCCTGGGCCGTCCCCGGCACCCCGGGTCTGGAGCACCGCATCGGCGGGATCGAGAAGCAGGACGGCACGGGCAACATCTCCTACGACCCGGCCAACCACGACTTCATGGTCCGCACCCGCCAGGCCAAGATCGACGGCATCTACGTACCCGATGTGGAGGTCGACGACCCGCACGGGGCCGAGACGCTGGTGCTGGGCTGGGGCTCGACGTACGGCCCGATCACGGCCGCGGTACGGCGGCTGCGCGCGGCCGGGGAGTCCATCGCGCAGGCCCATCTGCGCCACCTCAACCCCTTCCCGCGGAATCTCGGCACGGTGTTGAAGCGTTATCCCAAGGTGGTGATCCCCGAGATGAACCTCGGCCAGCTCGCCACCCTGGTGCGGGCGAAGTACCTGGTGGACGCCCACTCGTACAACCAGGTGAACGGGATGCCGTTCAAGGCTGAGCAGCTCGCCACGGCGCTCAAGGAGGCCATCGATGGCTGAGACGTCCACGGAAGGCACGGGCACGATCGAGGCGCTCTCGCTCGTCCCCAAGGCCGAGGCCAGGCAGTCCATGAAGGACTTCAAGTCCGATCAGGAAGTGCGCTGGTGCCCCGGCTGCGGTGACTACGCGATCCTCGCCGCCGTGCAGGGCTTCATGCCGGAGCTGGGCCTGGCGAAGGAGAACATCGTCTTCGTCTCGGGCATCGGCTGCTCCTCGCGCTTCCCGTACTACATGAACACGTACGGCATGCACTCGATCCACGGCCGCGCCCCCGCCATCGCGACGGGCCTGGCCAGCACCCGCCGGGACCTGAGCGTGTGGGTGGTCACCGGTGACGGCGACGCGCTGTCCATCGGCGGCAACCACCTGATCCACGCCCTGCGCCGCAATGTGAACCTGAAGATCCTGCTGTTCAACAACCGGATCTACGGCCTCACCAAGGGCCAGTACTCCCCGACCTCCGAGGTCGGCAAGATCACGAAGTCGACGCCGATGGGGTCGCTGGACGCCCCCTTCAACCCGGTGTCGCTGGCCCTGGGCGCGGAGGCGTCGTTCGTGGCGCGCACGATCGACTCCGACCGCAAGCACCTGACGGAGGTGCTGCGCGCGGCCTCGGCCCACCAGGGCACTGCGCTGATCGAGATCTACCAGAACTGCAACATCTTCAACGACGGTGCCTTCGACGCCCTGAAGGACCGGCAGTCCGCCGAGGAGGCACTGATCCACCTCGAACACGGGCAGCCGATCCGTTTCGGCGCCGACGGCACGCGCGGGGTCGTCCGCAACGCGGCCACCGGCGACCTGGAGGTCGTCACGGTCACCCCGGAGAACGAGGCACGGCTCGTGGTCCACGACGCCCACGCGGCCTCGCCCACCACGGCGTTCGCCCTGTCCCGGCTGGCCGACCCGGACAACCTCCACCACACGCCGATCGGGGTGTTCCGGTCGGTGGAGCGCCCGGTCTACGACACGCAGATGGCCGACCAGCTGGACGAGGCGGTCGAACACCACGGCAAGGGCGACCTGGCGGCGCTGCTGGCCGGCGGCGACACCTGGACGGTGGTCGGCTGAGGCCGTCGGACGACGGTCGGCTGACGCAGTCGACGATTCACGACGCCCGGGTCTGTTCCGCCCGGGCCTCGTCGTATGCCAGGCGGGCGCGCTCGACGTCCCCCATCCGCTCCCTGGTCCACAGCGAGAGAGCCCGCACCTGCTGCGCCGCCTCGCGGCCCAGGTCGGTGAGGGAGTAGTCGACGCGGGGCGGGATGACCGGCTTGGCGTCGCGGTGGACGAGGCCGTCGCGCTCCAGGGTCTGCAGGGTCTGGGTCAGCATCTTCTCGCTGACCGGGGCGATCTCGGCAATCGCCCGGCGCAGTTCGCTGAAGCGGTACGAGCGGTCCAGGAGCCGGATCAGGACGAGGACGCCCCAGCGGCTGGTGACGTGCTCCAGCACGAGGCGGTACGGGCACATCCCTTCGGCCTCGGCGCGCTTCTCGGCGTTGAGGTTACTTACTGCCATGCCAGTACCTTACTTCAAAGTGGGTACTTTCGCTGAGTTAGTGCCGCTCCTAGGGTTAGTGACATACACACCCACAAGGAGATCGCAGACATGAGCATCGTCGTCACCGGAGCCACCGGACACCTCGGCCGCCACGTCGTGGAGCAGCTGCTGGACAAGGTCCCCGCCGACCAGGTCACCGCCGTCGTCCGCGACAGGGCCAAGGCCGCCGACCTCGCCGCCCGCGGGGTACGGATCGCCGTCGCCGACTACAACGCGCCCGAGACCTTCGACGGACTCTTCGCGGCCGGCGACAAGGTGCTGCTGATCTCCGGCACCGAGTTCGACAAGGGTCGGGTCCAGCAGCACAAGGTCGTCATCGACGCCGCGAAGGCGGCCGGCGTGGCGCTGCTCGCGTACACCAGCGCCCCCGGCAGCCTGACGGCCGCCCTCGCCGACGACCACCGCGCCACCGAGGAGGTACTGCTCGCCTCCGGCCTGCCCTACGCGCTGCTGCGCAACGGCTGGTACCACGAGAACTACACCGAGAACCTCGCCCCGGTCCTGGCGCACGACGCCGTCGTCGCCGCGGCCGGTGAGGGCCGGGTCTCCTCCGCCTCCCGCGCCGACTACGCGGCCGCCGCCGTCGCCGTGCTGACCGGCGAGGGCCACGAGAACCGGACCTACGAGCTGGGCGGCGACGAGTCGTGGGGCTTCGCCGAGTACGCGGCCGAGCTGAGCGCGCGGACCGGCAAGGAGATCGCCTACAACAACGTTCCCGGCGACGTCCTGAAGGGCATCCTGGCCGGCGCCGGGCTGCCCGCGCCATTCGCCGAGCTCCTCGTCGGCGTGGACGCGTCCATCGCGAAGGGCGAACTGGTCGTCTCCAGCGGCGATCTGTCCCGCCTGGCCGGCCGCCCGACGACCCCGTTCTCCGAGGCCATCGCCGCCGCGCTCAAGGACTGACACCGCCCTCTCCGGACACCTGGACGCACCCCACCTCCACCTGTCATGACCGTATGGCGATACGGGCATGACAGATGGGGGTGCTCGGCGCTACCGTCGTCCCGGCGAGCAGGCGCGACGTGAGCAGGAGGGGCCCGTGGCCGGGACATCCAAGGGTGACGGGATATCGAGGGGCGACGGGGCGGCGAAGGGCGAGCAGCGGACAGGTCTGCTCAACGGCTTCGCGGCCTACGGGATGTGGGGCCTCGTCCCCATGTTCTGGCCCCTGCTCAAGCCCGCCGGCTCGGTCGAGATCCTCGCCCACCGGATGGTGTGGTCCCTCGTCTTCGTCGCCGTCGCGCTCGTCGTCGTACGGCGCTGGGCCTGGGCCGGCGAACTGCTGCGGCAGCCGCGCCGGCTGGCCCTGATCGCGCTCGCGGCCGCGGTGATCACCGTCAACTGGGGCGTCTACATCTGGTCCGTGAACGCCGGGCACGTGGTGGAGGCCTCGCTCGGGTACTTCATCAACCCCCTGGTCACTGTCACGATGGGCGTGCTGATCCTGAAGGAGCGGCTGCGGCCCACGCAGTGGGCGGCGGTCGGCGTCGGGTTCGCCGCCGTGGTCGTACTGACCATCGGGTACGGCCGTCCGCCGTGGATCTCCCTCTGCCTCGCCTTCTCCTTCGCCACCTACGGGCTGGTGAAGAAGAAAGTCAACCTGGGCGGCATCGAGTCGCTGGCCGCCGAGACCGCGATCCAGTTCCTGCCCGCGCTCGGCTACCTGCTGTGGCTGAGCGCGCAGGGCGAGTCCACGTTCGGCACCGGCGGCGCGGGACACGCGGCGCTGCTCGCCTCGACCGGCGTCGTCACCGCGCTCCCGCTGGTCTGCTTCGGGGCGGCGGCGATCCGCGTACCGCTCTCCACGCTCGGCCTGCTGCAGTACCTGGCCCCCGTCTTCCAGTTCCTGATCGGCATCCTCTACTTCCACGAGGCCATGCCGCCCGAGCGCTGGGCCGGGTTCGCGCTGGTCTGGCTGGCCCTTGCCCTGCTCACCGGGGACGCCCTGCGCACCGCGCACCGCGCGTCGAAGGCCCTCGCGGCCGGGCTCCCGGCGCCGCGGAACGGGCGGCCGGCCGGCGCGGTGGAGACGGCGCCGGAGGTGGCCGCACGGGAGGTGGAGGGCGTGTCCGCGGGGCCGGAGGGCCCGCTGGAGGCGAAGGGCTAGAGCCGCCGGGGCGCCGGGGCGCCGGGGCGCCGGGCCACGGTTCCGCTGTCAGGTCCGTCCACGTCGGCTATAAGTGGTCGGCATGACACAGACTCCGGCGACCGCGCCCGCCCCGCTGCACTGGAAGCTCGTCATCGACGCCGCCGACCCGCACATGCAGGCCGACTTCTGGGCCGCCGCGCTGCACTACGAGGTCGAGGACAACAGCGCGTTCGTCGAGCGGCTGCTGGAACTGGGCGCGCTGCCCGGCGCGGCCACCGTCGAGTTCCACGGCCGCCCGGCCTTCCGGGACCTGATCGCCGTACGGCACCCCGACGACCCGTACGACAACGAACGCGGCACCGGGCTGGGACGGCGACTGCTGTTCCAGCGCGTCCCCGAGGCCAAGACCGCCAAGAACCGGCTCCACCTCGACCTGCACCCCGGTGAGGGGCTGCGGGACCGCGAGGTCGAACGGCTTCAGGGGCTGGGCGCGAGCGTCGTGCGGCGGGTGACGGAGCCGGCCGGGGCGTGGGTGATCATGGCGGACCCGGAGGGCAATGAGTTCTGCGTGCAGTAGGTGACGCGAGGGCGGCCGGAGTCGACGTGGCAGTGTCGGCTC
>NZ_JBSHAQ010000107.1:0-13508 GCF_053611585.1 Streptomyces sp. NPDC054794 | reverse complement strand
GGCACCCGGTTTTCTGTTTTTCCCGCGCCGTTTTTTAATTGCGGGGCCCGGTTGCCCCCGCCGGGCCCCCGGGGCTTGTTTTTTTGGCGCGGGCGGGGTGTCGGGGGCGGAGGGGTGCGGGCGGGTCGGGGCGATGGCCTTGGCCCGGCGGATCTTGTCCCCCAGATCGTCGAGCGTCTCGGCGGTGCAGGTCTGGCGCAGTTTCGGGAAGAGGTTGGTCTCCTCGTCCTGGACGTGGGTGGACACCTCTTCCATGAGCGGCTGCAGCAGCTGGTTCATCTGGGGGGCGTCGGCGTCCGTCTTCTCCAGCTGCCTGAGGATCTTCTCGACCCGGCCGTGGTCGGCGAGTTCCTTGTCCGCGAGCTGGTCGCCGCCCTCGATGTACTCGCGCACCGCCGCGTACAGGTATTCCTCCTCGGCGACCGAGTGACGCACCAGCTCGATGGTGACCTCGTCCACGAGATCACGCAGTTGCTGTGCTCCGTCGGGCATCGACTCGATCCGGCCGAACATCTCCTCGACCTCGCGGTGGTCGGTCATCAGCTCCTCGATGACATCTCCGCCGTGTCCCATCGCGCATTCCGCCTCTCGTTGGTCGCTGTCGGGGCTGGGCTCCCGCCCCGCCCGACAGTCATCCCCCCAGCCGGGCAGCGAAGTGAACCTCGCGCGTGCGCCTCACCCAGTCGGTGGGCACCGTCCATGCGACGACAGGCCAGATCCCGGCAATCGGCAGAGCGCGTCAAACCGGCGTGCACCGGCAGGAGCGACACCCGCCACACTCCATGCCAGCGCGGTCACTGCCGGCAGGCCGGGTATGACGGTGCGGGCTGTGGGTAACAGGGGCGAGGTGTGGCCGATGTGACGACTGAAAAGAGGGGGAGGCTCCCGATGCTGATGGCACACCCTGCGGTCCTGTGGAACCTGGTTGAGCAGTACGACGCGCTGCGGATCCTGCATGCCGAGGACGGCAGCCAGGAAGTCCGTCGGCGCATGGACGACGTCGCTTACACATTGTGTGTGTCCACTGGCACCCGCGACATCGACGCCGCTCTCATCGCCGCCCGGTACCAGTTGCCCGGCGCCCGCCCACACGACGATTCCCTCGTTCCCGCCTGAATTTCTACACGTGCCTGCCAAGCAGTGCGTGGACCGGGCCGCCGCTCCCCGGCGCCCGTCGGGAGTTCTCGGACGCTGGCTGGTGTGACGTGGCGTCTGCCGCAGGGTGCCGTCGGCCCCTGCGGGCCCGGACCAGACCGGATGCTGTTGCTACATCCGGGACTCTGCGTGACGACGGCCTGCACGACCCGTTGGGGTCGTGCAGGCCGTCGTCGTGTTCGGAGTGGGGCCGTGTCATGGGTCGGCGCATTTGTTGTTCGAGGCGTGGCCGTGCTCATCGACGCACAGTTGGTTGCTGGTCCCGGAGGCTCTGACTCGGGCGCGGGCTATGGTCTCGGCGTGATGGCAGAGGGTGACGAGGACGGGTTGCTGGCTGATGTGCGCCGGACGCTTGTACGGGCTGGTTTCGATCTGGCGTCGTCCGAGAAGGACGCGGACGGGCTGCGGGTCCGTCGGGAGGCGGATGCGGTGGTCGTGACGTGGGAGCCCGGGTCCGAGCTGGATCCTGGAGGTCTGCATCACTCGGATCATGAGGGGATGCGTTTGGCGTTGCGTCACGCGCTGACGCTGATCCTGGCGCAGACCGGGCATGCGGTGCGGGTCGACCGCGACACGGGTGAGGTGCGGGTCAGGCCACTTCTCTGAGGTCTGGTGCCCTGGCCCGGGGTGTGAGGTCGTGCCGCAGGGTGTGGGCTGTCCGATGGCGGCGACTCGGGGGGCGGGGGTTGGGACAACAGCCCCCGGCGGGTCCTTCGTCACCTCGGTGGCGGAGGACCTGGGCGGGTTGGATGGAGATGGTGTGCCATGGTGTCGGCGGGCCGGGGCAGGATGGAGTAAGTACTGTTCCCGTCCTCAGGAGAGGTTATGGCTTCTGTGGGTGATCACTCGTCTCCCGCTGACCAGGCGGCGGCTGACAAGATCGCCCGGCTCAGCGAGGAGAACGCGCAGATGCAGCAGGCGGTCGCGTCGCACGCGGTGATCGATCAGGCGATCGGGGTGCTGGTCGCGGTGTGGCAGGTGCCGCCCGTCGACGGCTGGCAGGTGCTGCGGGAGGTGTCCCAGTCCTTGAACATCAAACTCCACGCTGTGGCAGCGGAGGTCGTGGACTGGCCGCTGGGACGGCCGATGTCGCAGCCCGTCGCCCGGGAACTGGAGGTCCGTGTGGAACGCTGGCGACGTGGAACGCCGCGACCGGGCTCGGCGGCCGAGGGCGAATTCGGTGCTGGGTGCGAGGGGGCGGCATGAGGGCGGCCGTCAGAATTCGTGGTGGTGCGGCCATGAGGCAGGTGTGAGGGCTCTGTGACCTCTTGGTGGGACTGCTGACCGTCAGTGCCGCGAGGATCAATCGCGTTGAGCCTCGCGGGAGGGCGGCTGTCCGCTCCTGCGCGAGTCCCGGCGGGTGATGCGCCGGATCATCGGGGTGATGGCGGCCCAGGTGATGAGCGATTCCGAGTGCTGGACGAGCCGTTCGTAGGCGCGCATGCCGGCGGGCGTGCATGCCCCAGGCGTGTGAGCGTTCGACGCCTCAGCGCCGGGGCAGCACGAGGAACCCGGGGACGTTCTTTGGGCGGCTGACGGGCTTATCGTCAGGTTCAGGCAGGTCTTCGCCGAAGTCATGTGCTGTCCGGCATAGGGGAGTCGGCCCAGACGATGGTGATTTCGGGGTGCATCAGCCGCAGCCGGAAGAGGACTTGCCTGGCCGCGTCGCGGTCGGTCATGTCGGGCGGGGTGACCATAACGAACAGCGGCAGGCCGGCCCGCGACTACGAAACCCTCCCCGCCCGCTCCGAAGCCATGATCCACCTCGTCATGACCGACCTCATCCTTTGAGGTCTTGGATGCTCGCGTGCTGGGGAGGTGTCGACCACGGATGGTTGGCACCTGGTCCCATGATCACAAGGGCGCGGCGGGGGCGGGGCAGGGCTGCGGGCCGTGCCTTCTGCACGACCCGCGGGTTGCCGCCTGCCTGGCGGGCAGGCCGGCGGAGGGATCGCGGCGTGCGTATTCCGGCGCAGGGGTACTCGTCGGACCGACAGCGGTGGATGGCATCGCGACACCTGCGGAAAGGGGACACGACATGGCGCAGCACGTGCGTGACATCATGACCGACACACCGGTGTCCGTGGAGACCGGTGCTTTGGTCACCGATGTGGCGCGGCTGATGCGTGACGAGGACATCGGCATCGTCCTGGTCACACGAGAAGAGCACCTGCGCGGACTGGTGAGCGACCGGGACCTGGTGGTGCGCGCTCTCGCGGAGGGCACGGATCCCCAGCACATGACCGTGGCTGATCTGTGCAGCGAGGAACTGGTCACCGTCACCCCCGACGACGATCTCGACCGCGCCGTGGAGTTGATGCGGGAGCACTCCATTCGCCGTCTCCCGGTCGTCGAGGGCGATGAGCCGGTCGGCGTCATCTCGCTCGGCGACCTGGCGATCGAGCGCGACCGGAAATCGGCGCTCGGCGACATCAGCTCGGCCAGGCCGAATACGTGACAGGCATGCTCGGGAAGAGATGACCCGACAGAAGGGAAAGGCCGGAGGGGCGTTGTCACCGCACCTTCGGCCCTGTCACGCGCAGTGCCGTGCGGCGGAGGCGGCGACGATCGACGCGCAGACGGTGAGGCCCGCGGTGACGGGTACCCGGCAGCCGCATGCGGTGACCGGCACCGCCCGGAGGTGGAAGGGGCCTGTCATGGTCCAGCGTGTGCGCGACGTGATGGCCGATGTGCCTGTGACCGTGCAGGTGCAGGTGCAGGACACGGTGGCATCGGTGGCCCGGCTGATGCGCGACACGGGTGTCGGGGTGGTCCTGGTGACGGAGGGCGATCAGCTGAGGGGACTGGTGAGCGACCGCGACCTGGTGGTCCGCGCTATCGCGGACGGGACGGATCCCGAGCACACGACCGTGGCCTGAGCGGTGGGCGAAGACCTGGTCACCGTCGGCGCGGACCAGGAGGTCGATCAGGCAGCCAGCGTGATGCACGAGCACGCGGGCCGGCGCCTTCCGGTCGTCGACGCGGACGGCACGCCCGTCGGCGTGGTGTCCCTCTGCTACCTGGCCGCTGAAGAGGGCCCGGAAGCCTGGCACTCTCGCATCGTGGCACCGACGCCGGATCTTCATCGGGAGCCGGGGCCCGGCTGGAGGCGCTCCCGGTCCGTCGGTCTCGGTTCGGCGCGGACCACAGGACACGCGATTCGTTCCGCGACGCGCCCCGCTGCTGGTGTCGTACGTGCGGGAGCGGGGTGAGCTGTGAGTTCCGGCGATTTTGGATCTAGACGATCAAGGCCACCACCATCGCGACCAGACCGATCGCGATCAGCAGCACCACCAGCGTGATCAGGACGAGCGGCATAGGCCCCCATCCCTTGCGCAGCTCGGGTGGCTCCGGGTGGGAGATGCCGGAGATACCGGTTTCGGCGGGCGGGGTCTCACCGGGGGGTACGCCGCCGCCGGGTTCGAGTCCCGGAGTGCGTTTCGGCTCGGGATCGGGGCTGGTCATGACGCCCGCTCCTCTCGGCTCTGGACGAGCTGGGGCTGGTGTGCCCGGCAGGGCCGGGCACACCGTGACCGGTGTGTGCAAGGGCGGAGCGGCACCGGGAGTGACTCTTGATCCGCCTTGATAGGCCCCGGTGTCCGACGCCCGACAGCGCGGTGCCGGAGCGTCGTCGACGGCGCCGCAGATTCGATGCACCTGAGCCCCGACCGGCAAGCGGTGGTAGTCGGTGATCAGGAGCTGGCCGTGGCGGCGTGTCATTGTCCTCATCTCCCCAACGGCAGGGGAGGCGGTCCGGGTTTCCGGTTCCGCGGCCGGGAAACTGGGTTCACGGCCACGGGAGTGGAGTAGTGCGGCGCTCAGTGATCCCGGTGTGAGGTGGACGCGCGGGCGGACGGCGCGACAGGTGCGTGCGAAGAACTGCTGATGGCGACGGCACCGGCGCGGGAGGCCGGAGAAGGGCGGCCGCCTCGAGCCGTTCCGGAGGCGGTCGCTGAACTCACCACCGGCCTGCTCGCGTGGGGTGACAGGCTCCGCTGAGCGCCGCGTGAGGCCCTGCGGCGGCGGGAGCGCTGCTCGTCGAGTTGGTCCTCGATGGCGCCGCAGATTCGATGCACCTGCGCCCCGACCGCACGTGATCGTGGCCGGGGACAAAAGTTGGCACGCTCCCGTTCTTGCGCCCGGGGGCGGGGTACCCGTCTCACTTCGGTGGCGCCGGTCGTCGCATGCGAGGCACCGGTGGTACGTGACGCCGGGCATATCACCCGAATGGCCTATCGCTCTGACGGTCCGGCGCGCTGTGTCCCCCCGTTCGGCCCAAGCTGGAGGCGGATCCGCTGCCGTTCCCGTGATCACTGCTGTGCCCCGGGAGGCGCCATGGTCGTCGTGGTGGGCCTGCTCGTTCCAGTGATGCTCCTGGCTGTGGTGTTGGCGCTGAGTCTGTACGAGGATCTCTTGTTCCCTCCGCCACCGGCGCCCCAGGCGGAGCCGGAAACGGCACACCCGGATGCCCCCGGCTTGTGAGTGGGACCCGGGGCAGCCGTACGTGGTCCCGACAGTGCCGTCGTGCCCCGCATGATCCACGACCGTAGGCGCTCAACCACCCAGGGCAGTGAACGCCCTGAAACCGCTGGCGTCCGGCGCGACTGCTGGGACGTCCACCGGCATGCCGATGGCGGAGAGCTGCTCGATGGGCTCAGGGGTGAGTGTCGCGACGTGGGTGTGTTGCTTGCCGATCCAGGCGCCGCATTTGATGTCCTGCGACTCCTGGGCATTTCCGTCACCGCCGACGGCGATTGCCTCGACGTGCCTGCGGGGTACCCGCAGGTGCCATTCGCGTTCGTAGAACTGCTGGGCCGCCGCGAGGTTGATAGCCGATCTGTCGGCCTGCGTACGGCGCGGGCGCGGCTTCTCGTCGTTGGCGGGCGGGTTCGAGTGCTCGACCGGATGGCTGGCATCGTGGGTATCGACCGTGGCTTCCCTGTTGGGACGTCTCGATCGTGAACTGCTCTGTCGTGTCTGCACCTTTCGCCTCAGGGGCCGTTGACATTCTCGCCCGTTAGGTCTAGGACAAAAGGCGTAAAGCGCACATATCTATGTGCTTCTGGGTCGGTGGCTCTCAGCGACCTACGTCAGAACTCCCTAACTGTGCGGCACGGGGAGGAGGTGAACTGATGAGCGACACCGAACAGGCCCCCCAGGAACCCGAACCGACCGCACCGGCAGGCGAGGAGCCTGCGGGCGAGGCCGCAGAGGGCGGGGAGACGGAAGCTGCTTCGACTGGCGAGAGCACGGAATCCGAGACGGCTGCGACTGAAGGCGAAGCACCCCCAACCGAAGCGAGTACCGAGGCAGCGGAGGCTGCCCCTGCCGAGGATGAGGAGGCGTCCGAGGGCGAGTGAGGTCGCATCCTGGTAAGGCGATCATCATCACGGACATTGACGAACGGTGCCCTGTTCCGCACGGCCGGAGGAGAATGCGCCAGCTGCGACATTCGCCTCCGGCCTCCCCTTCGCCGCTGTCATGCGCAGGCTGTTTTGGGCGGTGGGAGGCCGGCGGTAGCCGACTCAGCGCCGTGGGAAGTTCGGTGCACGACGTTCGAGCCGGGAGCGCGTTGGGGGAGGGCACTCCGGTACGTTGACCGCTCTCCAACTGCACGTGCGCGTCAGCGGCTGTGAGAAGCGCGACGGTCAGTCGGCGGTGTCGGCGGGCTTCCTGGACAGCTCACCTGTCCGGCCGTCTTCGCGCTGTCACCGCAGTCGGGTCAATGGAGGAGACGGTGCCGCCTGCGACTGCTGCGGAAGCGCGTTGCTCCGTAGGCGAGGTCGGCGAGCAGAACGACGATGCCGATGATCAGGAGGTAGAAGAGACCGTGGGCGGCGACCCCGACGATCCCCAGGACGATCGCCACGATGATGAGGAGCAGGAACAGGCTCATCGGCCCTCCCGGTGACTCGCATGTTTGTCCTCCCCGCAGCGACATAGGGAGGCATGATCCGGGTTTCCGGTTCCTCGGCGGGGAAACTGGGGTTCATCCGCGGCAGTGGTGATCGGCGACCTTGGTGATCTTGATTTGAGTTGGGCGTGCGGTCGGTCCATGGTCGGCCAGCTGCCGACGGGCTACGTACAGGGATGTGTCCAGCGGGCGGGTGCGGTGAGTACACGCAGCGTGTGTAGGTCGCGTCCTCGAGCTGACACGCGACCCGCGGGCCGCCGCCGGATGCCACTGCCGCCCGAGGGTCTCGCACCGTTCGACCAGCTCCCGCAGGAGCGGAGGATACGCCGTCAGCATGGTGCCCGCCTCCGTCGGCGTCCGTTCAAACGCTGCTCCTTCACTCATTCCCGGACCACGTACGTCAGGGTGGCATTGCTTCCCCTCAGTGGCGCAGCTGTGCACGGTGGGCACTCCCGCAGCGGCGGCCCCGGGCGCGTGAGGCCCTGCGGCGGCCCCGGAGCGCCTTCCTTCGAGGTGGTCCTCGATGGCGCCGCAGATTCGATACACCGGAGCTCCGACCGCACGTGGTCGTGGTCGGTGGACAGAAGTTGGCACGGTCCCGTTCCTGCGCCTGGGGGCGGATACCCGTTTCTCTTCGGTGGCGCCGGTCGTCTCATGCGAGGGGCCAGTGGTACATGACGCCGGGCATGTCACCCAAATGGTCTATCGCTCTGACGGTCCGGCGCGCTGTGTTCCCCGGTTCGGCAGCAAGCTGGGGGCGGATCCGCTGCCGTTCCCGTGATCACTGCTGTGCCTCGGGAGGCGTGATGGTCGTCGTGGTCGCTCCAGCATCTACGACACCGGCTTCGTCGCCGGGCGCATGGTCTGCGTCGGCACGCAGAGGGGGAGCGACACCGGTACCACCGCGGTGTGCAACGGCGACTTCGGCGGCCCGCTCGTCGTGGGTGGCCGGCTCGCCGGAGTGGTCTCCTGGGGTGTCCCGGACTGCGTGGCGCAGGGCTACTCCAGCGTCTTCACCAAGGTGGGCCACTACGTCAGCTCCGCCTACGCCCAGATCGACGACACGAACCTGAGCACCTTCGACAGGAAGGCCGACGGCAGGGCCGACATCTTCGTCCGGGAATCCGCCACGAAGACCGGCTACGAGGAGGACTCCAGCGGCAGCTCCTTCGGTGCCCGCGCCTCCCGGGGCAACTGGGGCGGCGTCAACCTGGTCGTCCAGACGGACCTGGACCGGGACGGCCTCCAGGACCTGATCTGCCGGGTCGCCTCCACCGGTGACGTGTACCGGGAGCACTTCGTGCTCAACAGTGCCCGCACGGGCGGCTCCTGGACCGCCACGAAGATCTTCACCGGCTGGAAGACCCGCATCCGGATCATCGCGCCGGGCGACGTCACCGGCGACTACCTGCCCGACCTCCTGTCGGTGGACTCCGGCGGGACCATGTGGATCTACCCTGGCAAGGGCAACGGCACCTTCGGCTCCCGCTTCTCCGTCCGCACCGGCTGGAACCAGTACAACTCCGTGCGCGGTCGCGGCGACTTCACCGGTGACGGCAAGGCAGACCTGCTCGCCCGCCAGGCCGGCACCGGCGACCTGTACCTGTACAAGGCCACCGGCAAGACCGGCTCCGCGGCCTTCTCCTCCCGGATCAAGGTGCGCAGCGCCTGGACCGGCTACAACGCCTTCGACGCGGTCGGCGACATCAGCGGCGACGGCATCGCCGACTTCCTGGCCCGCGCCCCCGGCGGCACGCTCTACCTCTACAAGGGCACCGCCAAGGCGCGAGATCTTCGCCCCCGGGTATCGGTCGGCAACGGCTTCCAGTACTACGACATCTGGGGCTGAGAACCGCAGGTGAGCGAAACTCACCTCGGGATAACGGTCACGCACAGTGCCCACCGCGTGGAGCGGTGGGCACTGTGTTGTGCACTCCAGGCCCGAGTTCCCCGTCTGACCAGGGGGAGTGATGATGGTGCGGTGACGACCGCATCTGACCCGGGGGTGCGGATGGTGGCGCCGGCACCCTCTTTTGTTCCAAGGCACGGCTCCTGTGGCCAACGCCCCGCAGGCGAGCTGGTCGAGCGCCTGCGCCGTGTCACTGCCGGTGTCACGGACGAGTTCCAGACCGAGGCGGAGCGCGTCAGGCGGTCGCGTAGAGGCGTGTGGTGAATTCCGCGAGCTGGGTGTCAGTGAGGTTCTTGGCGAGGTTGGCCTCGCTGATCATGCCCACCAGCTGGTGACCGCCTTCGACATCGATCACCGGGAGGCGCTTGATCCGGTGCTGTTCCATGGTCTCCAAGACCTGGGTGGCGTCCGCTTCGGCGTCGATCCAGTGAATCTCGCCCTGCAGGGAACCAGCCTGCACCGTCGAGGGGTCGATGCCCTCGGCACAGCACTTGATGACGATGTCACGGTCGGTGATCATCCCCGTCAGCCTGTTGTTGTCACCGCATATGGGCAGCGCGCCGACCTTCAGATCGCGCATCATCCGCGCAGCGTCCTGCAACGACTGGTGCGCGCCGACGCATTGCACTCCGCCGGTCATGATGTCCCGGGCCCTGAGCTTGCCAGCCATGATTCCTCCCGCTATTCGCAGCGTTTATCTCAGGCGTGTTGGCCGCATGGCGACTATTTTTGATGACACCACGAATGGAGCAAGATCGCCTTCGGGGCTAGGGGCTCTCCAGTTGTGATCATTGGGCCGTCAGGAGGTTGCAGATCGGGCCTTTCCCCGTGATCGTGGACACCGGCCGTCATGCGGCGGTGGCCAGCGTAGTTGATCGCTGTTCGTAGGTGATCGGGCTGATCTGGCCGAGGCCGGAGTGCCGTCGGCGGGTGTTGTAGCGGGTCGCCCAGCGGAAGACCGCGAGGCGGGCCTCATTGGCCCCGTTCCACCGCTTGCGGCCCTGGAGCGTCTCGCGCTTCATGGTCGCGTTCAGACTCTCCGCGGCGGCGTTGTCCGCACTTGTGCCGACCGCGCCGCGCTATCTGGTGACGCCCAGCTCCGAGCAGACCTGGGCGAACTCCTTCGACACATATTGCGCCCCGTTGTCGCTGTGAAATATCGCCCCGCGCAGACCGTCCCCGCCGCGGGCCCTCGCTGCGGCCCTGAGCGCGCCGGTGACCAGCGCGGTCCGCATGTGGTCGGCGATGGACCAGCCCGTCAGGCGTTTCGAGCACAGGTCCAACACCGTTGCCAGATAAAGGAATTGGCCGTTGCCGATCGGGAGATAGGTGATGTCTCCCACGTACTTGGTGTTCGGCTCCTGGGCAGCAAAGTCCCGCTGGAGCAGGTCCGGCACCGGTGTCGCCGACGGCTCGGGAATGGTGGTGCGGACCTTCTTGCGCAGGTGCAGCCCGACGATGTGGAACTTGCGCATGACGCGCTCGACCCGCTTGTGATTGACCGGTCTCCTTCAGCTCGGCGGTGACGCGCGGAGCCTCATCGGTGCCGTCCGATTCCTGATGGATCCGGTTGATGTGCTCGGCGAGCTCGGCATCCGCCCTCGCCTGGCCGGCCCGCGCGGATGCGCCAGCCAGCCACCGGTAGAAGCCGGAACGCGAGACCGCGAGTATCCGGCACAGCCGCTTGACGCCGAAGGCGCCACGGTGATCCTCGACGAACTGGAAGCGGCTGCTCACCAACTGGTCTCCGCAAAATACTTCGCGGCCCTCCGCAGGATCTCCCGCTCGAGCTCGAGTTCCTTCACCCGCGCCCGCAGCTGCCGGTTCTCCATCTCCATCGCGGTGGCCTCCACCGCTGCGGGCCGGGGCGGCCTGCGCGACATCCCGCACCCACGTGCGGAGCGTCTCGTGGTTGACGCCCAGGTCCTTGGCCACCGACGCGTACGTCCCGCCCGGGCTGGCTTGGTACAGCGCGACGGCATCGGCCCGGAACTCAGGCGAGTACTTCGACGTCCCTAACGGGAACTCCTGTCCTATGGATCATCACGATCCAATGATCAGGGTGTCCACGCTCAAGGGGAAACGCCCCAGGACCTGGCAATTCCGCTTCACGCCGAAGTCGGCACGGTTCTCGGAGATGAAGTCCCAGCGGCGGGGCTCACTTCACCACCCGAGCGAAATAGGCGGCTGCCCGGCGCAAGATCTCCCGCTCCAGCTGCCACTCTTTCTCTCCTTCAGCAGCCGCTGGTTCTCGGCCCGCAGCCGGGCCGGCTCCTCGGCCGGACTCTGCACGCTGCTGTCTGACGGCTCGGGCGCGGACCGGACGCTGTCCTTGCGGACCCACGTGCGCAGCGTCTCCCCGGTGATCCCGAGATCCGCGGCCACCGCCACGTGCGTGCGCTTGCCGCCGGACGCGCGGTACAGCGCGACGGCGTCCTTCCGAAACTCCTCCGGATACGGAGACTGGCGTCCCACCTGGACATTCCTCCCTGGATCAGAATCCATTGTCAGGGTGTCCACTCCAAAGGATCAGCCTCAACCAGTGACTACCCCTCCGGTAGGACACGATCGCGGCGAACTGTGCGCCCGACTTCCACGGACGGAGGCGTACTTCCGCTCAGAGGGCAGAAGCCATCGTCGGCTTGCGACGGCGTGCCGATGCCGCGTCGAAGCCGTCTGGGCTCCTGGCGGTCACGGGGGCAGCGGAACCCGAGGCGGCCGCTGCGGGAGTCGGGCGCATGCCCCCGAGCGCTCCCGGAGCGAGGGCCTCGGGGATCGTGGGTTCGCCGTGTCGAGTGGTCGATGCCCCACCAGCCGGCACATCGGCACGTCGAGTGTGATCTCGCTTTTCGCCGACGGCGCTACGAGCACGACAGCTATCGCAAGCAGGACTCCAGTGAGTGGAATGAATCATGCCTTCTGATGCTATCTAGCGTCTTGACCGACTCCAGAAACGGCGTACGGTCATAAATGAGATTGCAAACCGTCCCCCCGAAGGCGCGCCCTCATGGACCGCACAGTTCCCCTAGAACCCCACCCGGGCGGAACCATCGCCGACGCGGCTCCTCCTGGTCCGCAGTGCTCAGCTCCTCCCCTTCCGTCCGGTGAACCCCTGGGCGTGACCTTGGAATCGTTCGTGGGCGGGCCGTGGTCCTTGCCGTGGTCGCCGTCCGCGTGTGTCCTGGCGAGGACTGCCATACGCGATGTGTTGCCGCAGTGGGGTCTGGGTGAGCTCGTCCCGACCGCCGAGCTGCTGGTCAGCGAGCTGGTGAGTAACGCATTGCGTCATGCTGCCGGTCCGCTGCGCCTCACCCTCGAGCGGGTATCCGATGTGCGCTGTCTGGTCAGCGACGGCTCTTCGCAAACTCCCCGCCTGACGCAGGCAGGTCCAGGGGATGAGCACGGCCGCGGGCTCACGCTGGTGGACATGTTGGCCGCACGGTGGGGCTGTGAGCACGGGCCCGTGGGTAAGAGCGTCTGGTTCGAGCTCTCTGCCGACGCGGACGCACCTGGCCTGGAAAGGAGGGGTGCCCGGGGCGGCCGGGATGCAGCCCCGGGCGAGACCCGCTTGGGCGCGCTGGACGTCGTGAACGGTGACAGAAAATGCCAGGCAGCGTGACAACCGTGACCAGCGCCGAGGAACCCATGGCCTTGGCCGCGACGCGGCTGCGCACGGCGGGCATGCGGGTGACCGCTCCGCGCATGGCCCTGCTGATGGCTGTCTCCGATTCGGCCGAACACCTGGTTGCCGACACCCTGCGTGACCGTGCGCAGCAGATCACGGGCCACCTGTCCCTGCAGGCCACCTACAACGTGCTGCGCGCCCTCACGGACGCCGGTCTGGTCCGGTGCACTCAGATCCCGGGTCACCCGGCCCGTTACGAGACCGAGCGCCACGACAACCACCACCACTTCGTGTGCCGTCGGTGCGGTGCGATCTGTGACGTGGAGTGTGCGGTGGGTGCGGCTCCGTGTATGGAGCCCCGGTTGCCGGAGGAGTACGACATCCAGGAGGCCGCAGTGACGTTCTGGGGCTTCTGTCCTGACTGCCGGGCTGCGGTCACAGCGTCCTGACGGCCAGGACCGCTTGGCCTGACGGTCAAGCGGCGGGGTGGTGGGCGTCCACGGGCACCGAGTTCTGGATGTGCAGCGCCCGCAGCTGAGCTCGTGCCTCCTCGAGGTCTCGTCAGAGGACGGCGGTCTGAGGTCACGGTGGCGCTGCCGGGACTGCGGGTTGACTTCGGCCCGGCGTGTGATTTCTACGTCGGACAGCGGTGTTTGGCTCTTGCACATCCTGGCCAGGACGTCGAGGATGCGCTGTCGGTGCGGCGGCGTCGCGCGGCCACGGCCCGCCCGGCGTCGAGCACAGCTGAACGAGCAGACCTGCTGTCTGAGGGGACTTCGCCGCCAGAGACCCTGCCCATGCTCATCAATGTACCGGTAGTTCGTTAAATCCGGTCGTGGTGCGGGTTGACGGCAGGTCGGGTTGGTCGTAGGCCGGTGGTAGGAGTCAACTGCCTTGCTGGGGGC
>NZ_JBSHAQ010000106.1:0-13914 GCF_053611585.1 Streptomyces sp. NPDC054794 | reverse complement strand
CTCTACCCCGAGCGCCCCGACAGCGCCCCCGCACTACCCAACACCACCAACACGACGACCGATTGATCGGCTACACCATCACCCGGGACACGATCCGACCGACGCCCGCGAACCCCGCCCAGCCACCCGTTCTTCCGGGCCGCCCGCTCGCTTCTCAACCGGGCTGGAGCGACCCGAGTCAAGGGTCGGTCGTAGGCCGATCGCCGAAGGCGACGCGGAGCGACAGCGCAGCGCCCTTTACTCGGGGCGCGCAAGCACGACACTGGCCAAGAAGCGGGCGGCCCCCACGGCAACCACTCACCCACCAGTGCCCAACCCGCCTCACGGCCACAGCAACCCCCGCTCCCATCCCCCTCACCGCCCCCGCAGCTCCCCCTTCACCACCTTCCCGCTCGCGTTCCTCGGCAGTTCGCCCACGAACTCCACCGATCTCGGGACCTTGTAGTTGGCCATTTCGCGGCGGGACCAGGCGATGAGGTCGTCCGCTGTCAGGAGGGCGTCGGGGCGGCGGACCACGAATGCCTTGCCGACCTCGCCGAGGCGGGGGTCCGGGGTGCCGATGACCGCCACGTCGGCCACGTCGGGGTGCAGGCCGAGGAGTTGCTCGATCTCAGCGGGGTACGCGTTGAAGCCGCCGACGATGAACATGTCCTTCAGGCGGTCCGTGATGCGGAGGTTGCCCGCCGGGTCCAGCACGCCCACGTCGCCCGTGTGCAGCCAGCCGTCCTCGGTGATCACCTCCCCCGTTGCCGTCTCGTCCTCGTAGTAGCCGCGCATGACGTTGAAGCCGCGGACCAGGACCTCGCCCGGCACCCCCGGACCCAGCGGCGCCCCCGCCCCGTCGGCGATCCGGACCTCCGTGCCGGGTATCGCCCGGCCCGACGTCGACGCGATCACCGTGGGGTCGTCGCCGCGGCGGCACATCGTGACGATGCCGCTCGCCTCCGAGAGGCCGTAGGCCGTCAGGACGGTGCCGACGCCGAGTTCGCCCCTGAGACGCTCCACCAGCCGTAGCGGGACCACCGCCGCCCCCGTCACGACCAGGCGCAGCGCCGAGAGGTCGTGCGCGTCGCGGGCGGGGTGGTCGAGGAGGGACTGGTGGAGGGTCGGGGGGCCGGGCAGGACCGACACCCGCTCCGCCGCGATGTTCGCCAACGCCGTGTCCACGTTGAAGACCGGCTGCGGGATCATCGTCGCGCCACGCATCAGGCACGCGATGACCCCGGCCTTGTAGCCGAAGGTGTGGAAGAAGGGGTTCACGATCAGGTAGCGGTCGGTCGAGCGCAGGCCGGCCAGGTCCGCCCAGATCTCGTACGCCCGCAGCGTCTGCGCGTGGGTGATCAGCGCGCCCTTCGGGCGGCCCGTCGTCCCCGACGTGAAGATGATGTCCGAGGCGCAGCCGCCGTCCAACCGGGCGGCGCGCCCGCGTACTTCCCGGTCCCCGACGCCTTCGCCGCTCGCCAGGAAGTCCTTCCAGGTGCGGAAGCCGGGCGGGGCGTCCTCCGAGAGGACCACCGCCTGTCGGAGCGCCGGCAGGCCAGGGAGCGGGCCCGAGGCGGCGTCGCCCTCGCCGGCCGCGCGCCGCAGCGACGCCACGTACGAGGTCCCGAGGAACGTGCCCGTCACGAACAGGAGCCGAGTGCCGCTGCGGCGCAGGACGTCGGCCGCCTCCGTACCCTTGAAGCGCGTGTTGAGAGGGACCAGGACCGCGCCCGCCGACACCGCGCCGAGTGCCGCGACGATCCAGTCGAGGGAGTTGGGGGCCCAGATGGCCACCCGGTCGCCCACCTCGACGCCGTTGGCGAGGCAGGCGGCGGCCGCCCGTTCCACGCGCGCGCCGAGTTCGGCGTACGAGATCCTCGTCCGGCCGTCGACCACCGCCTCGGCGTCCGCGTACCGCTCCGCCGCCGACCGCACCAGGCCCGGAATGCTGCCCCAATCCACGTCACCGCGCACGACCACCCAGCCTCCCCAACACGTAGCTGACTGACCGTCAGATTAGCTGTAACCTGACGGGCTGTCAGCACAGGGTGGGCATGGCATTGCGGAGGTGGGCGCGGCATGGCCGGAGGAGCGGAAAAGGCGGGAGGGGCAAGAGGATCAGGAAGGGTCAGAGGGCAGGGAGGAGCCGGGGGAGCCGGTGCCGTGGGGATCAAGGACGCCACCGCCATCGTCGGGATCGGGCAGACCGGATTCGCCAAGCGGCTTCCCGAGGACGAGAGGACCCTCGCCTGCCGGGCCGTCCTCGCCGCCCTCGACGACGCCGGGATCGATCCCGGCGAGGTCGACGCACTCGCCTCCTTCACGATGGAGGAGACGGAGGAGGTCGAGCTCGCCAAGGCGGTCGGGTTCGGTGATCTCACCTTCTTCAGCAAGATCGGGTACGGCGGGGGCGGTTCCTGCGCGACCGTCGCGCACCTGGCCACCGCCATCGCCGCCGGGCAGGCCACCGTGGGGGTCGCCTGGCGGTCGCGCAAGCGCGGGAGCGGGCCCAGGCCCTGGACCAACACCGCCGTTCAGCTGCCCACGCCGGCCCAGTGGACCCGGCCCTTCGGGCTGCTGCGGCCCGTGGACGAGATCGCGATGCTCGCCCGCCGCTACATGCACGAGTACGGCGCCACGCGCGACCACCTCTTCAACGTCGCCCTCGCCTGCCGCAACCGGGCCAACCAGAACCCGGACGCGATCATGTACGAGCGGCCCCTGACCAGGGAGATGTACATGACCTCCCGGTGGATCAGCGAGCCCCTCTGCCTCTTCGACAACTGCCTGGAGACGGACGGCGCGTTGGCCTGCGTGGTCGTCTCCGCCGAGCGGGCCCGGGACTGCCGGCGGCGGCCGGTGTACGTCCACTCCGCCGCCCAGGGGCTGCCCGCCCAGCACCACGGCATGGTGAACTACTGGAACGACGACCCCCTCACCGGCCCGGCCTGGACCGCCGCCCGGCATCTGTGGAAGCACGCCGACCTCACCCCGGAGGATGTGGACGTCGCCCAGATATACGACGCGTTCAGCCCGCTGATACCGCTGTCGCTGGAGGGCTACGGGTTCTGCGGGAGGGGCGAGGGCGGGGCGTTCACCGAGGGGGGCGCCCTGGAGATCGGCGGGCGGCTGCCCATCAACACCGGAGGGGGCGGGCTCTCCGAGGCGTACGTCCACGGCTTCAACCTCATCACCGAGGGCGTGAAGCAGCTGCGCGGAACCAGCACCGCCCAGGTCCCCGGCGCCTCCACCTGCCTGGTCACGGCGGGCGAGGGAGTCCCCACGTCCGCGCTGCTGCTGAGGAGTTGACCGACATGCTGTCTCCCGTCATCGATCCCGACGGCGCCCCCTTCTGGGAGTACGCCGGCCGCGGCGAGCTCCGCGTGCAGGCCTGCGCCGAGTGCGGCGAGGTGCGTTTCCCGCCCCGGCCCTGCTGCCCGCACTGCCGGTCCTTCGCCTGCGAGTGGCGGCGGACGGACGGGCGGGGGCGCATCTGGTCGTACGTCCGCCCCCATCCGCCGCTGCTGCCCGACTACGCCGCGCAGGCCCCGTACCACGTCGTCCTCGTCGAGCTCGACGACGCGCCCCGGATACGGCTCGTGGGGAATCTGGTGAGCGGGCCCGGTGCGCCGCTCGACTCCGTTCCCGAGGAGCGCGTGCGGATCGGGGCCCGCGTGCAGTTCGTGTTCGATCCCGGCAGCGGGCTTCCGCAGTGGGTCCTGGAGCGCTCGTGAGCGGCACCCTGCGCGTCAGCGCCGACAAGGACACCGGCGTCGCGGTGGTCACCCTGGACCGGCCCGCGAGACTGAACGCCATCGATCTCGCCATGGCCGGTGAACTCGCCGACATCTGGCGGCAGTTGCGGTTCGACGACTCCGTACGGGCCGTCGTGCTCACCGGCGCCGGGGAGCGGGCCTTCAGTACGGGGCTCGACCGGGACGCCGTGGTGCCGCAGCCGTCGTCGCCGTACATGCAGGACGATCCGCTGCTGCGCGTCGGACCGAAGGCGAACGACGTGTGGAAGCCGGTCGTCGCCGCCGTGAGCGGGATGGCCTGCGGGGGCGCCTTCTATCTCCTCGGGGAGTCGGACTTCATCGTCGCGGACACCACCGCCGCCTTCTTCGACCCGCACACCGGCTACGGCATGGTCAGCGCCTACGAGTCCGTGCTGATGGCGCAGCGCATGCCCTACGGGGAGGTCGCGCGGATGGCGCTCATGGGCAACGCCGAACGGATCGGGGCGCGGCGGGCGTACGAGATCGGGCTCGTCTCCGAACTCACCGAGCCGGGGGCGGCGTTGGAGGCGGCGGTGCGGTGCGCGGTCGTGCTGGCCGGGTATCCGACGGAGGCCGTGCAGGGGACGGTGCGGGCGCTGTGGGCGGCGAAGGAGGCGGGCCGGGCACAGGCGTTCGCGCAGGCGCCGCATCTGATCGCGCTGGGGAACCTGCCGGCCGAGCGGCAGGCGGAGCTGTTCGCCGGGCGTGACGGGCGGACGTACCGTATACGCTGAGTCACCAGTCGTACGCGTGGCGGGCACCGTCCGCCGGGCGTAGCGTCTGCTGTGAGAGCGAGGAGCCCTCCCCGGAGAGACGGCCGCCGTCCACAGCCCCTTCCGTGCGACTACTGGTACGGCGGCCGTCCCCGAGGAGTCCCGTCACGCCGTGCGCGCGGTGCCCGTGCCCTTCTCCGCGTCGAGGGCGTAGACGCAGCGGTCCTTGCTGCAGGCGTACACCACACCGTCCTTGACGACCGGGGAGCCGGTGATCTCGCCGCCGGTGGCCAGCTTCCAGCGCAGGCGTCCGTCGTCGGCCTTCAGGGTGTACAGCAGGTGGTCGGTGGAGCCGAAGTGGATCCGGCCCTCGGCGACCGCGGGGGCGCCGACGATGTCGCCGCCGGACTGGAAGCGCCACTTGGGGGTGCCGGTGACCGCGTCCAGGGTGTAGAGGCCCTTGCCGCTGCCGACGTGGACGTGGCCCGCGGCGACCAGCACCGGATCGATGGAGGCGCGGGCCTCGGTGGCGATGCGCCAGCGGTCGCGGCCGTCGGTGGCGTCGAGGGCGTACACCGTGCCGAGGTAGTCGGCGAGGTAGATGCCGCCGCCGGTGACCGCCGGGCCGGGGACGAAGGTGGGCGGGCAGAGGAAGACCGCGGGGGCCTCGAAGTGCCAGCGCACCATGCCGCTCGCCACGTCGACGGCGAGGACGCGGGTGCCCGCGGAGATGTAGACGTAGCCGTCCGGCGCCGGGGTGAGGCGGACCGGGACGCCGCCGCAGGAGGCCGCGTCGCCGATGGGGTAGGACCAGCGCTCCTCGCCCGTGCGGGCGTCCAGGGCGCGCAGCCGGGCGTCCTGCCAGACGTAGACGGTGCCGTCGTGGACGGCGGGTCCGGCCTCGGGGGACTCGAAGTCGGTCTGGCAGCCGCTGATCTCCCACAGCTTCTGCCCGTTGGAGGCCTCCCAGGCCTGCACGCCGCCGCCGCGGGTGCCGGTGACGACCGTGCCCCGGTCGGCGTGCAGGGAGTACACCCAGGACTCCGTGGACAGCCGCCACAGGTCGGCGCCCTCGCGGGCCTCCAGGGTGAACAGGGTGGGGCCGTCGGAGGCGTGGATACGACCGTCCGCGACCGCCATCGACCAGGCCACGTCCCGGGTCTTGAAGCGGCGCCGGCCGGTGCCCACGTCCAGGGCGTGCACCTCGAAGGAGGTGACGTAGACGAGGTCGCCGTCGACGGACGGGGTGCCCCACACGTCGTTGGACATGCGGAAGCGCCAGGGGCGCCAGCCGGACGCCGTCTCCGGCGGCGCGGGCGGGGGCGCCGGTACGGCGGGATCGGCGCCGTTGACCCCGGGGCGCGGGCGGGACCAGCTGGCGACCAGGCCGGCCTCCGGCGGGGGTGCCTTGACCGCGGCGGCGCGGGCGTCGGCGACGCGCGGGCCTGGGCCGATGGGCACCGGGGCGCCGGCCAGCCGGACGGGGCCGGTGTCGGGGGCGCCCGCCGGGGCGCCGACCGGCAGGGACGGCCCCGGGATCACCGGGTCGTGCGAGGGCGGAGGCGGCAGCGCGGCCCGTCCGCCGCTGCGCGGGCCGGCGGGGGCGGGCTTGACCGCCGGGCGGCCGCCGCGGCGGGACTCGATGAGGGCGACGGCCTTCTCGGGCAGCCAGGCCGAGGCCGTGCCGCTGTCGTCGGAGCCGGAGCCGAACAGGTGCGGGGCGAGCTGGGCCTGGAGGTCGGCGGGGTTGGGCCGGCCGGTGGCCTCCATCTGCATGCAGGACTCGATCAGCGGACGCAGCTCGTCCGGGAGGCCCTCCAGGTCGGGGCCCTCGCGCAGCAGCATGAAGACGGTCTCGACGGGGTTGGCGCCGTGGAAGGGCGGGTGTCCGGTGGCGGCGAACACCAGCATCGAGCCGAGCGAGAAGACGTCGCTGGCGCCGGTCACGCTCCGCGAGTCCTTGGCCTGCTCGGGGGACATGTAGGCGGGGGTGCCGACGGCGACGTTCGTCATCGTCAAACGGGTGTTCGAGACGCCGGACGCGATACCGAAGTCGATGACGCGGGGTCCGTCCTCGACGACGAGCACGTTGGAGGGCTTGAGGTCGCGGTGGACCAGCCCGGCGCCGTGGATGGACTGCAGGGCCTCCGCCACGCCCGCCGCCAGCCAGCGCACCGCCTGGGCCGGGAGCGGCCCGCAGTCGTTCACTATTTCTTCGAGGGAGGGCGCGGGGACGTACGCGGTGGCCAGCCACGGCACGGCGGCGCGCGGGTCGGCGTCGACGACGGCCGCCGTGTAGAAGCCGGAGACCGCCCGGGCCGCCTCCACCTCGCGCGTGAAGCGGACACGGAAGAGCTGGTCCTCGGCGAGCTCGGTCCGGACCGTCTTGATCGCCACGCGCCGGCCGGACGCCGAGCGCGCGAGATAGACCAGCCCCATGCCGCCGGCACCCAGCCGTCCCAGCACCTCGAACGGCCCGATCCGCCGCGGATCGTGCTGCGTCAGCTGATCCACCACTTGCCTGCCACCTCCCCGTACGAGCCGCGTCACCCACATATGTACGCGACCCCGTGCAGCGTCTCACCACCGCACCGCCGTGGCGGCACGCACCCCGATTCTTCCTGGCTCGGGCACAGGTTGCGAACCCGGTGATTTATCGGGGTGTCTCGTGATAAACGAGACATTCCGCGGCCGCTTGCGGTGCCGCTTCCGCCGTCGCTAGCGCTGGAGCAGCGCGAACGACGCCCCCTGATTGTCGGTCACGACGGCCACAGTGCCGTACGACGTCTCAAAGGGTGGCGCCTGCACCCGCCCGCCGAGCCCGCGCACCGCCTCCAGCGCGTCGTCGAGGTCCTCCACCCGGAAGTGGACGAGGAAGTGCGAGGGCATCTCGGCCGGGAAGACGTCGGAGACGGGCGCACGGCCGAAATCGGGCTCGGTGTCCTCGGCGAACAGGGCGTCGTGGAAGAGCTCGCCGTAGAAGGCGTTGGCCTCCTCGGTGTCCCGGGTGTAGAGCTGGACCCAGGCGAAGGTGCCCGGCTCGTGCCGCGCCCCGAAGCCGCTGTGGCTGCCCGGCTGCCACAGGCCGAAGACGGCGCCTGCGGGGTCGACGGCGAGGGCGGCCGTGCCCAGTGCCTCGATCCGCGTGGGCGCCGTCACCACCTGCCCGCCGGCCGCCAGGATCCGGCGGCACAGCGCCGCCGCGTCCGGGGTCGCGAAATACACCGTCCACACGGTGGGCATACGGCCGTCCGTCTTGTGCCCGAGCGTGGCGACGGGCGAGCCGTCCTTGCGCGCCCACACCAAGGTGCCGACGGCGTCCTCGAAGGTCCACCCGAAGAGCTCACCGTAGAACCGCTTCCCCGCTTCCACGTCGGGAAGCTGCGCGTCCACCCAGCACGGGACGCCCTCTCCGTACACCGATGCCCTGTTTTCGGCCATGCCGCCAAAGTAACTGCGCCGCGCGCAACCCGCAGACCAGGCACACCACCCTCCGCACCCCCATGCACCCCATTTGCAGTCGGCCGAATCGCGCTCCGATCACCCCTCGGTAAGCTGACGGCATGACAGGACAAGTGCGTACCGTCGACGGCCGCGTGGCCGGCCGGCGTGGGCAGGCGACCCGGCAGAAGCTGCTCGACTGCCTCAGCGAGATGCTCAGCTCCTCCCCCTACCGGGACGTCAAGGTCATCGATGTCGCCCGGAAGGCGGGCACTTCGCCCGCGACCTTCTACCAGTACTTCCCGGACGTCGAAGGCGCCGTCCTGGAGATCGCCGATCAAATGGCCGCCGAGGGCGCCGGGTTGACCGAGCTCCTCGAAGGGCGGTCCTGGGTCGGCAAGGCGGGCTGGCAGACCGCCCAGGAACTCGTCGACGGGTTCCTGGAGTTCTGGCGCAAGAACGACGCGATCCTGCGTGTCGTGGACTTGGGTGCCGCAGAAGGGGACAAACGGTTCTACAAGATCCGCATGAAGATCCTGAACTCGGTGAACAACTCCCTCTCGGACTCGATTGCCGAACTCCAGTCCAAGGGCAGGATCGACAAGGACGTGAACCCCGCGGCGATCGCGGGTTCCCTGGTCGCGATGCTCGCGGCGGTGGCCGGACACCAGAAGGGCTTCCAGACCTGGGGTGTCAAACAGGCCGAACTCAAGCCGAACCTGGCGCTGTTGGTGCATCTGGGCGTGACCGGGAAGAAGCCGACGAAGTAGCCCTTGACGCCAACGGGCCGATACCGACTCCAAGTCCTGTCTCGCGGGCGGCAGTTCACCGAGGTGAGCTGCCGCCCGTCGCGCTAGGCGGGCAGCGGCCGGTCCCGCACCACGTGCTTCATCACCAGTGTGGACGTCAGCCGCTGCACCCCCGGCAGCGTCGCCAGCCGCTCGTCGTACAGCCGCTGGAAGGCGGCGAGATCGGCGGTGGCCACGCGCAGCAGATAGTCCGGCTCGCCGAACAGCCGCTGCGCGTCGAGCACGTACTCCACCTCGCTGACCGCCCGCTCGAAGTCGGCGACCGTGTCCCGGTCCTCCTGCCGCATGGAGACGAAGACCAGCGCCTCGAAGTTCAGCCCGAGGGCGGCCGGGTCGACCACCGCCCGGTACCCCTGGATGGCGCCCGACCGCTCCAGCTCGCGCAGCCGCCGGTGACACGGCGAGACGCTCAGCCGCACCCGCGCGGCCAGCTCGGTCACGGTCAGCCGGCCGTCCTGCTGCAGCTCGGCAAGGATCTTCTGGTCCACGTCATCCATGAAGTAGATATTTGCCCAGAACCCGCGATCATGGGCAAATTTCAGGAACACTTTCGGGACATTCCCGCCTAACGTCACCTCCATGGACTCGGGACTCCTTCTCTCCTTCCTCGCCGTGGACCTGCTGCTGGTGTGCGTGCCGGGCGCCGACTGGGCGTACACCATCGCGGCCGGACTGCGCGGCAGGTCGGTGCTCACGGCCGTGTCGGGCCTCGTCGCGGGCTACGCGCTGCACACGGCACTGGCGACGGCGGGTCTCGCGGTACTGGTCGCGGGCTCGCCCCGGCTGCTGACCGCGCTCACGGTGGCGGGGGCCGGGTATCTGGTGTGGCTGGGGTGGGGAGTGCTGCGCAGGCCGGGGGTGCCCGGGGCGGGGCCGGGTGACGGGGCGGGCCCGGCCGGCGGCACGGAGGCGGCCGTCGGCGCGAGCGCCGGACGCGTCTTCCTGCGCGGCGCCGCGATCAGCGGACTCAACCCCAAGGGCCTGCTGCTGTACCTGTCCGTACTCCCCCAGTTCCTGACCACGGGCGACGGGCACCACCTGCCCGTCCCCGTCCAGACCGCCACGCTCGGGCTCCTCCACATGGCCTGCTGCGCCGCCGTCTACCTCACGGTCGGCGCCCTCTCCCGCGCCCTGCTCGGCGCGCGCCCGGCGGCGGCCCGTGCGGTGACCCGCACGTCGGGCGCGGCGATGCTGGGCATCGGGGCGCTGCTGCTGGTGGAGCGCCTGGCGACGCTGTAGGGCCGCCCGGCGACTTTGCGGTGCCTACGGCTGCCTTCGTACGATCCGGAAGACCCGGATCTCCCGGTCCACCCGCGCCTGGTACGTCGCGTACGGCGGCCAGAACGCCAGCAGCGCCTGCCAGGCCGCCGCCCGCTCCTCCCCCGCCAGCAACCGGGCCGTCACCGGGATCTCCTCGCCCTTCCAGCTGACGGAGGCGTCGGGGTGGGCGAGGAGGTTGTGGGTCCAGGCCGGATGGTCGGTCCGCCCGAAGTTGGACCCGACGAGAATCCAGCCGCGCCCGCCCTCCTCGGGCATGCAGGCGAGCGGCGTACGCCGCGCCAGCCCGCTGCGCGCCCCCGTGACCGTCAGCACGACCCCCGGCAGCAACTGCGCGCTGAGCAGCACCTTCCCGCGCGTGACCCGGTGGACGCCCCGGTCCAGCGCCGGAATCAGATGCGGGGCCACCTTCGCGAAGCCCCGGGTCGAGGACACCTTCTGCACCAGCCGCACACCGAAGCCCGCCATCAGACCGCCACCTCCCCCTGCTCGAAGAGCCGCACCGAGTCGGCCGCGTGGGCGCGCAGCCGGTGGACCGGCCCGAACAGCAGCTCGTCCCCGGCCGCCCGCTTGAAGTACAGGTGGGCCTCGTGCTCCCAGGTGAACCCGATCCCGCCGTGCAGCTGGATCCCCTCGCCCGCGGCCGTCCGCAGCGCCTCCAGCGCCTGGGCGAGCGCGAGCCCGCCCACCGGCCCGCCCGTCTCCCGCCACCGCCCTTGCGGCGGAGCCCCGGGCGGGGCGCCGGGCGCCGCGCCCGCGGACGGGGGCGCCGCCGCCCAGGCCGCGTAGTAGGCCGCCGAGCGGGCGGCCTGCACCTGGACGTACACATCGGCCAGCCGGTGCTTGACCGCCTGGAAGGACCCGATCAGCCGCCCGAACTGCTCCCGCTGCTTGACGTACTCGACGGTCCGCTCCAGGGCCCGATCGGCGGCCCCCACCGCCTCGGCGGCGAGCACGGCGGCGACGACGTCGCCGTGGCCGCGCAGGGCCGGGAGCGGGTCGGGGACGGTGTCGGAGGTGGCGTCGCCGAGCAACTCGGCTTCGACGTACCGCAGTTGGAGACGGGCCTGGGGGCGGGTGGCGTCGAGGGCGGTCTGCCGGGTGCGGACCAGGCCCGGCGCGTCCGAGGAGACCAGGAAGAGCAGGGTGCGCGAGCGGGCGAAGCCGCCGGTGTGGGCCGCGACCAGGAGCAGCCCGGCGCTGTGCCCGTCGAGCACCTGCTCCACCTGCCCGTAGAGCCGCCACCCTTGCCCCGCCCGGCGCGCCTGCACCCCGCCCGCGCGGCCGCCCCCGGCCCAGTCGCCGCCGTTGTCGCCGGTCAGGGCGAGGGCGGTGGCGAGCGCGGTGCCGGGTACGGCGAGGGTGGCGGTCAGCGAGCCCGAGGCCAGGCGGGGCAGCAGGTCGGCGCGCTGGGCCTCCGTACCGAGGGCGAGGATCAGCGGGGCCGTGAGGACGGCGGTCGCGAACAGCGGGGAGGGGACCAGGAAGCGGCCGGTCTCCTCGCAGGCGAGGGCGAGTTCGGTGGCCGAGCAGCCGATGCCGCCGTACGCCTCGGGGAGGGCCAGCCCCGGCAGGCCGAGCTGCTCGGCGAGGGCGGCCCACAGGGCGCGGTCGTGTCCGGCCGGGGTGTCGAGGGCGGTGCGGAGTTCCTCCGGGCCGCAGCGTTTGTGGAGCAGTTCGCGCAGGGTACGGCGGATCTCGTCCTGTTCGGCGGTGAAGCTGGCGTCCATGGCTGCCCTTCCCTGCCACTTGCCTGTTCCCTGATCTGACGGGGCGTCATGTTAGGGCGGGGAGGTGTGGATGCCCAGGGGTGTGAGGCGCCTCGGCCTCCGCGCCATGGATATCTGATGAACCGTCAGATACCGTCGGGCGCATGGCTACAGCAAGCAGCAGGAAAGTCGCCGTCGTCGGTGTGGCCCTGTCCTCCTGCGGGCGCGTGGACGACGCGACCCCGTACGCGCTGCACGCCCAGGCCGCCCGTCGCGCCCTCGCCGACGCCGGCCTGGACCGCGCCCATGTCGACGGCCTCGCGTCGGCCGGCCTCGGGACGCTGGCACCGGTGGAGGTGGCCGAGTACCTGGGCCTGCGCCCCACCTGGGTCGACTCCACCTCGGTCGGCGGCTCGACCTGGGAGGTCATGGCCGCGCACGCGGCGGACGCGATAGCGGCCGGCCACGCGAACGCCGTCCTGCTGGTCTACGGCTCCACGGCCCGCGCGGACATCCGGGCGGGCCGGCGCACCGGGAACCTGTCCTTCGGGGCCAGGGGGCCACTGCAGTTCGAGGTTCCGTACGGCCACACACTCGTCGCGAAGTACGCGATGGCCGCACGCCGCCACATGATCGAGTACGGCACGCGGATCGAGCAGTTGGCGGAGGTCGCGGTGCAGGCCAGGGCCAACGCGGCGCTGAACCCGGAGGCGATGTTCCGGGACCCGATCACCGTCGACGACGTCCTGTCCGGCCCGATGATCGCCGACCCCTTCACCAAGCTGCACTGCTGCATACGGTCCGACGGGGGCGCGGCGGTGCTGCTGGCGGCGGAGGAGTACGTACGCGACTGCCGTACCGCCCCCGTCTGGATCCTCGGCACCGGCGAGCACGTCTCCCACGCCGCCATGTCCGAGTGGCCGGACTTCACGGTGTCCCCGGCGGCGGTGAGCGGACGGCTCGCGTTCCAGCGGGCGGGGGTGCGGCCGGAGGAGATCGACTTCGCCGAGGTGTACGACGCGTTCACCTACATGACGCTGGTGACCCTGGAGGACCTCGGGTTCTGCGGGAAGGGCGAGGGCGGCGCCTTCGTGGACAAGGGGCGGCTGCTCGTACGGGGCGGGGACCTGCCGGTGAACACGGACGGGGGCGGACTGTCGGCTCAGCATCCCGGGATGCGGGGTCTGTTCCTGCTGGTGGAGGCGGTACGGCAACTGCGCGGGGAGGGCGGGGACCGGCAAGTACGGGTGGGCCACGGCGAGTTGCCCTGCCTGGGCGTCGCCTCCGGAACCGGCGGGTGGTTCTGCTCGGCGGGAACGGTGGTGTTGGCCCGGGACTGAGACCTGCCCGCGGGGATACTCGCCTCCATGGCAGCAACGGATCTCCACGAACTCCTCCGCTCACTGCGGGTCTGGGCACCCGAAACCACGGAGCTACCCCCCTTCGACCCGGCCGGGGCCCCGTCATCCCCCCTCCCCCTGTTCACGACGTGGTTCGCGGAGGCGGTGGCGGCCGGGCAGAACGAGCCGCACACCATGTCGTTGGCGACGACGGACGAGGACGGCCGGCCGGACGTACGGATCGTGATGCTGCACGGGGCGGACGAGGACGGCTGGTCCTTCGCGACCCACTCCACGAGCCGCAAGGGCCGCCAACTGGCCGCCCGCCCCTACGCCGCCCTCGCCTTCTACTGGCCCGCCCTCGGCCGCCAGGTCCGGGTACGGGGCCCGGTCACGTCGGCGCCGTCGCAGGAGAGCCAGGCGGATCTCCACGCCCGCTCGACGGGGGCACTGGCCGCGGCCCTGACCGGCCGCCAGAGCGAGGACCTCCGGTCCCTGGACGAGCTACGCCACGCATCGGAGACCGCCTGGACGGAGGCCCACCGAAACCCGACGGCACCGTCCCCCACCTGGACCCTCTACCGCCTCCACCCGGAGGAGGTCGAATTCTTCCAGGGCGACGCGGACCGACGACACGTACGGGTGCGGTATCGGCGGGCGGGCGAGGGGGAATGGGAGCGGGGGTTGCTGTGGCCGTGAGGCGGGTTGGGCACTGGTGGGTGAGTGGTTGCCGTGGGGGCCGCCCGCTTCTTGACCAGTGTCGTGCTTCCACGCCCCGAGTAAAGGGCGCTGCGCTGTCGCTCCGCGTCGCCTTCGGCGATCGGCCTACGACCGACCCTTGACTCGGGTCGCTCCAGCCCGGTTGA
>NZ_JBSHAQ010000105.1:0-14018 GCF_053611585.1 Streptomyces sp. NPDC054794 | reverse complement strand
ACCGTCAAGTTCCGGCCACCCCGGCGGCACGTTTCTGCTGAAGCGCTGAGCGGGTCAGCTCTCCTCGTGAGTGGCCACGGCGCGGCGCGCGTCCGCGTCCAGGACACCCCAGCTGATCAGCTGCTCGGTCAGGACCGAGGGCGACTGGTCATAGATGACGGCGAGTGTGCGCAGGTCGTCCTGGCGGATCGACAGCACCTTGCCGTTGTAGTCACCGCGCTGGGACTGGATCGTCGCTGCATAACGCTGGAGCGGGCCCGCCTTCTCGGCCGGCACGGTGGCCAGCCGCTCCAGGTCCAGGACCAGCTTCGGCGGGGGCTCGGCGGCACCGCCGGGCGTGGTGCCCGGCAGCAACTCCTGCACGGGGACACCATAAAAATCGGCCAATTCCGCAAGACGCTGTACGGTCACGGCGCGGTCGCCGCGCTCGTACGAACCGACCACGACCGCCTTCCAGCGGCCCTGGGACTTCTCCTCGACACCGTGGAGGGAAAGGCCCTGCTGGGTGCGGATGGCCCGGAGCTTTGCCCCGAGCTGTTTGGCGTATTCGCTGGACATATGGCTCCCCGGACACTGTGTCGACGCGGCGGGCTGCGTTTCCGCGCCGCGCGGCTGGTAACTCACTGTGAGGTTACGCAGCGTTACTCTGCTGCGTCAAGCCGAATGGTCCGCACCGACTCTTCCGTGGTGGCGGCGGCAGATTACGCCAAGGGGGTGATCAGCGGCGTCGTGGCGACCTGGTAGCGTGGATGGCGCAATTCCGACGTCCTTTAAGGTCCGTCCCGTGAGGCGGAGAAGGAGGTCCGTTTCTTATGGACACGCAAGCTGACGCACAAGCGTCCGATGCCCGGCCCGTTCTCGAAGGGCCCGACATCGCGCGGGTGTTGACCCGCATCGCCCACGAGATCGTCGAGCGCGCCAAGGGCGCCGACGACGTGGTGCTGCTCGGCATTCCGACCCGGGGCGTCTTCCTCGCCCAGCGGCTCGCCGTGAAGCTGGAGGAGATCACCGACCGCAAGATGCCGGTCGGTTCCCTCGACATCACCATGTACCGCGACGACCTGCGCATGCACCCGCCGCGTGCGCTGGCCCGCACCGAGATCCCCGGTGACGGCATCGACGGCCGTCTGGTCGTCCTCGTCGACGACGTGCTCTTCTCCGGCCGCACCATCCGCGCCGCCCTCGACGCGCTGAACGACATCGGGCGCCCGCGCGCGGTCCAGCTCGCGGTCCTCGTCGACCGCGGCCACCGCGAACTGCCCATCCGTGCCGACTACGTCGGCAAGAACCTCCCCACGTCGCTGCGGGAGACGGTCAAGGTCCAGCTCGCCGAGGAGGACGGTCGCGACACCGTGCTGCTCGGCGTCAAGCCGGCCGCCCCGGGCGAGCGGCGCCAGTAGCGCACCGGCGTACGTCCCCAAGGGCCGTACCCCCGCTCCTCGCGCCCCCGTCTGCCCGGAATCTCCCGATACTGAACTGCCTTACGGAGCCTGACAGATGCAGCGTCATCTCATCTCGGCCGCCGATCTCACCCGCGACGACGCCGTCCTGATCCTCGACACCGCCGAGGAGATGGCCCGGGTCGCCGACCGGCCGATCAAGAAGCTGCCGACCCTGCGCGGCCGCACGATCGTCAACCTCTTCTTCGAGGACTCCACGCGCACCCGGATCTCGTTCGAGGCCGCCGAGAAGCGCCTGTCCGCGGACGTCATCAACTTCACCGCCAAGGGGTCGTCGGTGTCCAAGGGCGAGTCCCTGAAGGACACCGCCCAGACCCTGGAGGCCATGGGCGTCGACGCCGTGGTCATCCGGCACGGCGCCTCCGGCGCCCCCTACCGCCTGGCCAACTCCGGCTGGATCGACGCCGCCGTCATCAACGCCGGCGACGGCACCCACCAGCACCCGACCCAGGCCCTGCTGGACGCGTTCACCATGCGCCGCCGGCTCGTCGGCCGCGACGCCGGCCTCGGCCGGGACCTCGCAGGCAAGCACATCACGATCGTCGGGGACATCCTGCACAGCCGCGTCGCCCGCTCCAACGTCGACCTGCTGCACACCCTCGGCGCCGAGGTCACCCTGGTCGCCCCGCCCACCCTGCTGCCGGTCGGCATCGAGTCCTGGCCCTGCGAGGTGTCCTACGACCTCGACGCCACGCTGCCCAAGTCCGACGCGGTGATGATGCTGCGCGTCCAGCGCGAGCGCATGAACGCCGCCTTCTTCCCGACCGAGCGCGAGTACTCGCGGCGCTACGGCCTCGACGGCGACCGCATGGCCCGGATGCCCGAGGGCTCCATCGTGATGCACCCCGGCCCGATGGTCCGCGGCATGGAGATCACCGCCGAGGTCGCCGACTCGGACCGCTGCACCGCCATCGAGCAGGTCGCGAACGGAGTCTCCATCCGGATGGCCGTTCTCTACCTCCTGCTCGGTGGCAACGAGCCCGCCGTCACCCACACCCGTACCGAGGAGAAGTAACACCCATGAGCAAGATCCTGATCCGTGGTGCGAAGGTGCTCGGCGGCGAGCCGCAGGACGTGCTGATCGACGGCGAGACCATCGCCGAGGTGGGCACCGGGCTGTCCGCCGAGGGCGCCCAGGTCGTCGAGGCCGACGGCAAGGTGCTGCTGCCGGGCCTGGTCGACCTGCACACGCACCTGCGCGAGCCCGGCCGCGAGGACTCCGAGACCGTGCTGACCGGCACCCGCGCGGCCGCCTCCGGCGGCTACACCGCCGTCTTCGCCATGGCCAACACCTTCCCGGTCGCCGACACCGCCGGCGTCGTCGAGCAGGTCTACCGGCTCGGCCAGGAGCACGGCTACTGCGATGTGCAGCCCATCGGCGCCGTCACCGTCGGCCTGGAGGGCAAGAAGCTCGCCGAGCTGGGCGCCATGCACGAGTCCGCCGCGGGCGTCACCGTCTTCTCCGACGACGGCAAGTGCGTCGACGACGCCGTGATCATGCGCCGCGCCCTGGAGTACGTGAAGGCCTTCGGCGGCGTCGTCGCCCAGCACGCGCAGGAGCCGCGGCTGACCGAGGGCGCCCAGATGAACGAGGGCATCGTCTCCGCCGAGCTCGGTCTGGGCGGCTGGCCGGCGGTGGCCGAGGAGTCGATCATCGCCCGGGACGTCCTGCTCGCCGAGCACGTGGACTCCCGCGTCCACATCTGCCACCTGTCGACCGCCGGCTCGGTCGAGATCGTCCGCTGGGCCAAGTCCCGCGGCATCGACGTCACCGCCGAGGTGACCCCGCACCACCTGCTCCTGACGGACGAGATGGTGCGCACGTACAACCCCGTGTACAAGGTCAACCCGCCGCTGCGCACCGAGCGCGACGTGCTGGCCCTGCGCGAGGCGCTCGCCGACGGCACGATCGACATCGTCGCCACCGACCACGCCCCGCACCCGCACGAGGACAAGGACTGCGAGTGGGCCGCGGCCGCCATGGGCATGGTCGGCCTGGAGACCGCGCTGTCAGTGGTCCAGGAGACGATGGTCGACACGGGCCTGCTGGACTGGGCCGGCGTCGCCGACCGCATGTCCTTCCGGCCCGCGCACATCGGACAGGCCACCGGGCACGGCCGTCCCGTCTCGGCAGGTGAGCCCGCCAACCTCACCCTCGTCGACACGGAATACCGTGGCCAGGTGGACCCCGCGGGCTTCGCCTCGCGCAGCCGCAACACCCCCTACCAGGGGCGTGAGCTGCCGGGCCGTGTCACCCACACGTGGCTGCGGGGCAAGGCCACGCTCGTCGACGGGAAGCTCACGTGACACCTCCGCACCTGACCCAACTGGCCGCCGATCTCGCCGCCGAGCAGAAGTCGGCCGAGGTCACCGACTGGGCCGCACGGATCGGCTGGCTCGTCGGACTCGCCCTCTTCGTCGTGCTCGTCTACTGGCTGATGCGCGAGGGCTGGAAGTGGCGCGGCACGCTCCAGGGCGACATCCCGGACCTGCCCACCGTGCCGGAAGAGACCGGCCCGGCGAGACTGAGCATGAGCGGCCGCTACCACGGCTCCACCACCGCCGGGCAGTGGCTGGACCGCATCGTCGCCCACGGTCTGGGCACCCGCAGCCGGGCCGAGCTCACCCTGACGGACGCGGGCCTCGACGTCGTACGCCCCGGAGCGGCCGACTTCTTCGTCCCCGCCGCCGCGCTGCGCGAGGCCCGGCTCGACAAGGGCATCGCGGGCAAGGTCCTCACCGAGGGCGGCCTGCTCGTGGTGACCTGGGCACACGGCGACAAGCTGATCGACTCCGGTTTCCGCTCGGACCGCGCGGCCGAGCACAACGAATGGGTCGACGTCCTCAACTCCATGATCAAGACAACCACCACGGAAGGCGCCGAACGATGACGACCTCCACCCGGGGAGCCGAGAAGGTTCCCGCCGTACTCGTCCTGGAGGACGGCCGCATCTTCCGTGGCCGCGCCTACGGGGCCGTGGGGGTGACCTTCGGCGAGGCCGTGTTCTCCACCGGCATGACCGGCTACCAGGAGACGCTCACCGACCCGTCGTACCACCGCCAGGTGGTCGTGATGACCGCCCCGCACGTCGGTAACACCGGCGTCAACGACGAGGACCCCGAGTCCCAGCGGATCTGGGTGGCCGGCTACGTCGTGCGCGACCCCGCGCGCGTGCCCTCCAACTGGCGCGCCAGGCGCTCGCTGGACGAGGAACTGCGCCACCAGGGCGTCGTCGGCATCAGCGGCATCGACACCCGCGCCCTGACGCGGCACCTGCGCGAGCGCGGCGCCATGCGCGTCGGCATCTTCTCCGGCAACGCCCTGCCCGACGAGGGCACCATGCTCGCCGAGGTCCGCCAGGCCCCCGAGATGGAGGGCGCCGACCTCTCCGCCGAGGTCGCCACCAAGGAGACCTACGTCGTCCCCGCGATCGGCGAGAAGAAGTACACCGTCGCCGCCGTCGACCTCGGCATCAAGGGCATGACCCCGCAGCGCATGGCCGAGCGCGGCATCGAGGTGCACGTGCTCCCGGCCACGGCCACCGCCGAGGACGTCTACGCCGTCAACCCCGACGGGGTGTTCTTCTCGAACGGTCCCGGCGACCCGGCCACCGCCGACGGACCGGTCTCCGTCATGCGGGCCGTCCTGGAGCGGGGCACGCCGCTGTTCGGCATCTGCTTCGGCAACCAGATCCTCGGCCGCGCCCTCGGCTTCGGGACCTACAAGCTGAAGTACGGCCACCGCGGCATCAACCAGCCGGTGCAGGACCGTACGACCGGCAAGGTCGAGGTCACCGCGCACAACCACGGCTTTGCCGTCGACGCCCCGCTCGACAAGGTGTCCGACACACCGTTCGGCCGCGTCGAGGTCTCCCACGTCTGCCTCAATGACAACGTGGTGGAGGGCCTCCAGCTCCTCGACCAGCCGGCCTTCAGCGTCCAGTACCACCCCGAAGCGGCAGCGGGCCCGCACGACGCCGCCTACCTGTTCGACCGCTTCGTATCCCTGATGGAGGGCCAGCGTGCCTAAGCGCACCGATATCCAGTCCGTCCTGGTCATCGGCTCCGGCCCGATCGTCATCGGCCAGGCCGCCGAGTTCGACTACTCCGGCACCCAGGCGTGCCGTGTGCTGAAGTCCGAGGGCCTGCGCGTCGTCCTCGTGAACTCCAACCCGGCGACGATCATGACCGACCCGGAGATCGCCGACGCCACCTACGTGGAGCCGATCACCCCCGACTTCGTCGAGAAGATCATCGCCAAGGAGCGGCCGGATGCGCTGCTGCCCACCCTGGGTGGCCAGACGGCCCTCAACACCGCGATCTCTCTGCACGAGAACGGCGTCCTCGACAAGTACGGCGTCGAGCTGATCGGCGCCAACGTGGAGGCGATCCACAAGGGCGAGGACCGGGACCAGTTCAAGCTCGTGGTGGACGCGGTCCGCTCCAAGATCGGGTACGGCGAGTCCGCCCGCTCGGTGATCTGCCACTCCATGGACGACGTGCTGAACGGCGTCGAGCAGCTCGGCGGCTACCCCGTCGTCGTCCGCCCCTCCTTCACCATGGGCGGCGCCGGCTCCGGCTTCGCCCACGACGAGGAGGAGCTGCGCCGCATCGCCGGCCAGGGCCTGACGCTCTCCCCGACCACCGAGGTGCTCCTGGAGGAGTCGATCCTGGGGTGGAAGGAGTACGAGCTGGAGCTGATGCGCGACAAGCACGACAACGTCGTGGTCGTGTGCTCCATCGAGAACTTCGACCCGATGGGTGTGCACACCGGCGACTCGATCACTGTCGCCCCGGCGATGACGCTGACCGACCGCGAGTACCAGGTGCTGCGCGACATCGGCATCGCCGTCATCCGCGAGGTCGGCGTCGACACCGGCGGCTGCAACATCCAGTTCGCGGTGGACCCCGAGGACGGCCGGGTCATCGTCATCGAGATGAACCCGCGCGTCTCGCGCTCCTCGGCCCTCGCGTCCAAGGCCACCGGCTTCCCGATCGCGAAGATCGCGGCGAAGCTGGCCGTGGGTTACACCCTGGACGAGATCCCGAACGACATCACGCGGGAGACGCCGGCTTCGTTCGAGCCGACGCTCGACTATGTGGTCGTGAAGGCGCCGCGCTTCGCGTTCGAGAAGTTCCCCCAGGCCGACTCCACGCTGACGACCACCATGAAGTCGGTGGGTGAGGCGATGGCGATCGGCCGGAACTTCACGGAGGCGCTGCAAAAGGCGCTGCGCTCGCTGGAGAAGAAGGGCAGCCAGTTCACCTTCGTCGGCGAGCCCGGCGACAAGGCCGCCCTGCTGCGCGAGGCCGTCCGGCCCACCGACGGCCGCATCAACACGGTCATGCAGGCCATCCGCGGCGGTGCCACGCCGGAGGAGGTCTTCGACGCCACGAAGATCGACCCCTGGTTCGTCGACCAGCTCTTCCTCATCAAGGAGATCGCCGACGAACTGGCGGACGCCGCCGAGCTGACGCCGGACCTGCTGGCGGAGGCGAAGCGGCACGGCTTCTCGGACCAGCAGGTCGCGGAGATCCGCGGTCTGCGTGAGGACGTGGTGCGTGAGGTCCGGCACGCGCTGGGTATCCGGCCGGTCTACAAGACGGTCGACACCTGCGCCGCCGAGTTCGCGGCGAGGACGCCGTACTTCTACTCCTCCTACGACGAGGAGAACGAGGTCGCGTCCCGGGAGAAGCCCGCGGTGATCATCCTGGGGTCGGGTCCGAACCGGATCGGGCAGGGCATCGAGTTCGACTACTCCTGCGTCCATGCCTCCTTCGCGCTCAGCGATGCGGGGTACGAGACGGTGATGGTCAACTGCAACCCGGAGACGGTCTCGACGGACTACGACACCTCCGACCGGCTGTACTTCGAGCCGCTGACGCTGGAGGACGTGCTGGAGATCGTCCATGCGGAGCGGCAGGCCGGTCCGGTGGCGGGTGTGGTGGTTCAGCTGGGTGGTCAGACGCCGCTGGGTCTGTCGCAGGCGCTGAAGGACAACGGGGTGCCGATCGTGGGCACGTCGCCGGAGGCGATCCATGCGGCCGAGGACCGGGGCGCGTTCGGCCGGGTCCTGGCGGAGGCGGGCCTGCCCGCCCCCAAGCACGGCACCGCGACGACCTTCGCCGAGGCCAAGGCCATCGCCGACGAGATCGGCTACCCCGTCCTCGTCCGCCCCTCCTACGTGCTGGGCGGACGCGGCATGGAGATCGTCTACGACGAGACCCGCCTCGAGTCCTACATCGCCGAGTCCACCGAGATCAGCCCGTCCCGGCCGGTCCTGGTCGACCGCTTCCTCGACGATGCGATCGAGATCGACGTCGACGCCCTGTACGACGGCGAGGAGCTCTACCTCGGCGGCGTGATGGAGCACATCGAGGAGGCCGGCATCCACTCCGGTGACTCGGCGTGCGCGCTGCCCCCGATCACGCTGGGCGGCTTCGACATCAAGCGCCTGCGGGCCTCCACCGAGGCCATCGCCAAGGGCGTCGGCGTCCGGGGCCTGATCAACATCCAGTTCGCGATGGCCGGGGACATCCTCTACGTCCTGGAGGCCAACCCGCGCGCGTCCCGCACCGTCCCCTTCACCTCGAAGGCGACCGCGGTGCCGCTGGCCAAGGCGGCCGCCCGGATCTCCCTGGGCGCCACCATTGCCGAGCTGCGCGCGGAGGGGCTGCTGCCGGGCCACGGGGACGGCGGTGAGCTGCCGTTCGACGCGCCGATCTCCGTCAAGGAGGCGGTGATGCCGTGGTCGCGGTTCCGTGACATCCACGGCCGCGGTGTGGACACCGTGCTCGGCCCGGAGATGCGCTCCACCGGTGAGGTCATGGGCATCGACTCGGTCTTCGGCACCGCCTACGCGAAGTCCCAGGCGGGTGCCTATGGTCCGCTGCCGACCAAGGGGCGGGCGTTCATCTCGGTGGCCAACCGGGACAAGCGGTCGATGATCTTCCCGGCGCGGGAACTGGTCGCGCACGGCTTCGAGCTGCTGGCCACCTCGGGCACGGCGGAGGTGCTCAAGCGCAACGGCATCCACGCCACGATCGTGCGCAAGCAGTCCGAGGGCGTCGGCCCGAACGGGGAGCGGACCATCGTCCAGCTCATCCACGACGGCGAGGTCGACCTCATCGTCAACACGCCGTACGGCACCGGCGGCCGCCTCGACGGCTACGAGATCCGTACGGCTGCCGTGGCGCGGTCCGTGCCCTGCCTGACGACGGTGCAGGCGCTCGCCGCCGCGGTCCAGGGCATCGACGCCCTCAACCACGGCGACGTGGGAGTGCGTTCGCTCCAGGAACACGCGGAACACCTGACCGCGGCCCGCGACTAGCAGCCCTGAGGGGGACATCGGAAACGGTGTCCCCCTCTTCATGAGGACACCTACATGTACAAGCTTTTCTTCCGTCTGGTCTTCAAGCGGATGGACCCGGAGCAGGCCCACCACCTGGCCTTCCGGTGGATCCGCCTCGCCGCTCGCATCCCGGTGCTGCGCACCTTCGTCGCCGCCGCCCTCGCGCCCCGCTACAAGGAGCTGCGGACGGAGGCGTTCGGGCTGCGGATGCACGGCCCCTTCGGCCTCGCCGCCGGCTTCGACAAGAACGCCGTCGCCATCGACGGGATGTCCATGCTGGGCTTCGACCACGTCGAGATCGGCACGGTGACGGGCGAGCCGCAGCCCGGCAACCCGAAGAAGCGGCTGTTCCGCCTGGTCCCGGACCGGGCGCTGATCAACCGCATGGGCTTCAACAACGACGGCTCCCTCGCCGTCGCCGCCCGCCTCGCGACCCGTGAGCCGGTCTTCCGGACCGTCGTGGGCGTCAACATCGGCAAGACCAAGGTGGTCCCGGAGGCGGAGGCCGTCCGCGACTACGTGAAGTCGACCGAGCGCCTGGCGCCGTACGCCGACTACCTGGTCGTCAACGTCTCCTCCCCGAACACGCCGGGGCTGCGCAACCTGCAGGCGACCGAGGCACTGCGCCCGCTGCTGAGCGCGGTCCGCGAGGCCGCCGACCGCACGGTGTCCCACCGCCGGGTCCCGCTGCTGGTGAAGATCGCCCCCGACCTCGCCGACGAGGACGTCGACGCCGTCGCCGACCTGGCCGTCGAGCTCGGCCTGGACGGGATCATCGCGACCAACACCACCATCGCGCGCGACGGTCTGGGTTTGAAATCCCAACCCTCATTGGTCAAGGAGACCGGTGGACTGTCCGGCGCCCCGCTGAAGGCGCGCTCCCTGGAGGTCCTGCGCCGCCTGTACGCGCGCGTGGGCGACCGGATCACCCTGGTGGGCGTCGGCGGCGTCGAGAACGCCGAGGACGCCTGGCAGCGGATCCTGGCGGGCGCCACGCTGGTGCAGGGCTACAGCGCCTTCATCTACGAGGGGCCCTTCTGGGGCCGCGCGATCCACAAGGGCCTCGCCGCACGGCTGCGCACGAGCCCGTACGCCACGCTCGCCGACGCGATCGGCGCCGACACCCGGAAGGCCGGTACGACCGCATGAGCGCTCTTGAACCCTTCGGCGCCCGACTCCGCCGCGCCATGGACGAACGCGGCCCGCTGTGCGTCGGCATCGACCCGCACGCGTCCCTGCTCGCCGAGTGGGGCCTGAACGACGACGTGAGCGGTCTGGAGCGGTTCAGCCGCACGGTCGTCGAGGCGATGGCCGACCGGGTCGCCGTGCTCAAGCCGCAGAGCGCCTTCTTCGAGCGCTTCGGCTCGCGCGGGCTCGCCGTGCTGGAGAAGTCCGTCGCCGAGGCGCGGGCGGCCGGCGCGCTGATCGTCATGGACGCCAAGCGCGGCGACATCGGCTCGACCATGGCCGCCTACGCCGAGGCCTTTCTGCACAAGGACGCCCCGCTGTTCTCGGACGCCCTGACCGTCTCGCCGTACCTCGGCTACGGCTCGCTGAGCCCGGCCGTCGCGCTGGCCAGGGAGAGCGGCACGGGCCTGTTCGTGCTGGCGCTGACCTCGAACCCGGAGGGCGGCGAGGTGCAGCATGCCGTGCGGGCCGGCGGGCGCGACGTCGGGGCGACGATGCTGGCTCACCTGGCGGCCGAGAACGCGGGGGAGGAGCCCCTCGGGTCCTTCGGCGCGGTCGTCGGCGCCACGCTCGGTGACCTGTCGTCGTACGACCTGGACATCAACGGTCCGCTCCTCGCGCCCGGCATCGGCGCCCAGGGGGCCACCCCCGCCGATCTTCCCGGGGTCTTCGGCGCGGCCGTCCGCAATGTCGTTCCGAACGTCAGCCGGGGTGTTCTGCGTCACGGTCCCGACGTCGGCGCGCTGCGCACCGCGGCGGAGCGGTTCGCGGAGGAGATCCGGACGGCCGTGGCGGCCGCCTGAGACCTCCGATGAGTCCTCGCCGGGGCGGCTTGAGTCTGAATACATCCTCAAATCCGGGGCAATATGTCTGAAATGTCCGGCCTGGTGGAGGCTGACCAGGACTTTTCCGCTGTTCTCGCTGACTCTGGCGGACTTGCCCGCTAGTCTCCGAGCAGTGGGGGCACCTCCCGCGCCCCTCAACGCAGTGGGGGAGAACGGGCAGCGTGTTGCTCGTAGCTCCCCAGGTGTGGGGCGACTAGGTTCCTCACCGGTCCGTATCCGACAGTTCGACATCCGAGGTGACGTAGGCGTGGCTCTTCCGCCCCTTACCCCTGAACAGCGCGCAGCCGCGCTCGAAAAGGCCGCCGCGGCTCGCCGGGAGCGGGCCGAGGTCAAGAATCGACTCAAGCACTCCGGCGCCTCTCTTCACGAGGTCATCAAGCAGGGCCAGGAGAACGACGTCATCGGCAAGATGAAGGTCTCCGCCCTGCTCGAATCCCTGCCGGGCGTGGGCAAGGTCCGCGCCAAGCAGATCATGGAGCGACTCGGTATCTCCGAGAGCCGCCGCGTGCGTGGCCTCGGCTCGAACCAGATCGCCTCCCTGGAGCGCGAGTTCGGCAGCACCGGCTCCTGAGTACTGGGATGCCCGGGACTGGAGTCCCGGGCATCCCGGGATTGCTGGAATAATCGCTGCATGAGTGAACGTCCGCGGCTGACCGTGCTCTCCGGCCCCTCCGGGGTCGGCAAGAGCACGGTCGTCGCCCATATGCGCAAGGAACACTCCGAGGTCTGGCTCTCGGTGTCGGCGACCACCCGCAAGCCCCGCCCCGGCGAGAAGCACGGTGTCCACTACTTCTTCGTCACCGACGAGGAGATGGACAAGCTGATCGCCAACGGCGAGCTGCTGGAGTGGGCCGAATTCGCCGGCAACCGTTACGGCACGCCGCGTGCGGCCGTGCTGGAGCACCTGGAGGCGGGTGTGCCCGTCCTCCTGGAGATCGACCTCCAGGGCGCCCGGCAGGTCCGCGAGTCCATGGCGGAGGCCCAGCTCGTGTTCCTGGCTCCTCCCTCCTGGGAGGAGCTCGTGCGCAGGCTCACGGGGCGGGGCACCGAACCGCCCGAGGTGATCGAGCGCCGCCTGGACGCGGCCAAGATCGAGCTGGCGGCTGAGCCCGAGTTCGATGTGACCTTGGTCAACACCTCCGTCAAGGACGTGGCGCGCGAGCTGCTAGCCTTGATGGACGTTGTGTGATCGTGCCCGATCACAGTGACTGACTTTTCCCATCCATCGGAAGGTAGAGCGTGTCCTCTTCCATCACCGCGCCCGAGGGCATCATCAACCCGCCGATCGACGAGCTTCTCGAGGCGACGGACTCGAAGTACAGCCTCGTGATCTACGCGGCCAAGCGGGCCCGCCAGATCAACGCGTACTACTCGCAGCTCGGCGAGGGCCTCCTTGAGTACGTCGGTCCGCTCGTGGACACCCACGTCCACGAGAAGCCGCTCTCGATCGCCCTGCGCGAGATCAACGCGGGTCTGCTGACGTCCGAGGCCATTGAGGGCCCGGCGTAGTAGTACTTTCGTACTGAGATTGACTTATCCACAGGCCCGGCAGCGCGACTGCCGGGCCTGTGGTCTGCTCGGGGGGTGCGGGAGTCGTCCCCGCGCCGTGAGGCAGCATTGAGTCGGCGGCAGTGAGTCGTACGTTTCCGAGTCCGGGGAGAGACGGTGGACAAGCCGAGGGTCGTTCTGGGGGTCAGCGGCGGCATCGCCGCGTACAAGGCCTGTGAGCTGCTGCGGAGGCTGACGGAGTCCGGTCACGACGTCCGCGTGGTGCCGACCGCGTCCGCACTGCACTTCGTGGGCGCCGCCACCTGGTCCGCCCTCTCCGGCAACCCCGTCTCCACCGAGGTCTGGGACGACGTCCACGAGGTGCCGCACGTCCGCATCGGCCAGCACGCCGACCTGGTGGTCGTGGCCCCGGCGACGGCGGACATGCTCGCCAAGGCCGCCCACGGCCTCGCCGACGACCTGCTGACCAACACGCTCCTCACCGCGCGCTGCCCGGTCGTCTTCGCCCCGGCCATGCACACGGAGATGTGGGAGCACCCGGCCACCCAGGAGAACGTGGCGACGCTGCGCCGCCGTGGCGCCGTCGTCGTCGAACCGGCGGTCGGCCGGCTCACCGGCGTCGACACCGGCAAGGGCCGGCTCCCCGAGCCCGCCGAGATCTTCGAGGTCTGCCGCCGGGTGCTCGCCCGGGGCGTCACCGAGCCCGACCTCAAGGGGCGCCACGTCGTCGTCAGCGCCGGCGGCACCCGCGAGCCCCTCGACCCGGTCCGCTTCCTCGGCAACCGCTCCTCCGGCAAGCAGGGCTATGCCCTGGCCCGCACGGCCGCGGCGCGGGGCGCCCGGGTGACCCTCGTCGCGGCGAACACCGGTCTGCCGGACCCGGCGGGCGTGGACGTCGTCCAGGTCGGGACCGCCGTACAGCTGCGCGAGGCCGTGCTGAAGGCTGCCGCGGACGCCGACGCCGTGGTCATGGCCGCCGCCGTCGCCGACTTCCGCCCGGCCGCCTACGCCGTCGGCAAGATCAAGAAGAAGGACGACCAGGAACCGGATCCCATCGTCCTGGTCCGGAATCCGGACATTCTCGCCGAGGTCTCGGCCGACCGGGCGCGCCCCGGACAGGTGATTGTCGGATTTGCAGCCGAGACGGACGACGTCCTCGCCAACGGCCGGGCGAAGCTGGCGCGCAAGGGGTGCGATCTCCTCGTGGTGAACGAGGTGGGGGAGCGCAAGACCTTCGGTTCCGAGGAGAACGAGGCGGTCGTGCTGGGCGCCGACGGCACGGAGACGCCCGTACCGCACGGCCCGAAAGAAGCCCTCGCCGAGATCGTCTGGGACCTCGTGGTGCGCCGCTTCGGCTGAAGTGTTTCAGCCGTTTACCGGACGTTTCGAACATGACATTCTCGCGTGGCGGCTCTGGCCAATGCCGCTCGGCATTGGGCAGAATGCCCGTGCCGCAGGTCACAGCGCTCCCGAGAGGCGAGACGGGTGGGCCGACGGCCGAGTGCGACCGATAAACTGTTGTCGGACGACGCCGGGCGCAGCTCCCAGTGTCGTCCGACAATGATCAGCCAGCAGCCGCTGCAACCCCAGGGAGCGTTGTGTCCCGTCGCCTGTTCACTTCGGAGTCCGTGACCGAAGGTCACCCCGACAAGATCGCTGACCAG
>NZ_JBSHAQ010000104.1:0-15119 GCF_053611585.1 Streptomyces sp. NPDC054794 | reverse complement strand
GACCGCAACGCGGGCTTCTCCTCCTGCGACCCCGGACGGCTCTACCTGCCCACGATCATGGACCCGGTCTACGGCTACCAGGTCACCAACGTCGAGGCCTCGATGTCCTCCCCGTCCAGCCTGCTCCACTGGACCCGCCGCATGATCGAGATCCGCAAGCAGAACCCTGCCTTCGGACTCGGGTCCTACACCGAACTGCAGTCGTCGAACGGAGCGGTGATCGCGTTCCTGCGGGAGTACGAGGACGACCTCGTCCTGTGCGTCCACAACTTCTCCCGCTTCGCGCAACCCACCGAGCTGGACCTGCGGTCGTTCAACGGCCGGCATCCCGTCGAACTGTTCGGCGGGGTGCGCTTCCCGGCCATCGGTGAACTGCCCTACCTGCTGACCCTCGCGGGCCACGGCTTCTACTGGTTCCGGCTCCGCGCGGACGCCGCCTAGTCACCCCCGGGTGGGGCGGTTTCCCCTGTCCCACCCGGGGCACGCATCAGTATCACCCCGACGACCCGGGGAAAGGACGTGACGCCATGGCGGACACAGTCACCCCTTCCGGTACGACTCCCGGCCACTTCCTCGCGTCGCTCGATCCACTGTTGCGCGAGTGGCTGCCGAGGCAACGGTGGTTCGCGGGCAAGGGGCGCCCGGTCACCGGATTCTCCCTGGTCGCGGACACCGCGCTCTTGCCGTCCCGCACCCTGTCGGCCTCGCTCGACCAGCGGGACACCACCGGCCGCCTCGGCCTGCACCATCTGCTGGTGCGCGCGCACCAGCCGCCCGTGCTCGGCGCCGCCGCCCACCCCGGCGACATCTACCAACTCCTCATAGGCGTGCGCGAGGCGCTGCCGCCCCGGCTCGCGCCCGCGCTCATCGGACACGTCGCGGACGGCCCGCTCGCCGGGCACACCGTCTACGACGCCCTGTACGACCCCCGGCCCGCCGAGGTGCTCCTGGAGGCCCTGCGCACCCAGGCCCGCATCGGCGGGCTTCGCTTCGAGCGGGACCCGCGCCAGGAGATCCGGGACGGACTCGTGGCCCGCATGCTGACCGCCGAGCAGTCCAACTCCTCGGTCGTCTACGGCGATACGTTCATCCTGAAGCTGTTGCGCCGGATCGTCCCCGGTGTCAATCCCGACCTGGAGATACCCCTCGCCCTGGCCCGCGAGGGCTGCGCCCGGGTGCCCGCGCCGACGGCATGGCTGCGGGGACACGTCAACGGCGACGTCGGCGACATCAGCGACGTCGGCGACGCGTATGTCCTCGGCGTGCTCCAGCCCTTCGTGCGCGGTGCGACCGACGGCTGGGAGCTGGCGCTGCGCGAACTGGCCAAGGGCGAGGACTTCACCGCCGAGGCGCGGGCGCTGGGGCGGGCCACGGCAGAGGTGCACACGGCGCTCGCCCGCGCGCTGCCCACGGTCACGCTGGGCCACAGCCGGCTGCGGCTCCTGGTCGACGGCATGGTCGAGCGGCTGGAGTCGGCCATACGGGCGGTGCCCGCGCTGGGCCCGTACGAACCGGGGCTGCGCTCCGCCTTCGAGGCGCTGGCCGACCTGGCCGCCGAGGGGCGCACCTGGACCGCCCAGCGCATCCACGGCGACCTGCACCTCGGCCAGTGCCTGCGCTCGCCCTCCGGCCAGTGGACGCTGATCGACTTCGAGGGCGAACCGGCCCGCCCGCTCGCCGAGCGGCGCATGCCGCAGCCGGCGGTGCGGGACATCGCGGGGATGCTCCGCTCCTTCGACTACGCGGCGCACTCGGTGAACCCCGCGGTGCCCGACTGGGCGACCGCGTGCCGGGCCGCGTACTGCGCCGGGTACGCCGAGGTCGCCGACCGCGATCCGCGGACCGATCCGGTGCTGCTGCGGGCCTACGAGACCGACAAGGCCGTCTACGAAGTCGTCTACGAGGCCCGGCACCGCCCCGACTGGCTCCCGGTACCGCTGTCGGCGGTGCGCCGCCTCGCCACGTCCGACCCGACCTGACCAACCTGACCACCTTCGCCGAGGAGGCTCCGCACGTGACCCCCCGCACCCCGTCCAGCGGCCCGGAACCGAAGAAGCCGGAAGTGGAGAAGAGCGCCGTCGACAAGACCGCCGCCACCGAGCAGAGCGTGAGGAAGGCCGCGGCGAAGAAGACCCCGGCGAAGAGTGCGGCGACGAAGAAGTCGGCCACGAAGAAGACGGCCGCGAAGAAGACGGCGACCAAGAAGACCGTGACCAAGAAGGCGGTGACCAAGAAAGCGGCGACGAAGCCGGCGGCCGGGAAGGCGGTGACGAAGAAGGCGGCCGCGGCCCACGCGAAGAAGCCCGCTCCACTGGAGATAGCCGTCTCCCCCGCTCTCGACGCCGGTGACCGGGAGCGGCTGCTCCGCGGTGACCATCACGATCCGCATGGCGTCCTGGGCGCCCACCCGGTGCCCGGCGGGGTCGCCTTCCGGGCCTTCAGGCCGTACGCGCGGGCGGTCACCGTCGTCTCCGGCGGTCTGCGGGCCGAGCTGCACGACGACGGCGAGGGCTTCTTCTCCGGGCTGGTGCCGCTGCGCGAGGTACCGGCGTACCGGCTGCTGGTGACCTACGAGGAGGCGGTGCGGGAGACCGAGGACGCGTACCGCTTCCTGCCCACGCTCGGCGAGTTCGACCTGCACCTGATCGGCGAGGGCCGGCACGAGCAGCTGTGGAAGGCGCTGGGCGCCGAGCCGATGACGCACCAGGGGGTGAGGGGCACCCGCTTCTCGGTGTGGGCGCCGAACGCCCGGGGCGTACGCGTGGCCGGCGGCTTCAACTTCTGGGACGGCACCGGCCACCCGATGCGCTCGCTGGGCTCCTCCGGGGTGTGGGAGCTGTTCGTGCCGGGCGTCGGCGAGGGCGAGCTGTACAAGTTCGAGATCACCCGCCCGGACGGCTCGCGCACGATGCGCGCCGACCCGATGGCCCGCCACACCGAGACCCCGCCGAACACCTCGTCCGTCGTGCACACCTCGCGCTACGAGTGGGGCGACGCCGAATGGATGGCGCGGCGGGGGTCCACACCCGTGCACGAGGCGCCGTTCTCGGTGTACGAGGTCCACCTCGCCTCCTGGCGCCCCGGTCTGACGTACCGCCAACTGGCCGAGCAGCTACCCGCGTACGCCAAGGACCTCGGCTTCACGCACGTGGAGCTGATGCCGGTCGCCGAGCACCCCTTCGGCGGTTCCTGGGGCTACCAGGTCACCGGCTTCTACGCGCCGACGGCCCGGCTGGGCACACCCGACGACTTCAGGTTCCTGGTCGACGCCCTGCACCGGGCCGGCATCGGGGTCCTGATGGACTGGGTGCCGGCGCACTTCCCGCGCGACGACTGGGCGCTGGCGGAGTTCGACGGGCGCCCGCTGTACGAGCACGAGGACCCGTTGCGGGCCGCCCACCCCGACTGGGGCACGCTGGAGTTCGACTTCGGTCGGCGCGAGGTGCGCAACTTCCTGGTCGCCAACGCGGTGTACTGGTGCGAGGAGTTCCACATCGACGGCCTGCGGGTGGACGCGGTCGCCTCGATGCTCTACCTCGACTACTCGCGCGAGCCGGGCCAGTGGTCGCCGAACGAGCACGGCGGCCGGGAGAACCTGGACGCGGTGGCCTTCCTGCAGGAGATGAACGCGACGGTGTACCGGCGCAGCCCGGGGGTCGTGACCATCGCCGAGGAGTCGACCGCCTGGGACGGCGTGACTCGCCCGACCCACCACAAGGGCCCGAGCGGCTTCGGCGGGCTGGGCTTCGGGCTGAAGTGGAACATGGGCTGGATGCACGACTCGCTGGAGTACATGAGCCACGAGCCGATCCACCGCAAGTACCACCACCACGAGATGACCTTCTCGATGGTGTACGCGTACAGCGAGAACTACGTCCTGCCCATCTCGCACGACGAGGTGGTCCACGGCAAGCGCTCGCTGGTGTCGAAGTTGCCGGGCGACTGGTGGCAGCAGCGCGCCGACCACCGCGCCTACCTGGGCTTCATGTGGGCCCACCCGGGCAAGCAACTCCTCTTCATGGGGCAGGAGTTCGCCCAGGGCGCCGAGTGGTCCGAGGCGCACGGTCCGGACTGGTGGCTGCTGGATCCGGGATACGGGGCGGAGGCGGACCACCGCGGCGTCCGCGACCTGGTCCGCGACCTCAACACCGTCTACCGGGCCGCCCCGCCCCTGTGGCAGCGGGACACCGACCCGGCCGGCTTCCAGTGGATCGTGGGCGACGCGGCGGACGACAACGTCCTGGCGTTCCTGCGCCTGGACGCGGACGGCACCCCTCTGCTGGCCGTCTCCCACTTCTCCCCCGTCGTCCGCCACGACTACCGCCTCGGCGTCCCCGAGGACGTCCCCGCGTGGCTGGAGGTCCTCAACACCGACGGGGCCCGCTACGGCGGCAGCGACGTCACCAACCCCCACCCCGTCAAACCGGAACCCCACCCCCGTCACGGTCGCGCGACGAGCGTCCGTCTGACCCTGCCACCTCTGTCCACGGTGTGGCTGCGGCCCGCCTGAGGCTGTCGGGCAGGGCGCCCGTGTGCAGCACCCCGAGCCGCTGGGTGGCCCGGGTCAGGGCCACGTACAGGTCGCTCGTGCCGTAGGCGGCGGGTTCCACCACCAGGACGGAGTCGAATTCGAGGCCCTTGGCCTGGCGCGGGTTGAGCAGGACGACCGTGTGCGTCAGGTCGGGGTCGGCCCCGGCCGTGACGCCGTCCAGGCGGGCGGCCAGGGAGCGGTGCAGCTCACGTGGGGCGATCACCGCCAACCGGCCCTCGGCCGGGGTGAGTTCGGCGACCGCCTCGGCCACGGCGGCGGGGAGGCCGGCCACGGCCCGGCGGATCCACGGGCGTACCCCGGTCGAGCGGACCGAGCTCGGCGGTTCGAAGTCCGGGTTCTCGGCGCGGACCACGGCCGCGGCGAGGTCCATGATCTCGGACGGGGTGCGGTAGTTGACGCCGAGCCGGGTGTGCTCCCAGCGGTCCTCGACGTACGGCTCCAGGATGCCCCGCCAGGAGCCGACGCCCGCCGCCTCCGCGGTCTGCGCCGGGTCGCCGACCAGGGTCATCGAGCGGGTCGGGCTGCGCCGCATGAGCAGCCGCCACGCCATCGGCGACAGCTCCTGCGCCTCGTCGACGATGATGTGCCCGAACGCCCAGGTCCGGTCGGCCGCCGCCCGCTCGGCGGCGCTGCGCAGGTCCTCCTGCTCGTGCCGCTCGGCGAACCGTTCGGCGTCGATGATGTCGTGCGCGGACAGCACCTCCGAGCCCTCGGGATCGCTGTCCTCCTTGTCCTCGAACTCGAACGTCCGGGAGGCGTAGGAGACGTCCAGCACGCCCTGCGCGTACGCGACCTGCCTCTCGCGTTCGCGCTCCGCGCGCGCCCGCGCCACCCGGTCGTCCTCGCCGAGCAGTTCGGCCGCCTCGTCGAGCAGCGGTACGTCCGCCACGGTCCAGGCCCGTGTCACCGGGCGGCGGACGGCGGCGGCGTCCGCGTCGTCGAGGTACCCCTCGGGCTCGGCGAGGAAGTCCGCGACGAGCCGTCGCGGGGTGATCCTCGGCCACAACTGGTCGATGGCGGACCAGACTTCGGGGTTCTCGGCGAGTTCGTCGCGGATCTGGGTGATGTCGCTGGGGTCGAGCAGATTGGTGCCGTCGTACGGGTCGGTGCCGATGCGCTCGGCGACCATGTCGGTGAGCGTGTTGAGGATGTGCCCCTCGAAGTGCTCGCGCGCCACGTTGTGCGGCAGTCCGGTGGCGCGGGTGCGCTCGCGGGCCACGTTCACCAGGCCGTCGTCGAGCATCAGGATCTCGCGGTCGTGCTCGATCGCGACGACCGGGTCGGGCAGCGTCTGCCGGTCGCGGACCACGGCGGCGAGCACGTCCGCCATGTCGGCGCGGCCCTTGACGGCGGCCGCCGCCGGGGTGTCCGTGGCCGTCGCCCGCACGCCCGGGAAGAGCTCGCCGACCGTCGCCAGCAGCACGCCGGTCTCACCGAGCGAGGGGAGCACCTCGCCGATGTAGCCGAGGAAGGCCGGGTTGGGGCCGACGATCAGGACGGCCCGCTTGGCGAGCAGTTCCCGGTGTTCGTAGAGGAGATAGGCCGCCCGGTGCAGGGCCACCGCCGTCTTGCCGGTGCCGGGGCCGCCCTCGACCACCAGCACTCCCCGATGAGGCGCACGGATGATCTCGTCCTGCTCGGCCTGGATCGTCTGCACGATGTCGCTCATGCGGCCGGTGCGGGCGGAGTTGAGCGCGGCGAGCAGCACGGCGTCGCCGGTCGGGTCCTCGTACCCGGTGCGGGTGGCGTCGCCGAGGTCGAGGATCTCGTCGTGCAGCGAGGTCACGGTGCGGCCGTCGGTGGTGAGGTGCCGGCGCCGGCGCAGCCCCATGGGGGTGTGGCCGGTGGCCAGGTAGAAGGGGCGGGCGACGTCGGCCCGCCAGTCGATGAGCACCGGGGTGCGCTCGGCGTCGTCGGCGCGCAGGCCGATGCGGCCGATGTGGTGGGTGGCGCCGGAGGACAGGTCGATGCGGCCGAAGCAGAGGGAACCGTCCACGGCGTTCAGCGCGGCGAGCAGCCCGGACCGCTCGGCGACCAGGATGTCCCGCTCCAGCCGGGCCTGCATCGGCTTGTCGCCCTGGGAGAGCGCGTCCGCCACGGAATCCTCGGTGTCACCGCGCAGCGCGTCCACGCGCGCGTACAGCCCGTCGATGAATTCCTGTTCCCGCCGCAATTCATCGTCTGGAAATTCGGTGTTTGACAATGCCGCTCCCACCCGGATATACTGTGGCCACTGAACTTCTTCGCGATTCCGTCCACTTGAAGTCGCGAACCATTGAATATACGCAAAGAAATCCCCCGGGCGCAATTGCCCGGGGGATTTCTTCGTGTCCGGCGGGACTTCACAGCAGGTCGGACAGCTCCTCCAGGAGCCTGCGCCGGGGCCGCGCCCCGACCATCGACCGCACCGGCTCGCCGTCCCGGAAGACCATGAGCGTCGGCGTCGACAGCACGCCGTACGCGATGGTCGTCCCCGGATTGCGGTCCACGTCCAGCTGCACGATCTTCAGCCGGTCGCCCTCCTCGAAGGCGATGTCCTTCAGCACCGGCGCCAGCTGCCGGCACGGCCCGCACCAGTCGGCCGTGAACTGCACCAGCACCGGCAGGTCGGAGCCGATCACCTCCGCCTCGAAGTCCGCGTCCGTCACCTCGGCCAGACCGCTCGTCCTGGTCACCCCTCGTGCCCTCCCAGTTCGCACCCGGGTTCCGGACCCCCCGGAACCAGCGCCTCGGTGGCCAGTTCGTCGCGCGCCCGCTCGGCCCGCGCCAGCTGGCCGGCGACCTGGGCCCGCACCGCCCCCAGCTCACCGATCAGCGCGTCGAGCTCGTCCAGCTTGCGCCGGTAGACCGCGAGAGAGGCGGGACAGGAGTCGCCCTCCGGGTGCCCGGCCCGCAGGCAGTCCACGAAGGGCCGGGTCTCCTCCAGGTCGAACCCGAAGTCCCGCAGCGTCCTGATCTGCCGGAGCAGCATGAGGTCCCGCTCGTCGTAGGACCGGTGCCCGTTGGCGTCGCGCCGCGCGGGCAGCAGGCCCCGCGACTCGTAGTACCGCAGCGCACGCGTGGTGGTCCCGGCCCGTGCGGCCAGCTCGCCGATTCGCATGGGTACGACCGTAGGCGTTGACGCTGACGTCAGGGCAAGGCCGGCGGGAGCAGCGGCTTGCGCGGCACCGGCGAGGACAGCACGATCGACGTGGTGGTCCGGCCCAGCGCCGAGGTCTGCTCCAGGATCTCCTCCAGGTGGACGGTGTCCGTGACGGCGACCTTGAGGATCCAGCAGTCCTCGCCGACCACGTGGTGGACCTCGATGATCTCCGGGCGGTCGAGCAGTTCCAGGGTGCGCGGGTGCCTGAGCGTGTAGCCGCCGTGCGGGTTGACCCGGATGAACGCCTGGATGCCGTAGCCGAGGCGGGCCGGGGCGACCTGGGCGGCGTACCCGGTGATCGCGCCCGCGGCCTCCAGCCGCCGTACCCGTTCGGTCACCGCCGCCGGGCTGAGCCTGACCCGGCGCCCCAGCTCGCTCAGCTTCATCCGGCCGTCGGCCTGGAGCAGCCCGAGGATCTGGCGGTCGAGCGCGTCGAAGGCCGCCGACGTTTCCCCGGCGGCGGGGCGCGCGGGCCGTGGTTCCTTCGGTGCGACGGCCGGAACTCCCATGTCCTCCCCTTCAGTCGGCGTCGATACGCCAGGAGAATTATGCTCCATGAGACAGGGACGAGAAGTGCTGGTGATAGGCGGCAACCGCTATTTCGGGAAGCGGCTCATCGCGCGGCTGCTGGCCGCCGGGGACCGGGTGACGGTTCTCAATCGGGGCTCCTCGGCGCCGCCCGCGGGCGCAATTCACCTCGTCGCGGACCGGAATGACGAGAATTCGCTGACCGAGGCGCTCGGCGACCGCACCTTCGACGTGGTCGTCGACCAGGTCTGCTACACCCCGCGCCAGGCGGAGGTCGCCCGCCGGGTCTTCGCGCGCCGTACCCGCCGCTATGTGATGACGTCGACGGTCGAGGTGTACGAGTACGAGGACTCGGCCGACCCGGTGCGGGAGGCCGCCGTCGATCCGCTCACGGTCCCCGTCGACCTCCGGCTTCCCTGGGACGACCCGGACTTCCTCGACGCCCACTACGGCGAGGGCAAGCGGCAGGCGGAGGCGGTGTTCTCGGCGGAGCCCGCCTTCCCCTACGTGGCCGTCCGCGTGGCCCATGTGCTGGGCGGGGACGACGACTTCACCGGACGGCTGCAGCACTACGCGGACCGCGTCCGCACCGGCGAGCCGATCTGCGTGCCCGTCGTGAACCACCCGGCGACCTACATCCACGTCGAGGAGATCGCGGACTTCCTGTTCTGGACGGCGGGCGAGGACTTCACGGGCCCGGTCAACGCCGCCTCCCACGGGACTCTGACGACCGAGGAGCTGTGCGCGGCGGTGGCCGCCCACCTCCCCGACGGCGAGGCGGTGTTCCGCCGGGTCGAGGTCGGCGAGGTCTCCCCCTTCTCCTTCTTCCGCTCCTACGGCATGGACAACTCCCGTGCCGCACAGCTCGGTTTCACCTTCGGCGAGGCGCGCGACTGGCTGCCGCGCGCCGTGTCCGAGACGCTCGGAAAGGACGCCTGACATGCGGTACCGCTTCCTCGGCGACGTGCGGGTCGGCGCGGTCGGGCTCGGCGCCATGCCCCTGTCCATCGAGGGCCGCCCCGACGAGGCACGCGCCCTGGCCACCGTGCACGCCGCGCTCGACGCGGGGGTGACGCTGCTGGACACGGCGGACTCGTACCACCTGCCCGGGGACGAGCCCGGCCACAACGAGCTGCTGGTCGCCCGCGCGCTGGCGGCCTTTGGCGGCGACCCGGACGACGTGCTGGTGGCGACCAAGGGTGGTCGCGGCAGACCGGCCGACGGCAGCTGGACGGTCACCGGCTCCCCGCGCCATCTGAAGGCGGCCGCCGAGGCCTCGCTGAAGCGGCTCGGGGTGGAGGCGATCGGCCTCTACCAGCTCCACAAACCGGATCCCCGGGTGCCGTTCGAGGAGTCGGTCGGCGCGCTGCGCGAGCTGCTCGACGAGGGCAAGATCCGGCTGGCCGGCGTCTCCAACACGGACGTCGAGCAGATCCGCACCGCCCACCGGATCCTCGGCGACCGGCTGGTCGCGGTGCAGAACGAGTACTCACCGGCCGTCCGAGGCAGCGAGGCCGAGCTGCGGCTGTGCGCGGAGCTGGGGCTGGCGTTCCTCCCCTGGAGCCCGCTGGGCGGCATCTCCCGCAGCTCCCTGGACGGAGTGTCGAGGATGACCGGCGAGGTGCGCTTCGGCGCCTTCCACACCGTCGCCGAGGAGCGCGACGTGAGCCCCCAGCAGGTCTGCCTGGCCTGGCTGTCGGCTCAGGCGCCGACCGTCGTCCCGATTCCGGGAGCGAGCCGTCCGGAGACCATCCGGGACTCGGCGGCCGCGGCGGACCTGGTGCTCGACGCGACCGAACTGGCCCGGCTGGACGCCTCGGTCCCGACGGCTCGCTGAGGGGTCGGCGGGCCGTCGGGCCCGCGGTCAGCGGGGAGAGGGGCCGGGGCGCGGACCCAGCAGCCACTCGCCGGTGGGCGGTCCCCCGTGCCCGGCGATGTCGTCGTCCTCGTCCTCGTCCTCGTCGTCCTCGTCGTCCTCGTCGGCGTCGCCGTCCCGCACCCCGAGCAGCCGGCGGGTCAGGCGGTCGCGGTCGGAGAGGAGCTCGTCGAGGGCCTCGCGGACGTCCTCCGGTTCGGTGCGGGGCGCCTCGCGCTCCGCCGCGATCAGCACGGACCGCCGTACCAGCTCCTTGGTGAAGGAGGCCGTCGTGCCCTCCGTACGGCCCACCACCTCGTCGGCGATGTCCTTGCCGAGGCCGAGTCCCGCGCCGTACAGGCCGAGCAGGGCCGCGCGGCCCTCCGCGTCCGGCAGCGGGATCTCCACGGCGAGGTCGACGCGGCCGGGGCGCTGCACGAGGGCCGGTTCCAGCAGGTCGGCGCGGTTGGTGGTGAGCAGGAAGGCGACGTCGGCGTCGTCACCGAGCCCGTCCATCTCGTTCAGCACCTGGAAGAGCAGGGGCTGTTCGCCGCCGCCGTAGTCGCGGGACTCGGCGATCAGGTCGCAGTCCTCCAGGACGACGAGGGCCGGCTGGAGCATACGGGCCAGCGCGCAGGCCGGGCCGATGGCCTCGATGCTCTCGCCGGACAGGACCACGACCGTGAACTGCGGGAGGTGGGAGAGCAGATAGCGGATCGTGTGGGTCTTGCCGGTGCCGGGCGGCCCGTACAGGAGGAGTCCCCGGCGCAGGTGCTGGCCGGCCGCGCGCAGTTGCTCGCGCCGCCGGGCCACGCCCACGACCTGCCGTTCCACCCGCTCCAGGAGTCCGACCGGGAGCACGATGTCGTCACGGGTCAGGCCGGGGCGGCGGTGGAAGCGGAACGGGCCGAGGCCGTGCCCGAACTCCGAGCCCTCGAAGGAGAGCACCTGGCCGCGGAAGACGCTGTGCTCGCGCACGAGCGCGTCGATCTCGGCGAGCAGCCGGTCCGCGAACCCCTTGTCGGCGGCGAGGACCTCGATCTCGACCTTGTTGCGCCCGTACTGGTCCTGCGGGCCGCGCAGCAGGACGACGAACCGCTCCTCGCCCTCCGTACCGAGGTAGAACCCGCAGGAGACGCAGGCCAGCTCCGCGTCGGGGGAGATCGGCAGGTGGGCGTAGTCGACGGCGCCGATCACGAAGCGGTCGTAGCGGTCGGCGGCCTCGATGATGTCGCCGAGGGTGAAATCGCCGTGGTGCTGGGCGCCGCGCATGCCGATCAGCTCGTGCGAGCGGCCGTCCGCGGCGAACCAGCGCTCCAGGGCGAGATGGACGTTGGGCAGGTCGAAGGAGGCGTAGGCGGCCTTCACCACCGGCCGGTCCGTGGGCGCCGACCCGAGGTGTTCGCGCAGCCGCTCGGCGAGGTCGCGGCTGCCGTCGCCGGCCTTGCGCCGCGGGCGGGCGACGGCCATGAGGAACTCGTGGAACAACCCGTTGACCTGTTCCAGCGAGAGGGGTGACCCCTCCCTGTCCGGTCCGTACCGTGCCCGGTACTCCCGCGCGCTGACGATCTCCACCCCGTCCGGTTCCCCCATGGCCACCTCCGTGCCTCGTGTCCGCGTCAAGGACTCCAAGCCTGGGCCGAACAGGTGGACGGGTCAAAGGATTTGGGCCGGGTTCACCCTAGACGGCTACCCCTGCCGACTCCTCCACCTCCATCAGGGAGGCGCTGTGCCGTTCCTCGTCGAAGGCCTTGCGGCCGCCGCGCAGGCCGAACAGGCGCTTGGTGAGGGCGATGTAGAGGACGGCGAGGATGTTGAGGACCAGGGTGGTGATCTTCAACCAGCTGACGTGCTCGGTGAGTTCGTAGATCTCCAGCGGCAGGAAGGCCGCGGTGGCGACCACCGTCAGGTATTCGGCCCAGCGCTTGGCGTACCAGAGGCCGACGGCCTCCACGATCTCGATCAGCGCGTACGCCAGCAGGAGCGCGGCCACCAGCAGCAGCGTGGAGTGCTTGTAGCCGAAGGCCTTCTGGATCGAGCCGACCACCGGCGAGTGGTCGAGGTCGTAGTGGAAGTGCCGGAAGACCGGTCGCAGGACGTCGAGGTACTCGTTGAACAGCCGTCGTACCGCGTCCTGGCTGTTGCTGAACTTCCACACCGCGACCGCGACCAGCACGATGAACACACCGCGCACGGCCCGCTCGACGGCCAGGAACCGCAGGACGAACAGGTCGCGCAGCACCTTGCCGCGCGGCACCAGCGGCGCGTCGTCCGCCGGGCCCGAGCCGCGCGGCTCGCCCAGTACGAAGTCACCGCAGCGCAGGCAGCGCCATGCGTCGCCGAGGGCGGTCCGGGCGTGCAGTCGCTCCCGGAGCCTCGGGTCGTCCGGCGCGTAGGTCACATGCCCCTTCCGCGCGCAGTGCCGCCGGTCCCAGTCGATCTTCATCCCCCGTGCCTCCATACGAGAAGTGCGTTCGCCCCGTAGGGACGCGCCAAACGAACATGCCGTTCCGGTTGATCCGGCACGGCACGTTAGTGGATGGAGGTGAGAAGGGGTCGCGAGGGGTCAGTGCGCCGAGCTGTCCGCCAGTTCCTTCTCCTCGGCCGCCGGCTCCGTCGGGGCCGCGGACGCGTCCCGGCGCGGCAGCAGCAGCACCACCACGACCGTGCCGATGCCCAGGATCACCGCGCCGACCAGGCTGGTGTGGGCCACGGCGTCGGAGAAGGAGGACCCGACCGCGTCGGCCATCTGCCGTGCTCCGGTGGCGAGCTGACCGGCCTGCTCCTTGAGCCCCGCGGCCTGCTGCGGGTCGGTGGCCTGCGCGGCCTGCGCGGCGAGCCGGTGGGCCTTGTCGCCGATGCCCTGGGCGACCGCGTAGCCGGCGCCGACCGAGTCCTGGGCGGAGGCCAGGGCGTCGGCCGGGAGCTTGCTGCCGGCGGTGGCGTCGGTGAGGTGGTGGTCGTACGAGGTGGACAGCAGCGAGCCGAGGATCGCGATGCCGAGCGAGCCGCCGAGCTCCAGCGAGGTGTCGTTGACCGCGCCGCCGACGCCCAGGTCGGACTCCGGGAAGGAGCCCATGATCGCGTCCGTGCAGGGCGACAGCGCAAGTCCGATGGCCAGGCCCAGGATGACGAGCGGGGCGACGAAGTCGCCGTACGTCGAGGCCGCGTCCACCCGGGTCAGCAGCGCCAGCGCGGTGGTGCCGCCGACCATGCCCGCACCGACCGTCCACTTCATGCCGACGCGCGGGGTGAGCCAGCCGGTCAGCGCCGAGCCGACGAAGACCGCGCCGGCCAACGGCAGCATGCGCACGCCCGTGTCCAGGGCGTCGTAGCCGAGGACGAACTGCAGGTGCTGGGTGAGGTAGTAGAAGGCGCCGAAGACGGCCAGGAAGAACAGGGCGACGGCGAGGTTGGAGCCCGCGAACCGGCGACCGGTGAAGCGGCGCACGTCCAGGACCGGACGCGGGTGGCGCAGCTCCCAGAGCACGAAGGCCAGCAGGCCCACGCCCGCGACGACCGCGGCGGTGACGGCCCTGACGCCCCATCCGAAGTGCGGCCCCTCGATGATCATGTAGACCAGGGCGCCGACCCACACCACCGAGAGCACACCGCCGACGTAGTCGATCCGGTCGTGGTGCCCGGCCTTGGACGGCGGGACGAGGACGAGGGCGCCGACGATCGCGACGGCGGCGACGGGCACGTTGATCAGGAAGGTCGAGGACCAGCCGTGGTCGCGCAGCAGCGCGCCCGCGACCACCGGACCGGCGGCGATGGCGAGTCCGGCGGTGGCGGTCCACAGGGTGATGGCCTTGGCCCGCTCCCGCTTCGGGAAGGTCGCGGCCAGCAGAGAGAGCGTGGCGGGCATGATGAGCGCGGCGCCGACACCCATCACGGCGCGGGCCGCGATGACCGCGGTCGAACTGTCGGCGAGGTAGCCAAAGACGGCGCCGCCCGCGAAGACGACGAGCCCGAGGACGAGCGCGCCCCGGCGGCTGTACTTGTCGCCGATCGCGCCGAGCAGCAGCATCAGCGCGGCGTACGGGACGGTGTAGCCGTCGATCACCCATTGCAGGTCGGCGCTGGAGAGGCCGAGGTCCTGGGTCATGTCGGGGGCCGCGACCGTGAGGGCGGTGTTCGCCATCACGATGATCAGCAGGCTCAGGCAGAGCACGAGGAGCGCCCACCAGCGCCGGGCGTAGGGGCGGTCCGTCCTTTCGACAGGTTCGTTCATGACGAGTCGCATGAGCAGGGGATGCCTTCCTCGACGATGTGCGCGACGGGACGTGCAACAAGTACTTGCACAGCATCGTGCAATTGCACAACAGTGTGCAATGTACGTCGTTGCACAGCGCTGTGCAAGTCGAGGAGAGTGCAGAATGACAACCATGACCACGGGTAACACCAGCCGCGCCGACGCCAATCGGCGCCGCATCCTCGACGTCGCCCTCGCCGAGCTGCTGCGCGACCCCGACGCCTCGATGGACCAGATCGCCCGCGCCGCGGGGGTCGTACGGCGGACGGTGTACGGGCACTTCCCGAGCCGCGAGGCACTGATCAGCACGCTGGTCGACGGGGCGGTGGACGCACTGGCCGCCGCGCACGCCGCCGGACGCGAGGGCGTCGCGGACCCGGCGGAGGCGGTGGCCCGTTCGGTGCTGTGCATCTGGGACATCGCCGACCGCTACCGGCTGCTGGTCGCGCTGGCCCAGCGCACGGTCACCGTGCAGGGCATCCGCGAGCGCCTCACGCCGGTCCGCGAGGCCTGCGCCGAGGTGCTGCAGCAGGGCCTGGACCGAGGCACGTTCACCTCGCCGCTGCCGGCGGCGGCACTGGCGTACGTGCACGAGCAGATGCTGTTCGCGGTGATGGAGGCGGTGAACGACGGCCTGCTGGCAGCACAGGAGGCGGGCCGCACCGCCGCGGTCAGTGTGCTGATCGCGGCGGGCGTGCCCGCCTCCGGGGCCACCGAGCTGGTGGCGAAGCTGAGCGAGGAGAGGCTCGTCGGCAGGTGACCGGGCGGCCGAGTCACGGCGGGAGTC
>NZ_JBSHAQ010000103.1:0-15600 GCF_053611585.1 Streptomyces sp. NPDC054794 | reverse complement strand
GTTCCAGCACCGCCCATTGCACATCCGTCAGATCACCACGCGTCACGAACCAAGATCATCCCACGTGCAAGATTCACTTTCGATACACGCCCTAGAGCCACCGAGCAAGCCGCCGAACAGGCCCTGGACACATTCGCCGCCTCTGACCTGGGCGCAGAACCGGCTTGCCGCTGACGGGCTTGGCGCGCTGTCTGCGCTGGTGAATGCCCTGGTGAGCCGTTGCGGCGAGCAGGGTGGCGGAGGACCGTCGTGAGGGGCAGCCCACGCGTTGTGCTGCTGGGTGCCCAGTGGGGGTGACGGACGGTTTGTGCCCAGTGTGCCTACCGGTGATCACTCATTGCTGGGCGTCGGTGGAAGGAGCCTCAGTTTCATTTTCCGATGGATGTCAGATGCCGTGACCTCGCTTGTCACCGCGGCCATGTGTTCCAGGTACGGCAGGACGACCCTCTGGCGCAGTTCCCGTTCTCGATAAACGTAGGGCGCGATCGCGAGCCAGGTCTGATAGATGGTGCGACCGTAGGATCCGATAACCAAATCCTGATCCACGACTCCATGGACGACAAGTTTTCCCAGCTCATCGTAGAAGAAGGCTACTTGCCGTACGTGCTCCTTCGGCCCGTCAGGAAGTTCCAAGTAGGAGACGGCGGTGGGAAAATCGTCTCTGAGGTGATAGAGCACGTACTCAACGGATGCCCGAAAATCGGGTGAGCGAGACTCTCGAAACCCGTCGAGCCGGTCGGTGACGTGGTGCTCGAAGTCGTCGCCGACGTGAACGTCGAAGTGCCCGACGGGGCGGAACTGGTTCCGGCCCGGGAAGCTGGTTCGGCGTATTTCGTGGCCGGGCTCGCAAGGGCGACACCGTCGATCTCACTGATAGCGAACAGGCTTCGGGCAGTCCGCCTTCAGGGGTGCTGGCCGGGAAGTGCTGGGCGAAGCGGCTGCGACCCCGTTGGGGATGTGGCAGCGGCCGGGAATGAGGGCGACCGTCAATTGGTGGGCGCGTCCTACGGATGCTGCTGGTTTCCTGATCGAGGGGTTGTGGGGAGCTCAAGACGCGGTGGACGAAGATGTCGGGCCGGCAGTGGAAGGGCTTGCCCAAGGTATCCACAGGTGGCTCGCCTGTTCTCAACTGCCGTCGACCGATGTCAGGAAATCGCGGATCAACGTGGTTATGGCTGCCGGCTGTTCGAGGGTGCTGCTGTGTCCTGAGCCCGTCACCACCTCGAGTCGCGCCCCATCGATGACGGCCGCGATGCGCTCCGCGTCAGCGCGCGGTGTGGCCACGTCGTCGGCGCCGACGACGACCAGAGTGGGCACGGAGACGCGGCCGAGCTCGTCGTGGACGGGGAGCCGGTCGACGACGCCGAGTACGGCTTTGCGTATGCCTGCCCGCTCGCAGCGCTGCAGTCGTCGTACCCACTCGTCGATGACGGGCTTGCTCGCCGCGGAGGTGAGGAAGGCGGGACCGAACATCGCGGCCTTCACCTTCCTCAGGACCGGCCGGGCCCCGGTGAGCCGGTAGACGTTGGCCAGCAGTCGGTACTCGCCAGCCTTGCTCGGGTCCTCCTCGTCCGAGCTTGTGTCGAGCAGAGTCAGAGAACGGAGCAGTTCGCCGTGGCGGGCCGCGATGCGCTGGCCGACGAAGCCGCCCATGGAGAGGCCGACGTAGTGCACCGGTCCGAGGCCGAGCCGTCCGATCAGGGCGACGGCGTCGGCGGTGAGGGTGTCCATGTCGTAACCGGAGGGCGTCGCCGGTGTATCCCCCTGACCCCGCCAGTCCACGGTCACACACCGGTAGTCCTGGCGGAGCGCCTCGACCTGCGGGTGGAACATCCAGCCACTGAAGAGCAGTCCGTGGCCGAAGACGATAGCGGGCGCGTCGGGCTGTCTGGGTGGTGCCCCGGTGTCGGTGTAGGAGATCGCTGCGCTGTTGACATCGACAGTGGGCACGTGCAGCTCCTTCATGCTCGGAGGCGGCTCTCCCTGCGGGTGGCAGCAGAGCATAGAGGCGTGCTGAGGGCGCTGTCACGTTGGCGGGCGGGGTGGGATGATCTTCTGGTTGAGCATCCTGGAGGGGGATCGTCGGTGGGGAGCGCACCGCCGTCGTACGAAGGTCACCGGTACCCCGTCGAGGTGATCTCCCACTGCGTGTGGCTGTACTTCCGCTTCCCGCTCAGCTTCCACAAGGTCGAGGAGCTCATGCTCCAGCGCGGCGTGATGTCCGGTGACACGAGGGAGTGATCGTGATGACGGAGGTCAGCAGACGCGGTCGAGGGTCCTGGCCCCGGCTCGGGGCCGTCCTGGTCAGCCTCTCCTACCTTCTGACCGCCTGCGAAGGCACCGGCAGCGGCGCGGGAGCCGAGCCGGCGACGTCGCATCCTTCCGCCGACCAGTCCACCGCGACGCCCTCGGAGAGCGGCCCCAACAGCCCGGGAATCCCCGGCGCCGTCGATACGAGCACGAGCCCCGCATCGGACCGCATCCCCGCCCCCAGGGTGCGTCGCGAGCTCCAACACCATCACCCACGGCCCCGACGACGCCTCCGTCCAAACCCTGTGTGTGCGATCCGGTACGACAGTGACCGTGATCTTGGAGCCCCGGACCCAAGGTCCCTGGCCGCAGCCGCGCAGCAGCAACCCGATACTGGCGCGGGTGACCTCGAGCGCCAAGGACAGCAAGGGCGTCACCCAGGTCTCGGTGAGGGCCGCGCGCATCGGGTCGGTGACCGTCACCTGGGGTCCGCAGAGCGCGCCGCTCTATACGCTGCGGCTGAGTATCGCGGCGTATCCGGTGCAGTGAGCCGAACATGCGGCGGCCGGCGCCCCCCAAAGCGGCGTAGGCGAGGTTGTAGAGCGCGTACGCGCCGACGACACCGGCCGTCGACAAGCCCAGACCGTGAGCGCGCAGCAGGAGCAACGCGTCGGGGAAGTTGACCAGGTCGAAGGCGGACAACCCGGCCAGGACGCCCGCACTCTGAGGCATCGAAGGGACATAACGTCCCTCCGCGCCGGGCTGCAGCAAACGGAGCGCCAAGTATCGACGGCACCAGAACCATCCACCTCGCGCGGAGCGCGGAGGCCCCGCCGACGCGCAACACCCCCCAAAGGCCGCCCGATCCCCCGAAACTCCACCACACCACGACCGCCCTCCCCTTTTCCCTTTCTTCTTTCTGGGCGAGTGCGTTGTGGGGGTGCAGAGGGGGATGTCTGGCTCCCCGACCACGCTCCAAAGGCCTGGTGACCTGCGGACACACCGTCAGGCCCGGGAAAGGGGGACAGTTGTCGGCGGGGTTATCGGAGAGGTCCCCGGCGGGGTTCCCGGCGTGGTCGGGGGTGGGGTTATCGCATCGTGACGCTGGTCGGGCCTTCGCGGTCGGTCCTCTGGTCGGGGCCGACCGCTGGCCTGAGTCCTGAGCGCGGCGCCGGACAGAACGGCGCCGCAGCGTACGGAAGGGACCACGGTGGCGATGCTGAACACGGACGCGGGCGCAGGAGACCGGCTGGCGCTGGCCGTGCTGGCCCTGTACCGGATGGCGACGACCGAGCAGATGCACCTGGTGATCGCACCCGGGGTGCGGATCGAGCAGACCCGGCGACGCCTGGCCAAGCTGCGCGACGAGGGCCTCATCGAGCGCATCACCCTGCCGCAGGCCGACCGGACCCCGGTGTGGTTCGCCACCCAGTACGGCGTTGACGTCGCCTCCGAGTGGCCCGAGCTGCGGGACTGGCGGCCGCCGAAGCTTATCGCAGACCCCACGGCCGCCAGGCAGCGGGTGGGCCACTCGCTTGTTGTTGCTCTCCGCTACTTGAGCCAGGTGGTGCCGCGCCCCGGCCGACATACGTTGGCCGCCGCCGCGGCCTGCGCCATCAGGCGCTGCGGGAGCCGTAGGGCGGGGCGCCGTAGGCGTACCGACCCTTCTCGCCCCTGATGCGGCGGCCGCGGGGGGCTGCAGGCACCGCCCGACAAGCAACGAACCGAGCATGGCCGTCAGTTGAGGGCCTGGATCTCACCGACGTGGACGCCGGCGTTAGTGCTGCAGGTCTCGGTGAACTCGTCCTCGTCCGCGCCTCCGCCGGTGACCTGCCAGGTGACAGTCCAGGTCGACGTCGCGGTGAGCCGAAAGCGCTGGTCCGGCGGTCGCTGCTGGCGCGGGTGTAGCGGCGTCCGCAGTCGGAGGAGTCGCTCATGCCGGCGCTCTCCTGGTACGGGGTGCCGGGGCCGGTGCACGTGACGGCGGTGCCGTCGCCCATCTCCCAGCGGACCGACGCAACGCACGCGGTGGCGGACACAGTCATGGCGCCCGCGCTGCCGTCGCCGTAGCGACCTTCAGCACAGCGAGCACACGCAACACATCGGTGCTGCGCGCGTACGCCGAACGCATGTGGACCCGGTACACCGACAGCCTCAGCGCAGCCATCGCCGACGAGTTCAGCGTGGACCACGACGAGCTCGCATGTGTGGCCCTTGCTCGATTCGTACTCGACATCCCGGCCCTCGCTCGCGGTCGGCAGGACCATCGAGCCGCCGTCGAGGCAATCTTCGACATCCTCACACACGGCTGGGAACCGCCCAGCAAGCCGTCTGCGCCGTAGCCCCCACCATGCGTTTCGGCCGCAGTCACCCCTCGGCCCGGCAATGAGAATGACATTCATTCGCGAGCAGGAAGCACGTCATTCTGATCCCAGCCCTAAAGCGCTGCGGAAACCCTCGATGCCGCGCTACCCCCCGGCCTCATGTGCGCGGTCATGGGGCGAACCCTGCCCCGGGCACGGACAAAGGCCGCCCTGGCGTCGTTGGTCGTGTCGGAGCCGGTACGCGGCATGCCATCGGTGTCCGACTACGGCGGCCGACGCCGAGAAGAGCACCGGCCTTCCGCGAGCGTTCGCTGCTTCCCGGCACAGGCCGGCTCCGATCGGCCACGGGGGTCTGGCGGCCGGAGCGCCGGTAGCCCGTGCACGCACGGCCGGCCTTACCCGGCATACCCTTCAGAAAAGGGCCGCCGTGAAACGCGTCGCGGTCCCCGCGCCGTCGCCCCGCCTGCCGGGCAGCGACCGCCTCGTGCCCGTCGCCTGCCAGGAGGTCCGTATGGATCACGAGCCCTTGCCCTCCCAGGGCCACGCCGAGGTCCGCATCGTCGCCGCGACGCCTGAGGTCGCCCGTCGAGTCGCCGAAGTGCTCCGGCGCTGTTTCGCCTCGACCGAGCAGCGCAGCTACCCCACCGGCCGCGGAGGAGGGACCCGGCTCCATCTCACCCTCGACACCGCGCGCGCCGCGGAACCCGCACGGTCCTGGCTGGCGACCAGCGAATCGACAGGCCATGACCAGACACACGCCGACGAGGTGTGACCCGGGTCTGTGAGGCCACCAGGATCCGCCGTCGCATCCGTCCCCACACGGCCGTCAACACCTCGGAGAACGACAGCCATGACGAAACTCCACGAACGCAAGCACAACCGCGAGTCGGTCCTGAGATCCCTGTACGAGGCTGCGGAGCTCAACCGCCCCGAGGTCAGCGGATCGGCGCTCCGCACCGAGCTGGGCCTGCCCGACGAGGACCTCTTCGCCGCCTGCGCCTTTCTCGCCGACGAGGGCCTGATCAGCGTGGACTGGACCTCGCACCGGACTCCCGCGGCCGTGTCGCTGACGCACGAGGGCATCCGCCTGATGGAGGAACAGGAGGAACAGGAGGAACAGGAGGAACAGGAGGAACAGGAGGAACAGGAGGAACAGGAGGAACAGGAGGAACAGGAGGGGGCAGAGAAAACGCAGTCGGACGACTGACCCGCCCGCTCCTCCTCGACCGGGAGTACCCTGAGCCTACCGAGAGTTTTTCGCGCAGCGCGACCGGCGGTGCCGTTCCCGGCGAGTGACGAAACCGGCAGTCGTCCAACGACGCCGGGACGGGACCGCACGATGGAACCCAGCAGAACGCCGGCCGAAGGCGCGTCCGCGGATGACCCGCACACGTTTCGTATGCCCCTGCCGCGCCTGACCCTCACCCCCGACGTCAGTCATGGCCCGCTGGACGGGGCCTGGTGGCCGCGCTGCGATGCGCTGGAACTCGAACTGCCCTTGCTCGTCGGCTCGTTGGAGCCGGAGGCGGGCACCACGGTACGGGTCACCGTGGACCCCGCCGAATGGCCCGACGCCCCGCACACGGTCATGGCGCCCGGCCGGGTGATCGCCGTGGAGCCGGCCGGACTCGGAAGCGAGACACACGTCATCACTCTGGACTGCGGCACCGTGGGACGCTGGGCGCTCCTGGTCGTCCCGCCCGAGGAGCCCGCCGGAACAGCCGCCCGGCTGCTGGCCGCCGCGGCCGACCCCGAGAACCCGCTGACCGCCGCGCGGATGCTGGCGCTCGCCGAGACCGGTCGGCTCGGGGGCATGACAGGGGAGGCGGAATGAGGCTGGCGGCCCCTTGGGCGCCCGCGGCCGGGACTGCCGTCCGACCTCGACCACCGTCCTCTCGCGAGCCGTTGGACACTCAGGACGAAGCGCCCGCGCTCTTCGAGGAGTGCCGCCTCGTCGGCGCACACGGCGAGTTGGACGCGCAGACCGTGGCGCCACTCGCCCGCGCCCTGGCCGAGGCCCGCGCCGCCCACCCCGGACGACTCCTTCTCATCGTGGATCTGAGCGAGGTGACCTTCACCGATTGCAGCATCCTGCCGCCACTGTGCGAGGCGTGGTCCGACTGTCGCGCCCGGGACGGCTGGATGCGCATCGTCTACGACAACCACACGACCGACCTGGTCTTCCGCCACACCGGTCTCCTCGACCGCTTCCCCCCTTATGCCAGCGCGCAGGACGCCTGGGAGGGACGAACGGCCGACACCGACGCACCGGACCAGGTCAGCACACCTTCGAGGACTCGGCCGGACCCGCCCTGATGTCGACCGAAGCTACCCGGCCGGCACATGTGACCACGCCAGGGGGCCGAGCCGACGGAGTACCGTGGACGAACCGGGAGTTTCCCGTACGTCGCCTCCCCCGTCGGCGTCATGCTGGGCGCACCACAGCACCGGTTCACCGCGCGGCGGCCCGGGGACGGGGGACGCGACATGAACGCGCTCAGTGACAAGGCCGCTCGGTCCAGCCGGAGCTCCCACTCCTTCGCTTCCCGCACGGCTCGCCCCGCGTCCGCCAGCCTTCCCAACCGACCCCGGGTGCGGCGCCTACCGACCGCGCTCCGACGACCTCGCAGCCGAACTCCGCGCGCCTGCCGAGGTCTTCGACACGAGGCGAGTTCGGGTCTGGCAGGTCGCCGTCGGCCGCAGCACCTGGCCGACCGCCCCGTGCGGCCTGCCCGCGACGGGCCACACCGTGAGGGCCACCTGGTTCGCGTCCGGGCTCGACCCGTACACGATCCGGACCTTCTCGTACGGCCTCGGCCGCTGGGACCTGCCGGTCGTCCCGCCCGTAACGGAGCCGACGGCAGCCGACTCATGACCGCAGCCGCCGGCCCCGCCCTTCGTCTCACCGCGAGCGCACTCCTGGCCGCCGAGGAACACCGTCCGGCCGAGGACGACGTACCGCGCCGAACCTCTCAACAGGACGCCTCATGAACGACGGTCTACGGCCCTCGCAACCAGCCCCGCCCCTCCTCCGCCTGTACCTCGCGCCCGAGAGCACCGTGCCACACCGTATCGACGGGGCCTGGTGGCCGCGCACCTGCGATCTCCTGGCAGAACTCCCGCAACTGCTCTCCGGCCTGCCGCGTGCCTGGGGTCAGATCGTCAGTGTCCTGGTGAACGGCGCACCGTGGGCCGGGGCACCGGGCCGCATGCTCGTCTGCAACCAGGTCGTACGGCTGCGCAGGACCGCCACGGCGCACGCACCGAGCACCATCGTCCTGATGGCCCCCGGCCATGGGCGCCGGGACCTGCTGGTCGTGCCACCGGAGGCGACTGAGCGGGCCGCCGAATCGCTCATGTCCGCCGCCGGGCTGACACCGGAGCAGGGCCAGTTCGCGAGCTGAGTGAGCGGGTTCGGCTCGTTCGGCAGCACACGTCGTCGATCGCGCATTCCGCGGCCGGTCAGTACGCGCTCGGCAGCGCCGCCCTGGTGGCCGGCGACCACGTACGGCGACTCGTCGGGCTGTGCGCGGAGGGAAATCTCTCCCGGCGAGGCACATGTCCGTGCCTGCCGGAGTTAGGGCTGTCGCACGAGGCACAGTGGTGCTGACTCCTTCGGAGCACGGCTGCCACGCGCACCTGGTCCCTCGCCGCGTCCCCCGAAACAAAGGTGCCATGCCCGCTGAGGACGCCGCTGTCGCCGGCAACGACGACGACTATCCCGCCTACACCATGGGGCGGGCCGCCGACGTTCTCGGCCATCCCCGCCTTCCTCCGGCCCGTAGGCGAAGCCGGGCTGATGACTCCCCCACGTTCAGAAGGCGGCCACCGCTGCTACTCGCGCCGCCAGTTGCGTATCGCGGCCCGCGTCCGTGAGCTGGTCGACCAGGGCACCACCATCGACGCCGCGTGCCGCATCATCTCTCTTGAGAACCAGCTCGACGACGCCCTCCACCTGAACCGGGTAATGCGCCGGAAGCTGGACGAGCACGGCGCGGATACCTGGCGTCGCCGGTACAATAATACAGACCACAGCGACACGCGAATTACCGGGCGACCCGGAAAACCACGGTGCCGATTCCACCTGACCTGTGTTAACGTGATAGCAGTTGCAGTTTTGGTTGCCAGAGATTTTTTCTTTGCAGAGCTTTCCGGATCTTTCCGGAGGGGTGATCATCGCGGCGACTCGACTCCACAAAGTGCGGAGTCCGGCTACTGCCCCCAAGGGAGATTCAATATGGCGTCTGGCACCGTGAAGTGGTTCAACGCGGAAAAGGGCTTCGGCTTCATCGAGCAGGAGGGCGGCGGCGCTGACGTGTTCGCCCACTACTCGAACATCGCCACCACCGGCTTCCGCGAGCTTCAGGAAGGCCAGAAGGTTACCTTCGACGTCACCCAGGGCCAGAAGGGCCCGCAGGCCGAGAACATCGTTCCCGCCTGACACTGACGCGAATCGTCGCGGGCCAGTGGTTCGCGCATCATGTGGCTGGGGCCCGCGCTCTTGGGGTGCGGGCCCCAGCTCATTGTTTTTCTCACTTTCCGGATTGCCCGGACCACCGGCCGCCCCGCCTCAGCGCCACGAGAACCGGCTCTTCTTATTTTTCGGCTCATTCTTGCGAATCCTCGTGCGGTCGTCGCCACTGGACGGAATTCCTCGATACGCCGCATCGAGGAAGGTTCCTCCATGAACCGCACCCGTCGCACCGGCGGCACTCCTGGCAGCCGCTTCCGTACGCAGGGGACGGGCCGCCAGGCACCCCGTCCGGGCACCGGGCGAAAGAGCGGCCAGGGCGCACGCCCCACCCCGCGCCGACAGGAGTTCGCCCTGCCTGTCACCCACACCGAGCCGCTGCCGGCGGTCGAAACGTTCGGCGAACTGGACATGCCCGCAAGGCTGTTGGCCGCGCTCGGCGCCGAGGGCTTGACCGTGCCCTTCCCGATCCAGGCGGCCACGCTGCCGAACGCGCTGGCCGGCCGGGACGTCCTGGGCCGGGGCCGTACGGGCTCGGGCAAGACGCTCGCCTTCGGTCTGCCGGTGCTGGCCCGCCTGAGCGGGCAGCGGGCGCAGCCCCAGCAGCCGCTCGCCCTCGTCCTCGTACCCACCCGGGAACTGGCCCAGCAGGTCACCGACGCGCTCACCCCCTATGCCCGCGCCCTGCGGCTGCGACTCGCCACGGTGGTGGGCGGCATGCCGATGCGCCGTCAGTCGAGTGCGCTGCGCGGCGGCGCCGAGGTCGCCGTCGCGACGCCCGGCCGTCTCAAGGACCTCATCGAGCGGCGAGGCTGCCGGCTGGACCAGGTCGCCGTCACCGTCCTGGACGAGGCCGACCAGATGGCCGACATGGGCTTCATGCCCCAGGTGACCGCGCTGCTCGACCAAGTCCCGGCCCGCGGCCAGCGGTTGCTGTTCTCGGCCACCCTGGACCGCAACATCGACCTCCTGGTGCGCCGCTACCTCCACGACCCCGTCGTACACTCGGTCGACCCGTCTGCGGGAGCGGTGAGCACCATGGAGCACCATCTGCTGCACGTGCGCGACGCCGACAAGGACACCGCCGCGACCGAGATCGCGGCTCGCGACGGACGGGTGCTGATGTTCCGGGACACCAAGCACGCGGTGGACCGGCTGGCCGACCACCTGCTGTCCGTCGGGGTTCGTGCCTCGGCCCTGCACGGCGGCAAGTCCCAGACAGAGCGCAACCGGACGCTCGCCCAGTTCAAGGACGGCCACGTCACGGTCCTGGTGGCCACCAACGTCGCCGCCCGCGGAATCCACATCGCGAACCTCGACCTCGTCGTGAACGGCGACCCTCCCGGCGACCACAAGGACTACCTCCACCGCGGCGGCCGTACGGCACGCGCGGGCGAGTCCGGCACCGTCGTCACCCTCGTCCTGCCGCACCAGCGGCGCGCGGTGGACCGCCTGATGGCCGATGTCGGCATCGCTCCGAGTACCGTCCGGATCCGCCCGGGCGAGGCGGAACTGCATCGCATCACCGGCGCCCGCACCCCCTCCGGCGTGCCCGTCTCCCTCGCGGCACCGGTCGACGGACGACGAGGGGGCAAGGGATCTGCCGACCGGAAGCGCAGGGGCCGGTCCGCCGGCCGAGCCCGTCGGTCTGCCCCGAGGGACAACCCATAACCCAAGCACGGGGATGCGCTCCCTGCGGTCGGGACGAGCCGTCGCCCGTCCTGCCCGCCCCGACGAAGAGGAGAAGCCCTTGACGCCGTTTCCGCCCCGAACGCGGCAGACCGACATCGCCGACGGCACCGGTCTGACCGCCCGCGACGCCATGCACGCCCCCGGGCCGCAGGTCGACGACCACATGGCGGTCGACGTGGCCCTGTCCGTGCTCATCGGTGCGCGCGTCCCGCACCTGCTCCTCCAGGACGAGGACGGGCGGTGCTCGGGCCTGGTCACCCGGGCCCAGCTCGCCGCGCACCGCGGCGGCTCGTGGTCCAGCCACCGGACCCGGCTGCGGGACATCCCGCTCGACCGCGGACCGTTCACCTCGTCCATGGCCGCACTCGGCGAGGCGGAAGCCGCCATGCGGGTCCGGACCCTGGACGTGTCCCCCGTGATCGACGAACACGGCTACGCCCTGGGCGTCCTCGTTCTCATGCCCTGACCGCCGTCCGACCGCCGTGGCGCGGTCGGCGTCCCCGGTGTTCTTCCCCACCCCTGTGGAGGCATCCATGCGCTGTGTCATCGCCCGATACCCCTTCGACCTGACCAAGATCGAGGTCGAGCAGTCGATGAGTGGCATCCCGCCCGAGCCCGTCACCGGCGTGTCCGTGACCATCGACCGCCGTGTCTACCCCGTGATGCAGGTCGGGGAAGTGATCACCGGGCAGAACCGCCGCGACTTCACGACGGCTGAGATGCGCCGGGCACTGACCAGCCTCGGCTTCACCTGCCACGACGCGCGCCCGGTCATGCCGACCCGAGACGCGCGAGCCGACGTGGATGCGCTCGGTTGGTGACACTTTCCGGGGCTACGGCAGTCATGCGCCGTTTCGGGTTGGAAAACTGAGGATGTGGCACCCGGCCGGTGAGTGGGCCGGACGCGCGAACCACGTCCCGTAGGGGCCAACGGTTCGGCCATGAGCCGCAAGCCGCACGAGGCCGGTACGGCCCGCTCCGCCCTGTTGTCGCCGCCAGGCTGCCCGGCGACCACTAGCACTCCACCCGGACTTCTACATTTCTCCTGGTCAACGGCCTGGCGGTGGCGAGTGTAGTGGGGGTGTGGCATGCGTCGGACGGTCTTGGGCTCGCCGTCCCACCGACGTGTGCCCGCGCCGCATGTAATGACAACGCTGCGAGCAGTCCGTTGTCGTGATCCACGACGTACCGACGAACGCCTGGGACCTGGAACTCGAAGAACCCTTCATGCGGACCGGAGACCGCTTCTGCCGTGTGGAAGCCCGGCGCCGGATAAGGAACTACGTCCGCGCACTGCTCGGTCCCGTCGGCCGCAAGAACAGCTGTCAGCTCGCCGAGTACGCCGGCCACGCCGCTCCCCCACGGCCTGCAGCACTACCTCTCCCGTAGCCGCTGGGATGTCGACGGCCTGTGCGACGACCTGAAGGCTTACGTAGCCGAACAACTCGGCTGTGCAGAGGGCGTGTTGATCCTCGACGACACCGGCTTCGTGAAGAAGGGCACCACCTCCGCCGTAGTACAGCGCCAGTACTCCGGCACCGCCGGGCGAACACCCACCCATGACGGTGCCGCCGACGGCCGTCGGCGTGAGGCGGTAGCACCCCGGCTCAGACCACACAGACCTCGGGCCGGACCGCGACGATGGCCGGTACACTGGCGGCCGTCGATCCGTCCCGCGAGGTCCGCGTCACGATCGCCAAGGCCCTGGCCACCCTGGGCACAGGCCCGGACATGGCCTACTCGGCCCTCGCCGCGCTCGTCGACGATCCCGACGCCCTGGTGCGTGGGGCCGCCTACGAGGCTCTGGGCACGACGGGCTGCCCAGCCGCCCTGGCCACACGCGCCGAGGCCGCCCTGTCAGACCTGGCCTGGCAGGTACGGGCCGGCGCCGCCACCGCTCTGTCCGTCGCAGACTCCGACCTGGCCGTGCCGGCCCCCGCCAAGGCCCTCACCGACCTGAAGGCCGACGTCCGCAAGGCAGCCGTCCTGGGCCCTGACCCGGCACCGTGCCGTCGAGGACGCCCGAGCCGCCCTGGCCACCGCGACGACGGACCGGGACGCGGACGTCAGGGCCTATGCGGCGCGGGCACTGTGACCGCGACCTACCGTGCGGCCAGGAGGCGTGTCTGACAGCGCACCAACACCAAGCTGCACACCGTTGCTGAGCACATACCGGGCATGCGCGCAGGGACGCGACCTGCCGGCACCCGAGCCGGCCGAACAAGAGAAGGCGATCACCCGATACACCTGGTAGATGATGGCCGCCCACCTCCACGCCCCGCTCCCGACCTGTCCGCTCACGCGGCCTCGACCAGGCGCCCTGGTGCTGGGTGCGACGCTGTGCAACGCTGGAGGAACAACCAGCCTGGTCTGGTAGGAGACCCCGCGCTGCCGGGCGGTCATCGACGAGGTGGCCGTCGGTGGGTACGGGTGGTCTTGCTCGGCTGTGGGCGGCGCGATGCCGCGCGCTTGACGGCCTTCTTCCGGCAGTGGGAGCCGACCGTAATGGGCTTCGACCCGACGGCGGTTCATCCCGTGCAGCAATTCTTTGACCTACAGATCAGCCACTTGCCCGGCCGGGTCGTGATGGCCGTGGCCGGGGAACTGGACTTCACCACCTGTTCGCAGACCGCCCCGGTCATCGCCTCGCTCGCGATCGCCGGCCAGGACCTCACCCTCGACATGACACGGGTGACGTTCATGGACGCCAGCGGCTTGGGCATGCTGATGCGCCTGCGCCAGCGAGTCGTCACGGGTGGCGGCGGGGTGGAACTGCGCAGCGTGCAGCCCCAGGTATGGCGCGTACTGGAGCTGACCGGTACCGACGCTCAGTTCCGAGAAACGGTGCTCCCCGCGCTGCCCGGGACGTGATCTGCTGCGGCTCGCTCCGTCGACCGAGCGCGGCCCGGCGCGATCGCGGCCCGTGACGCGCCCTCAAGGTGGTACATAAGTGCGGGAGCGCGATGTTCGCAATCGTCTCCACCGGGACGATTGTGCGTTGGCAGGCTGCCATGAGTTGAGCCCGAAGCTGCAACAGCCACTGACCCAACGCCAGAACACGGACAGCAGAAAACCCCGCCTTCCCGAACGTACCGTGAGACGGGTTCGCGCCAGACCCTGGCGGACGGACAGCGAGTCCAATGCCATCAGGCTTCAGGCTGCGGATGGGCGCACTGGCGCGGCTGAAGGCCGAACGACCGTCTCCCGCAGCCGTCGCCCTCCCGCGATCACGCCGGACGGCACCCGTCGGCACACAGCCTGCCCGGCCCCGGTCGACCGGCGACGGGCCCACATGATCTCGGCTCTTGGCTCCTCCCGGGCATCTATCCGGGATGGGTATCGCTGGACCCCCTGCTGAATCCGCGAACAAGGCAGTATTTTGTCACCTTGTATCCGACAATGTATTTCTCCCGCTCCGCTACGTATTTCTGCACGTAGGACGCGTTGCTGTGGAAGGTGAATGCCGCCTTGTCGCGGTATAGTTCATATTGGACTCGGTTGATTCCGCCGCCGACGGGCTGATTCTCCGTGTACACCAAAGTGTTGGGTTCGTTGGCCTGAATTTTCGGAACCGTCCGCGCCACGAGCTCATCGTACGCGCGCGCCGCCGCGGCGTCCTTGAGATAGAGGTCGACCACCAGCGCGAACCCCGAGGAGTTCGCGCACTCGTCCGCGAAGTGGGCGCTCTTGGACGTGGCCCAAGTTGGGCGGTGAGCTCTCTCAGCGGCGTACGCTGACGATTGTGCGAATAGTGTCCCCGCGAGGACGCCGATGGCGGTAACGGCGGCGAGACGCCTCGAACGGACCCTCGTACCACAAGTCACCTTGAGATGGATGCGCTTCGCCGGGGTGGAATTATTCGTAAGCATATTACCTCCTCTTTGCGGCGCGATAATGGCGTTCGTCTTTCATCGCATTGGGAGTGGGGCATGACGGCTGTACGAGTGCACCGATTCCCGAGTCGAGATATCGGGGTAACGCGATGGCGTAAGGGATCACCCGCACAGCCGCATGACCGCCACGGTCGGCGCGGGGGTCTCGTCCACAGGGGTCGGTTCTTCCGATCGATAAGTCGGTCCCGCTCGGTCACGGCATTGCGTTTCACACCACGCCGTGACCAACGACCTCGTGCACGGTTGGCCGTGGATCGGCACCCCGGTCGCTCGTTGAACCGTGCATGGTGGGGGTTGGGTCGCGTGAGTGATCAGGGCGGCCTATCGGGTCACTGGGCTGTCGCCGGCGGCCCTGTGGCTCGGAGGCTTGCAGTTCCTTCAGCCGCTCGGTGTAGACGTCGGCGATACGTGTGACCTCCTCGGGCCCGGCGTCCCTGAGTCGGACCTGGTCCTCCACGCACTGCTGCCGCTGCATCATCAGCTCCTCCAGGCGCGGCTGGTCGCCGGTGCGCCTCGCGAGCAGGAGCTGCCGGTTGTACCAGGACAGGACGTTGCCCACGATCTGATGCGCCTTCTCAGGCTCGACGGCGTTACCGCCCGAGCCAGGGGTCGGCTCCGATGAGAACTGAGGGTCGGGGGACGGCGGCGAGTGAGGTGTCCCCCGGAGTGTGGACACGGGGGTTCATGCTGCGAGTGTGAGTTTACGTTCTCTCTGGTGCCGTTCTTCGCACTCGGCTGGGGAGACGTAGTCGAGGGCGCTGTGGCGTCTGCGGGAATTGTAGTAGGTGAGCCACTGGAAGATTTCCAGCCTCGCCTGGCGCATCGTGGTGAACGGTCTCTGGTGCATCGTCTCCCTCTTGAGTCCTTGCCAGAGCGACTCCATCAGGGCGTTGACGCTCCTATAGTTGTCAACTTGCCGCAGAGGCTGTCCGAGGGGCGGGTCGGAGCAGGTGGTAGACCTCGCGGATGA
>NZ_JBSHAQ010000102.1:0-15973 GCF_053611585.1 Streptomyces sp. NPDC054794 | reverse complement strand
ACCCTCTCCTCCACCGTCTCCGCCTCCTTCAGCTCCGCCACCGGAAGGACGGTCACCGTTCTCACCGCTACCGCCGCCTTCACCGCCACCACCGGAGCCGCCACCGTCACCGCCACCGTGGCCGCTGCCACCGGAGGGACGGTCACCGTTCTCGCCGCTGCCGCCTTCACCGCCGCCACCGGAGCCGCCGCCCTCGCCGCCGCCACCGTGGCCGTCTCCCTCGTCACGGTCGAAGATGCCGCCGTGTCCGAAGTGACCGGCGTCGCCGCCGCCGTCGGCGCCACCCCCGAATCCGCCGAAGCCGCCGCCGTGACCGCCGCCGAAGGAACCGTCACCGCCGCCGTGCCCACCGAGGCCGCCGCCGAAGTCGCCCCCGGAACCGAAACCGCCGTCGCCGAAGCCACCGGCGCCCCCGCCGTCACCGAAGCCACCGTCCGCGCCGCCGAAGCCGCCCTCGGTGCCGCCGAAACCACCGTCCTCACCACCGAAGCCACCCTCGGCACCGCCACCGAAGCCGCCCTCCGCACCGCCGGTGTGGTCCCCGAACCCGCCGAAGTCACCGAAGCCGCCGCCGAACTCGCCGAGGCCGCCGCCCACCTCACCCGGCGACTGGATCAGCTCGCCGCCCAACAGGCTCTGGGCGTCCGTCGACGGCGCGCCGAGGCCGAGGGCGCCCTCGTGGCCGGCGCCGGCGGGACCGGGCAGCTCCGCCCCGTGGTCGACGCTCGCGTGGTCGACGCTCGCGTGGTCGACGCCGGCGTGGTCCGCGGGCAGGTGGTCGCCGGACACGTGGTCGACCGGCACGTCGTGGTGCGCGAGCGAATGGGCCGCGCTCCCGAAGAACAGGGACGATTTGGACAGTCGTGCGTCGAGTGCGGCCGGTCCCCCGTCCGTACCGGACTCGACGCGCAGGGAACGCAGTTCGGCCACCTGCGCGGGCGTGAGGCCGAGTCTTCGGGCCACCTCGTCGGTGTCACCGTCGAGCTCGGCTCTGAAGGCCGGGTCGACGGCGAGGCGGGTCATGGCATCGCGAAAGGCGTGGTCGGTCATGTCGTCGGGTCTCCGTGGGTCTGCGGTCTGCTGGTGCCGAGCCCGGCGGAGCTGAGGATCCCCCCTGGTCGGCGGCAACTGCCCATTCCGGCCATCCCCACCGATGCCTGTAGGGACGGTTATAGGGGTCATGACATGAACTGCGCAAGGCCGGGAGCCGGGAGCTTTGCGTGCATATGACACAGGGACGGTCGACCGCGACCTGTCCGTACCCGGTCGGACACGACCGGCAACGATCGGCTACGAGCGGCCACGGCCGGTCGGCGGACGGTCACGCTGCGGCGGGTCGGTCGTCCGTCCGGTACCGGGCGATCCACTCCGACGTGGCCCGCAGCCCGCCGAAGGTGTAGAAGTGCACCTTCAGGTCGCCGTGGCGGCGCGGGTCGTACTCACCAGCCAGCGCGTGCAGGAAGCGGTCGGGGCCGGCCGTGCCCATGAGGTTGGTCAGGGAGAACCCGTACTTGCGGGCGATGGAGGCGCTGGTGCCGACGCCGAAGCGGGCCGCGTGGCCCAGCAGGCGGCGCACGCCGGCGGGTCCGGGCACACCGATCCGGATGGGCAGGTCCACGCCCCGGGAGCGCACCGCCTCGACCCAGGTGAGCACCGGGTCGACGTCGAAGCCGAACTGGGTGATGACGTCGCCCGCGAGCCGCTCGGTGCCGAGGACGGTGTGCTTGTCGGTGAGGGCGGACCACAGGGACCGCTCGGTGATGGCGGGGTGGCCCTCCGGGTAGCCGCTGATGCCGACGTGGCGGACGCCGTAGCGCTGGAGCAGCCCGGTGCGCAGGACGGCCAGGGCGTCCCCGTAGGGGCCCTCGGGGCGGGCGGGGTCGCCGCCCACGACGAACACGTTCTCGGCGGTGCCGTCGGCCGCCAGGGCGGCCAGGAACCGTTCGAGGTCGTCGTGGGAGGGGAGGCGGCGGGCCGAGATGTGCGGGACGGGGACGAAGCCCAGGCGCTTGACCGCGCGGGCGGCGTCCAGCCGCGTCGCCAGGTCCTCGTTGCCGAGGAAGGTGACGTTGATGCGGGTGCCCCGCGGGATCGTGGCGTGGGCCTCTTCGAGCTTCGGTACGTCCTTGCCGGTCATCTCCAGGGAGAAGTCGTCCAGCAGGGAGGTGACCGGCGCGGTCGGGGCCGTGGGACCCGGGTTCATCGTGCTCCTCAGTCTCGGGCCGTCCGGGCCCCGGCCGATGATGTCATGCGCGCCGCCGGCGCCGGCCACGAGGGCCGGGCGTCACTGCGCGAGCTGCTGGTACATCTCGGCCACGTCCCCGGACAGCGCGCTCTTGACCCAGCGCGTGATGTCGTCGCCCAGCACCTCGTGGGCGCCCGTCTCGATGCCCTCCAGGGCGGCCGCCGCGATGTCGTGGGCGTTCGCCTTGGGCCCCTCGATGCCCGCCGTCATGTCGGTGTCGACGTACGCCATGTGCAGCCCGGTGACACCGATGCCGCGCGGCTGCAGCTCCAGGCGGAGGCTGTTGGTCTGGGACCACAGCGCGGCCTTGGTGGAGCTGTAGCTGCTGCCGTCCGCGAGCCAGGACAGGGCCGAGTGGACGTTGAGGATGTGGCCGCCGCCGTTGCGCTCGATGACCGGCACGAAGGCGCGGGCCACCAGGAGCGGGCCGTAGTAGTTGATCTCGAACTCGCGCCGGATGTCGTCGAGCGGGGAGGTCAGGAAGCGGGCGCCGGTCGCGATACCGGCGTTGTTGATCAGGACGGTGACGTCCTGGGCCGTCTCGGCGAGCGCCGCCACGGACGCGGGGTCGCCGACCTCCAGGGGCAGCGGGACGGCGTCCGGGTGGGGGACGGTACGGGGGTCGCGGGCCGTGGCGTACACCTTCTCCGCGCCGCGCGTGTAGGCCTCCTCCACCAGCGACTTTCCGATGCCCCGGCTGCCGCCGGTGACGAGGACGACGGAACCCTTGATCGCGGTCATGACAGTCTCCAGACACGAGAAACCGATCGGTTTCCTCCATCGTAAACCGATCGGTTTCCATGTCAAAGGCGCGACGTGACGACCCCTGTCAGCCGACCTGACCGGCGAACGCCTGGTACGCCGGCTCGTCGAAGAGCACGAACCTGACCTCCTCGACGGCCGTGTCCGCGGCGCGCACCGTCGCCACCGCGATCCGGGCGCCGTCGTCCATCGGCCAGCCGTAGATGCCGGTGGAGATCGCCGGGAACGCGACCGTACGGGCGCCGAGTTCGTCGGCGACCCTGAGTGACTCCCGGTAGCAGGAGGCCAGCAGCTCCGAGCGGTCCTCGGTGGACGACCAGACGGGACCCACCGTGTGGATCACCCAGGACGCGTCCAGCTCGCCCGCGGTCGTGGCGACCGCCTGGCCCGTGGGCAGGCCCTTGCCGTACCGGGAGGCGCGCAGCGCGCGGCACTCCGCAAGGACGGCGGGGCCACCGCGCCGGTGGATCGCGCCGTCGACGCCTCCGCCGCCGAGCAGCGAGGAGTTCGCCGCGTTGACGATGGCGTCGACGGTCTGCCGGGTGATGTCGCCCTGCACGAGCGTGATGGTGGTCATGGCCGCCTCTATACCAGCCGGGTTGTCCCGGAGCCGGGTGATTTCGGCCGGGGGCGCCGGGCGGCGTGGCGGGGGCGCTACCGCTGCTCGCGCAGCCTCCGCCAGACCGCCTTCGCCGCGTTGTGGCCCGACATGCCGTGCACACCGGGGCCCGGCGGTGTGGCCGAGGAGCAGATGAAGACCGCCGGGTGCGGGGTGTGGTACGGGAACAGCGACAGTTTGGGCCGCAGCAGGATCTGCAGGCCGGACACCGCGCCGGATCCGATGTCGCCGCCCACGTAGTTGGCGTTGCGGGTGGCGAGTTCGGGCGGGCCCGCGGTGGCGCGGGCGAGCACGCGGTCACGGAACCCCGGGGCGAAGCGCTCCAGTTGGCGCTCCAGGACGTCCGTGAGGTCGCCGGTCCAGCCGCTGGGCACATGGCCGTACGCCCAGAAGACCTGCTTGCCCTCGGGCGCCCGGGTGGGATCGGCGACGCTCGGCTGCACGGTGATCATGAAGGGCCGGTCGGGGGCGCGGCCCTCGCGGGACACGGCGCGCAGGGCGGTGCCGATCTCCGCACTGTCGGCGCCGATCTGCACGGTGCCGGCGGTGCGCGCCTGGGGGGCGGTCCAGGGGACCGGGCCGTCCAGCGCGTAGTCGACCTTGAAGACGCCCGGGCCGTACCGGTAGCCCGCGTAGTAGCTGCCGAAACCGGCGATGCGGGACAGGGCGGTGGGCGAGGTGTCGAAGACGTACGCGCGCGCGGGGGGCAGGTCGTCCAGGCGCTTGACCTCGTAGTCGGTGTGGACGGCGCCGTCGAGGTCCTTGAGGTAGGCGGCGAGGGCGTCGGAGATCGACTGGGAGCCGCCGCGGGCGAGGGGCCAGCCTCGGGCGTGCGCGCACAGGGCGAAGACAAGGCCGATCGCACTGGTGGCGAAGCCGCCGAGGGGGGCCATGACGTGGCCCACCAGGCCCGCGAAGAGGGTCCGGGCCCGTTCGTCGCGGAAGCGGCGCATGAGCCAGGTGGAGGGCGGCAACCCGGCCAGGCCGAAGCGGGCGAGGGTGACCGGGTCGCGCGGGAGCGAGGTGAGCGGCAGGGACATGAAGTCCCGGACCAGGCTGTCCCACTTGGGGAGGTACGGCTCGACCAGCCTGCGGTACGCGCCCGCGTCGCGCGGCCCGAACGAGGCGGCCGTCTCGGCCACGGACCGGGACAGCACCGCGGCGGTGCCGTCCGGGAACGGGTGGGCCATGGGCAGCTCGGGGTGCACCCACTGAAGGCCGTACCGGTCGAGGGGCATCGCGCGGAACGCGGGTGAGTTGATACCGAGGGGGTGCGCGGCGGAGCACGGGTCGTGCCGGAAGCCGGGCAGGGTGAGCTCTTCGGTGCGCGCTCCCCCGCCGATCGCGTCCCGGGCCTCGAAAAGGGCCACGGAGAACCCCCGCCGGGCCAGCTCCACGGCAGCCGTCAGCCCGTTCGGCCCCGCTCCCACCACGACCGCATCGAGCATCGACGGCACCTTCGGACCCCTTCGTCAGCCGATGGCCACTCGGGTTCAGGATATGCCGGGGGTACGACAGCTCAGGCGGCGCGGGGGGATTCAGGGGGCGGACCGGCCCCGAATCAGCCCGCCGCGCGCAGGAGTTCGTGCACGCGGCGCGCCGTGGCCGCGTCCCGTGCCGCCGTGAACGGCAGGGCGTTGCCGCCGGTGACGCGGAAGGGTTCGCCGGTGAGGGTCAGGTGGGCGCCGCCGGCCTCCTCTACGAGCAGGAGGCCCGCCGCGTGGTCCCAGGCGGCTTCCCAGGAGAACACGGTGGCGTCCAGCGCGCCGCGGGCGACGGCGAGGTACTCCAGGCCGGCCGAGCCGCAGGGGCGCGGGGCAATGCCGTCGGTGCGCAGGCCGAGGAGCGCGCGCTTTTGCTCGTCGGTCGTGTAGTCCGGGTGGGAGGTGGCCACGACCAGGTCCCGGCCGGGGGCGGGCGGGCCCGCGAGGAGCCGCTCGCCGCCCAGGAAGGCGCCCTGGCCCCGTACGGCCGTGGCGAGCTGGTCGAGGACCGGCGCGTACGTCCAGGAGGCCAGCAGGACGCCACGGTGGGCGAGCGCGACCAGCGTGCAGAAGCCGGGGTCGCCGTGCACGAACTGCCGGGTGCCGTCGACCGGGTCGACGATCCACACCGGCGCGTCGCCCTGTATGGCCTCGTAGGTGGCCGGGTCGGCGTGCACCGCTTCCTCGCCGACCACGACGGAGCCGGGCAGCAGAGCGACGAGCGCCTCGGTGAGGAATTTCTCCGCGAGGCGGTCGGCGTCCGTCACCAGGTCGTGCGGGCCGCTCTTCTGGTCGACCTCGTCCTCGGCGAGCCGGCGGAAGCGGGGCAGGATTTCGGTGGCGGCGGCCTTGTGCACCGCTTCCACCACGTCGGATGCGTGTCGAGCGAGAAACTCGTCGGTGGTTTCCATGTAGTCCATCACGCACCCCATGAGAGCACGCCCCACTGACAACCCACGCCCGCGGGGTGTACGAAAGGTGGAATCCGGGCGAACAACCGGCGCCGGTGATCGTCCGGCAGGGTCAGCGGCCGACCGCGTATCCCTGCATGCCGCGCGGGTTCGCCGCGGCCGACAGGATGCCCGTCCCCGGGTCGCGGGCCACCGCGCACAGCCGCCCCTCGGACCAGCCGTGGCCGACCGTGACGTCGTGGCCGCGCCGCCGCAGCTCCGCGACGACCTCGGGGGCGACGCGGGACTCGACGGTGACGCTGCCGGGCCGCCACCCGCGCGGGTGGAAGGAGCCGGGGAAGCTGTCGTTGTGCCAGTTCGGCGCGTCGACAGCGCCCTGGAGGTCGAGCCCGCCGCGGACCGGGGGGCGCAGCGCGAGGGCCAGGAGGAAGTGCAGCTGCCACTGGTCCTGCTGGTCCCCGCCGGGCGTCCCGAACGCCAGGACCGGGGTCCCGTCGCGCAGCGCGATCGACGGGGTCAGGGTGGTGCGGGGGCGGCGCCCCGGGGTGAGGGAATTGGGCAGGCCCTCCTCCAGCCAGGCCATCTGGAGCCGGGTGCCGAGGGGGAAGCCGAGCTCGGGCACGACGGGGTTGGACTGGAGCCAGCCGCCGCTGGGCGTGGCCGCGATCATGTTGCCCCAGCGGTCGACGACGTCGAGGTGACAGGTGTCGCCCCGGGTGGCGCCGTCGGCGTCGACCTCCGGCTCGCCGGGCATCCGGGCGACGGTCGGCTCGCCGGCGCCCATCGGGTCGAAGCCGGGGTCGGCGGCCGGCACGCGCGCGTGCGCGCTCAGCCGGGGCGCGCGTCCGCCGGGGCTGCCGGGCCGCAGCTCGTACGACGCCGTGGCACCGACGAGGCCTCGCCGTCCGGCGTTGTAGGCGTCCGAGAGCAGTTCCGCGAGCGGCACCTCGGCGGCGTCGCCGTACCAGGCCTCGCGGTCGGCCATGGCGAGCTTGCAGCCCTCGATCAGCAGGTGGACGTAGTCCGCGGAGCCGTACGGAGGCAGCTCGGGCGGGAGCAGCGCGAGCTGCTGGAGGAGGACCGGGCCCTGGCTCCAGGGGCCGGCCTTGCACAGGGTCCAGCCGTTCCAGTCGTACGTCGCGGGCGCCTCGTAGGTCGCGGACCAGCCGGCCAGGTCGGCGGCGGTGAGCGTGCCGGTGTGGTGTTCGCCGCTGGTGTCCAGGGTGGGCCGCCCGGACTGCCGTACCAGCGCCTCGGCGACGAAGCCGGCGCGCCACACCTGGCGCGCGGCCTCGATCCGCGCCTCTCGGTCCCGCGCGCCCTCGGTCTCTGCGAGCAGCCGCTTCCAGGTCGCGGCGAGCGCGGGGTTGCGGAACAGGACGCCGGGCCGGGGCGGCTTCCCGCCGGGCAGGTACACCTCCGCCGACGAGGTCCACTCCGTCTCGAACAGCTTCCGTACGCTCTCCACGGTCGCGCCGACGTTCTCCACGGGCGCGTGGCCGTGCTCGGCGTATCCGACGGCGTACTTCAGGACGTCGGGGAGGGACTTCGTGCCGTGGTCGCGCAGCAGCAGCATCCAGGCGTCGAAGGCGCCCGGGACCGCGGCCGCCAGGGGCCCGGTGCCGGGGACGAGGTCCAGGCCGAGCCCCCGGTAGTGCGCGACCGTCGCCGCCGCCGGCGCCACGCCCTGCCCGCACAGCACGCGCACCTCGCCGCCCGCCGGGGCGAGCAGGATCGGCACCTCGCCGGCCGGCCCGTTCAGGTGCGGCTCGACGACGTGCAGCACGAACGCGCCCGCGACCGCGGCGTCATAGGCGTTGCCGCCGTCCTCCAGGACGGCCATCGCCGTCTGCGAGGCCAGCCAGTGGGTGGAGGACACCATGCCGAAGGTGCCCTGGAGGGTGGGCCGGGTGGTGAACACGGGGGCTCCTCGCTGCGCGGCGGTGGCTCGTGATCGTACGTACCCGAAGGCCGTGCGCCGATGCGCGGCGGGGCGGGATCCCGGTTCAGGGCTGCGGGAACCTGGCCGCCGCCTGCCGGCGGGCGGACGAACCCCGACGCGCCGTACGGCAGTTGCGACTGGCCGTACGCGAAATCGCCGCCCACCGCACCGCGCTGGTGCTGCGGGATCCGGGCGAACGCCGAGCGGCCCCGACGGGAGACCGGACATAAAGGGACACACAGCCCGCCGTTGGCGCTCCACCGTCACCGCGCGGGCACGGAGCGAGTTGACACTTCCGCCCCACAGGGACTCGTGTGACACTGGCGTCCCGTCCGCAGTGTGGACTCCCTCCGCACCCCCTCCCCCACGGAGAAGTGCGCCGTGCGTGATCTTCCTCTGCCGCTCACCCTGACCGCGCGCCTGTCGCCGGTCGTCGTGCTCGCCGCGGCCGGCTGGGCCATGTCGTCCGGCCCGTTCTCCGCGACTCCGACCGCCGAGCACGAGCCGTCCCCGAAGACGCCCTCCCAGTCCGCCTCCGCACCGTCGTCGACGGCGGTGACGAAGACGTACGCCGCGCCGCCGGCGCCCTGCGCGGGCGTCACGGGGACGACCGTCAAGTCACTGGTGCCCGGCGCCAAGACGGCCGGCAAGGAGATCCCCTCGACGGACACGAAGCTGCGCCGCACCTGCTCCTGGAACGCGCTCAAGGGGTACGACTACCGCTGGCTCGACGTCTCCTACGAGATCACCCCCTCGGACCAGGCGGCCGAGAAGGAGTACAAGGCGCGCATCGCGGACAAGAGCGGCGGAGGGGATGTTCCCGGCGTCGGCAACTCCGGCTACTCCGTGGTGAACCTGAGCACCGAGGACAAGCAGCAGACCCGCGAGGGCGTGGTGATCGTCCGTTCCTCCAACGCGCTCGTGATCGTCACCTTCAACGGCAGCGACTTCGAGACGAAGAAGGCGCCCGACTCGGACGTGATCAACAAGGGCGCCATCAAGGCGGCGAAGGACGCGGTGGCGGCGTTGGAGAACGGCCACACCGGGTGACCGTCCTCCGTGCCGCGGCCGGCCCCCGTCAGGCGACGGCCGGCCTCCTCCCGGTCAGCGTCATCAGCGCCAGGTACAACACCAGGGACGTGCCGAGGCCCACCGCCCAGCCGTAGTCGGCCAGGGAGGACAGCGCCGGGATGGGCCTGCCGTCGATCAGCGGTTTGAAGCTGGCGCCGCCGACAGCCAGCACGCCGCCCGCCACGAAGGCCACGACCGCCCGCCAGTTCCAGCCGCCCTCGTACCAGTAGCGGCCGCCCGTGCGGTACAGGTCGACGAGGTCGAGGCGGGTGCGGCGCAGGATCCAGTAGTCGGCGATGAGGATGCCCGCGACCGTGCCGAGCAGGCCGCCGACCAGGCCGAGCCAGGTGAAGATGTAGCCCTGCGGGTCGGAGTACAGCTTCCACGGGAAGATCAGCACACCGAGGACGCAGGTGGCCAGCGCGCCGGTGCGGAAACTGATCCTGCGGGGCGCGATGTTGGAGAAGTCGAAGGCCGGCGAGACCAGGTTGGCCGCGATGTTCACGGAGAGCGTGGCCACCAGCACGGTCACCAGCGCGTACAGCAGGCCCACCACGTTGTCGGTCTGGGCGGCCAGTTGGACCGGGTCCCAGATCGGCTTGCCGTACACCGCCTGCGAGCCGGAGGTCACCAGCACGGACAGGAAGGCGAAGAGGGTCATCGTGGTCGGCAGGCCGAGGGCCTGGCCCCACGTCTGGGCCTTCTGGCTTCTGCCGTAGCGGGTGAAGTCGGGGATGTTCAGGCTGAGCGTGGACCAGAAGCCGATCATTCCCATGAGGGAGGGCCAGAACAGCTTCCAGAAGTCGCCTCCCCAGCCCAGCTTGGACGGCTGGTCGAACAGCGGGCCGAGGCCTCCGGCCTTGTCGCTCATCCACCACAGCATCACGAAGGCGCCGACGAGGACGAAGGGCGCCGCCCAGTTCTCGAAGCGGCGGATGGTGTCCATGCCCCGGTAGATGATGGCGACCTGGATGACCCAGAAGAGCGCGAAGGAGAGCCACATCGTCCAGGCGTAGCCGCCGACCTTGGAGGCGTCGGTCCAGCTGTCGCCGATGAGCTTCCCGGCGAGGAAGTAGATGGCCTCGCCGCCGATCCAGGTCTGGATGCCGAACCAGCCGCACGCCACCAACGCCCGCACCACGGCGGGCAGGTTGGCGCCGCGCACGCCGAAGCTGGCGCGGGCGAAGACCGGGAAGGGGATGCCGTACTTCGGTCCCGCGTGCCCGGTGAGCAGCATCGGGACCAGCACGATCAGGTTGGCCAGGGCGATGGTGAACACCGCCTGCTTCCAGTCCATGCCGACGGCGATGAGACCGGAGGCCAGGGTCCAGGAGGCCGTGTTGTGGGCCATGCCGACCCACAGGGCCGAGAAGTTGTACGTGGTCCAGGTGCGCTTCTCGACCGGGACCGGGAGCAGGTCCGCGTTGGCGTACGGGCCGCTGGGCTGCGGCGAACCAGGAGCGATCTCCACCCGGCCGTCGGCGCGGGTGACTTGGGAGGTCGGCGGTATGGCTGTGGGAGCGGTGTCGGTCATGGGCAGGCCAATCAATGAGGTGGGTCGGGGAGGAAAGGCCGTGCGGGTTTCGCCGATGGGGGGTGCGCTCCTCGGGGCGTGGGCGGCCCGAAGAAGACCGATGGGGAGCGTCCTGTGCCCCCTTCCCCGGACGGTGGGAAGGGGGAGTTCACTTCAGGGGTGGTTCAGCCGTTGACGGCCGGGATGACCGTCGTCCCGTACGCGTCGATGACGGCTTCCTGCGCGTCGTGCATGTCGTAGACGGCGAACTGGTCGACGCCCAGCTCGCGCAGGGCGCCGAGCTTCTCGATGTGCTTCTCGGCCGGTCCGATCAGACAGAACCGGTCGACGATCTCGTCGGGCACGAACTCGGTGTCGGGGTTTCCGCTGCGCCCGTGGTGGGAGTAGTCGTATCCCTGCCGGGCCTTGATGTAGTCGGTGAGTTCCTCGGGGACTGCGGCGGAGTGCGCGCCGTACTTGGAGACCAGGTCCGCGACGTGGTTGCCGACCATTCCGCCGAACCACCGGCACTGGTCGCGCGCGTGGCCGAGGGCCTCGGGCGAGTCGTCCTCGGTGACATAGGCGGGCGCGGCGACGCAGATCTTCACCTCGGAGGGGTCGCGACCCGCCGCGGCGGCCGCGTCCTTCACGGCCTTGACCATGTACTCGGTGAGGTAGAGGTCGGCGAGCTGGAGGATGAAGCCATCGGCCTCCTCGCCGGTCATCTGCAGGGCCTTGGGGCCGTACGCGGCCATCCAGACCGGGAGTTCGGCGCCCGGCTTGATCCACGGGAACTTGACGACCGTGCCGCCGCCGAGGTCGGCCGACTCGCCCCGTCCCAGGGCCCGGATCACCTTCATGGCCTCGCTGATGCGGGCCAGGGTGTTGGGCTTGCGGCCGGCCACGCGCATCGCGGAGTCGCCGCGGCCGATGCCGCACACGGTGCGGTTGCCGAACATGTCGTTGAGGGTGGCGAAGGTGGAGGCGGTGACCTCCCAGGTGCGGGTGCCGGGGTTGGTGACCATCGGGCCGACCGTGAGCTTCTCGGTGTTGGCGAGGATCTGGCTGTAGATGACGAACGGCTCCTGCCAGAGCACGGCGGAGTCGAAGGTCCAGCCGTAGGTGAAGCCGTTGTGTTCGGCCCGTTTCATCAGGCTGACGACGCGGGAGGCCGGCGGGTCGGTCTGCAGGACGAGTCCGAAGTCCATGGGCGCGACTCCTAGTTGAGGTACTGACAGGTGGAGCGCGGGGTGTAGACGCCGTGGCCGGCGTGTCCGGTGTACTCCCGCTCGGTGATGACGAGTTCGCCGCGCGAGAGCACGGTCTCGACGCGGCCGGTGAGGCGCTTGCCCTCGTACGCCGAGTAGTCGACGTTCATGTGGTGCGTCTCGGCGGACACGACCTGCTCGGCGTGCGGGTCGTAGATGACGACGTCGGCGTCGGCGCCCGGCGTGATCGTGCCCTTCTTCGGGTACAGGCCGAACATCCGCGCCGGGGTGGCGCAGGCGATCTCGATCCAGCGGCGGCGCGAGATGTGTCCGTCGACGACGGCCTGGTGCAGCAGGTCCATCCGGTTCTCGACGCCGGGCAGGCCGTTGGGGATCTTGGAGAAGTCGCCGCGGCCGAGTTCCTTCTGGCCCGCGAAGCAGAAGGGGCAGTGGTCGGTGGAGACGACCTGGAGGTCGTTGGTCCGCAGCCCCTGCCAGAGCTTGGCCTGGTGCTCCTTGGGCCGCAGCGGCGTGCTGCACACGTACTTCGAGCCCTCGAAGTCCGGTTCGGCGAGGTTGTCGGTGGACAGGAACAGATACTGCGGGCAGGTCTCGCCGAAGACGTTCAGGCCCTCGTCGCGCGCCCTGGCCAGCTCGGCCACCGCCTCCATCGCCGAGACGTGCACGACGTACAGGGGGGCGCCCGCGACCTGGGCGAGCCTGATCGCGCGATGGGTGGCCTCGGCCTCCAGCAGGGCCTTGCGGACCTCGCCGTGGTAGCGGGGGTCGGTCTCGCCCCGGGCCAGCGCCTGCTCGACGAGGACGTCGATCGCGATGCCGTTCTCCGCGTGCATCATGATCAGGCCGCCGTTCTCGGCGGAGCGCTGCATGGCGCGCAGGATCTGGCCGTCGTCGCTGTAGAAGACGCCGGGGTAGGCCATGAACTGCTTGAAGGAGGTGACGCCCTCCTCCACGAGCAGGTCCATCTCCTTGAGCGTGTCCTGGTTCACGTCCGAGACGATCATGTGGAAGCCGTAGTCGACGGCGCAGTTGCCCTCGGCCTTGGCGTGCCAGGCGTCCAGTCCCTCGCGCAGGGTGTGGCCGACGCTCTGCACGGCGAAGTCGATGATCGTGGTCGTGCCGCCCCAGGCGGCGGCGCGGGTGCCGGTCTCGAAGGTGTCGGAGGCGAAGGTGCCGCCGAACGGCAGCTCCATGTGGGTGTGGGCGTCGACTCCGCCCGGGATCACGTACTTCCCGGCGGCGTCTATGATCTGCTCGGCAGTGAAGGCCTCGGCGGCCGGGGTGCCGGAGGCGGCGAGGGCGGCGATACGGCCGTCCTCGATCAGGACGTCTGCGTGGATCTCGTCGGACGCGGTGATGACGAGTCCGCCGCGGATCACTTTGCGGCCGGTCATGGGGTCCTCTCCTTCGTGGTCACGTACGGGTCCGACGTGGCTGGTCGCCCCCACGCGGCAGGAGCCGCGTGTTCGGCGCCGCCCCGCGCCCCTCGGGCGCAGGGCGCGCCGTTCGCTGCTACGGAGCCGTCAGCGGGCCGTACGCGTCGGGGCGGCGGTCGCGGAAGAACTGCCAGCGGTCGCGGACCTCGCGCAGCTTGGCCAGGTCCAGGTCGCGGACGACGAGTTCGGTCTCCTTGTCGGAGGCCACCTCGCCGACGAACTGGGCCTCCGGGTCCACGAAGTACGAGGTCCCGTAGAAGTCGTTGTCGCCCAGGTCCTCCACGCCGACCCGGTTGATCGCGCCGACGAAGTACTCGTTGGCCACGGCCGCCGCCGGCTGCTCCAGCTGCCACAGGTAGCGGGACAGGCCGCGCGAGGTGGCCGAGGGGTTGAAGACGATCTCGGCGCCGGCGAGCCCCAGCGCGCGCCAGCCCTCGGGGAAGTGCCGGTCGTAGCAGATGTACACGCCGATCCTGCCGACCGCCGTCTCGAACACCGGCCAGCCCGCGTTGCCGGGGCGGAAGTAGAACTTCTCCCAGAATCCCGGCACTTGGGGAATGTGGTGCTTGCGGTACTTGCCGAGGTACGAGCCGTCCGCGTCGAGGACGGCGGCGGTGTTGTAGAGGACGCCGGGCTGTTCCTCCTCGTACATCGGCAGGATCATGACGAGGCCCAGTTCCCGGGCCAGCGCCTGGAAGCGGCGGACGATCGGGCCCTCGGGAATCGCCTCGGCGTACTCGTAGAACGCCTTGTCCTGGACCTGGCAGAAGTACGGCCCGTAGAACAGCTCCTGGAAGCACAGCACTTGAGCGCCCTGCGCGGCCGCGTCGCGGGCCGCCTGCTCGTGGACCTGGATCATCGACTCCTTGTCGCCGGTCCAGGCGGTCTGGAAGAGGGCGGCACGGATCACTCTGCTCATCGGGACCTCCGGTCGCTCGGTGTGCGGTGAGCCTAGAAAGTCCTCGGGACCGGATTGAGTGGCAGCGTGTCACGTCTGAGGGCGCGCGGCGTGCCACGCTGTCACGTTCGCGTGGGCCCATGTTTCACCGCCGTTTTCCCAGGTCGGTCGTTGTTTCACTGCTGTTGCGCGTCGTGCGCGAGGAGAGCGATGTGCACCGAGGCGGCCTGTTCGAAGTCGTCGAGATCGACGCCCAGCCGCGTCTGTATGACCTCGAGACGGCGGTAGAGCGCGGGCCGGGAGACGTGGTGGAGCTGGGCGGTGCGGGACTTGTTGCGGCCGGTGGCGAGGAAGGTGCGCAGTACGGACAGCAGGTCCTCGTCGGCCGTGCACAGCAGCCCGTCCAACTCCCGCTCCGCGAAGGACTGCACATGCGGGTCGTCCCGCAACAGCCGGACCAGACCGCGCAGATGGACGTCCCTGAGACGTACGACGGGCGGCAGCTCCAGGGCGGCCGAGGAGTCGGCGACGGCGTCGGCGACGTGCTGGGCCTCGCGCAGCCCGGCGGGCACGTCTTCCCAGGAGATGCGGGGGCCGGCCGAGGCGACGACGGTACGGGCCACCCCGGACTCGGCGCGCAGCCGGGTCGCGAAGTGGTCCGTGAGGGCCGGCGCGTCCTGGTCCCGGGCGAGGCTGAGCAGCACCGCGGTGGCCCCGTCGGCGAGTTCGGCGACGAGCCCCGGGAGCCCCAGCATGCGCAGTACGCGGTCGAGTTGGGCGGGCTCCCGGTCCCGGACGACCAGCGGCACGAAGGTCCGCCGGTTGACCGGCAGCCCGGCCGCCCGCGCCCGGGGCAGCAGTTGCCTGGCCGGTACGACACCGGAGACCAGGTCGGTCAGCAGGCTCTGCGCGGACTGCTCCTCCCAGGTGTGGGCGGAGCCGCCGCCGAGCATCCGGTGCAGCACGAGGGCCTCGGCGGCCCGGTCGGCGAGCAGCCGACCGGTGGCCGTGTCGCCCCGGTGGCCGCACAACACGATCCACCCCCACCGCTCGCCGCGCCCGCTCAGTTCGGCCCGGATCCAGCCGTCGCCCTCGCTGCCGCCGGCCTGCCGGGCGATGCGTTCCCAGTCGCGCAGCACGTCGTCCACCGCGGACCGCTCCCCCGCGGTGGCCAGGACGCGGTGGGCGAGGTTGGTGACGACGACGGGGCAGGCGCTGTGCTGGGCGATCTCGTCGAGCAGCCGTTGCAGCGGGGCGCCCGCGGTGATGAGGCCGGTGAGCGCGGTCCGCACCTGCTCCGACAGGCTGACCGCGGCGAACTTGCGCCGCACCAGCCGGGACTGGACCTCCTCCGTCAACTCGGCGAAGGGGAACGGCCGGTGCAGGACGACCAGGGGCAGCCCGCACCGGTCGGCGGCCCGGCGCATCACGTCGGGCGGCGAGGGGAACGCCCGGCCCAGGCCCAGGACGACGGCCGCGGCCTCCGCGCGGTGCAGGGACTGGATGTACTCGGCCTGCTTGACCTCGTCGCCGGCGAGCAGCACCCCGGTGGTGAGCACCATCTCGCCGCCGATGAGCATCACGCCGACGTCGGCGGCCTCGGCGACATGCACCCAGCGCACCGGCCGGTCCAACTGCCCGGCCCCGGCCACCACCTCGGGCTCCCCGGCCAGCACCCGTTCCAGGGCGAGGACCTGCCGAACCGACAGCACGGGTTCCAGGGACTCCAAGGCGGTGGTCATGTCGTTCTTCCTTTTTTTGTGGCTCGGTTCGCCTCCGGGGCGCTGGAAGCCTGTGTCGAGAAACCGACCGTGCTCAGCCCTCCCGGGCGCCCCGCGCGCCGGTTAGAGTCACAGGCGCGCC